>DATHVJ010000090.1:0-6182 GCA_035461345.1 Solirubrobacterales bacterium | reverse complement strand
CCGCGGCCCTCACCTTGCTGCGCATGCCGCCGAGCCCGAAGGCCGAGGTGCGATCACCGATCTCGTAGTGCTCCAGCTCCGCGAAGTCGCCGACCTCCTCGATCAGCTCGGCGCCGGGGTCCGTGCGGGGGTCGGCGGTGTGCAGGCCCGCGGTGTCGGTCAGCAGCACCAGCAGCCTCGCCTCGAGCAGGATCGCCACCTGCGCCGAGAGGAAGTCGTTGTCCCCGAACGTGATCTCGTCGGTGGACGTCGTGTCGTTCTCGTTCACGACCGGCACCACGCGCCACTCGAGCAGCCGCCGCAGGGTCCCGCGCGCATTGAGGTACTGGGTGCGGGCCGAGACGTCGAACGCCGTCAGCAGCACCTGGGCGGCGTGGACATCGTGACGCGACAGGCGCTCCTCGTAGGCGCGGAACAGCGACCCCTGCCCGACCGCCGACGCCGCCTGAAGCTCGTCGATCGCACTCGGTCGTGCGGACAGGCCCATCACCCGCATCCCGCGCGCGATCGCCCCCGAGGTCACCATCGCGACGTTCTCGCCGCCGGAGTTGAGCTCGGCGACCTGCTCGCACACGCTGTCGAGCACGGCCGAGCGCAGCGCGCCGTCGTCTTCGGCGACGATCGAGGAGCCGAGCTTTGCGACGACGGTCATATGGCGGCCAGTGTATGAGCGCCTAGGCGTCGAGCTCGAACGATTCGTCCCCGATCCGCACCTCGTCGCCCGGCTCGAACCCAGCGTCCTGGAGCGCCTTTAGCACGCCGATCTCGCGCAGCCGCTGCTCGAGGTAGGCGAGCGCCTCGTGGTTGGAGAGGTCGTGGCGGGCGACCAGCACCTCGATCCCCCGCCCGACAACCCGGAACGCCCCGTCCTCGCGCTCGACCTCGAACCCGCCGACCCCGGCAGGGGTGTAGACGCGGTGCTCCGCCTGGAACGAATCGCGCGACGTCCTTCGCTGCGCGGCCGAGCGTCGCGCGGTCTCTGCCGGGACGGCCTCGAGGATGGATCGGCGCAGCTCGTCGATCCCGGCGCCCGTCGCCGCGGACACCGCGAGCACGCCGAGGACGGAGCGGCCGAGCTTCTCCCGCCACTCGCCGGGCCGGCGCTCGACCTCATTGTCGGGCAGCAGGTCGCGCTTCGACAGCACGACGAGCTCCGGGAGCCGCTCGAGGTGGGCTCCGTGCTCGGCCAGCTCCGCTCGAACCGTCGCGTATCCACTCATCGGATCGTCGCCGGCGACATCAATGACGTGGACGAGCAGCCGGCAGCGCTCGACATGGGCGAGGAACTCGTGACCCAGACCGGCGCCGGCGGCGGCCCCTTCGATCAGCCCCGGGATGTCGGCGAGCACGAGCTGGCGGTCGTCGGACTCGAGCGTGCCCAGCACAGGCTCAACCGTCGTGAACGGATAGTCGGCGACCTTTGGCGCGGCGCGGGTCATCCGCGCGAGCAGCGACGACTTGCCGGCATTCGGCAGGCCAACCAGACCCGCGTCGGCGAGCAGCTTGAGGCGCAGCTCGATCCATCCCGACCCGCCCTCCAGCCCGCACTCGGCGAACCGCGGCGTCTGGCGCGTCGACGACGCGAAGCGCCTGTTGCCGTGCCCGCCGCTTCCGCCCTGGGCGACGATCGCCCGCTGTTTCGGATCGACGAGGTCGAACCGCTCCCCGTCGAGGCCGATGATCTCGGTGCCAGGGGCAACCCGCACCAGAGCGTCGTCGCCGCGCGCGCCGTGGCGCTGCTTTCCCTGCCCGTGGCGTCCCCGGCCCGCGCGCACGTGGCTGCCCCGGCGCAGCGACGCGAGGTCGCGCAGCGAAGGGTCCGCGACCACGACGACGTCTCCGCCGCGGCCGCCGTCGCCGCCGTCGGGGCCGCCCTTCGGGACGTGCGCCTCGCGGCGAAAGCTCACGCAGCCGTCGCCGCCGCGGCCGCCCTCCACGTGTATGCGCGCGCGGTCGTGGAACACGACCGCGAGGTTAGAGCGGGTGCTCGCTAGTCGCCGTCGACGACCGAGATCACGCGACCGCGGCCACCGGAGGCGAAGTCGACCACGCCGGCGCGAGTGGCAAAGATCGTGTGGTCGCGGCCGATCCCGGTGCCGTCGCCGGGACGGAAGCGCGTGCCGCGCTGGCGCACGATGATCTCGCCGCCTCCGACCCGCTGCCCGGCGAACACCTTCACCCCGAGCATCTTCGGGTTCGAGTCGCGGCCGTTCCGGCTCGATCCAAGTCCCTTCTTGTGCGCCATGCCTAGCTCTCCTTCTTAGCAGAACGCTTTCGCGACGCGGCGGGCTTCTTCGCCGCCGGCTTCTTCTTCGCCGCCGGCTTCTTCGCCGGCTCGGCCTTCGGCTCCGACTTGGTCGTGCTCGCCGGCTTCCGCGTCAGCATCTTCACCTCGGTCACCTCGAGCTTCGTCAGCTCGGACCTGTATCCGGCGCGGCGCCGGTAGCCCTTCTTGGGCTTGTACTTGAAGACGCGGATCTTGTCGCCGCGCAGGTGCTCGGCGACCTTCGCCTCGATCTTGACCTTGTCGAGCTCCCCGCGCTCGAGCACGACCTGCTTGTCGCCCCGGAACATCACCGGCCGCAAGGTCACCTTCGCCCCCTCGTCATCGGGCAGGCGATCGACGAGCAGCTCCGCGCCCTTCTCGACGCGGTACTGCTTGCCGCCGGTCTCGACTATCGCGTAGGTGGGGCTCATGAGTCCTTGTCCGCGGATCCGCTCTTGGCGCGAGAACGGCGCCTGCCGCCCCTGCGGCCGCGGCGCCGTCGCGAGGACGAGGATTTTACTTGCTCGCCGCCGCCGTTCTCCGACCCCCCGGCGCCGTCGCCACCGCCGTCGATCATCGACGCGAGCGCGGCCGAGCGCTCCACGCTCTCGATCCGCACCAGCTTGCGCTCGCCGACGTGGCTGCCGGCGCCGGTGACGCTGACGATGTACGAGTCAACGCGGGCGATCGCGTCGTCCGCGTTGTACATGTGCGGCTCCTCGAGTGTGACCAGCACCTCGTCGCCGACCTGGAACGGAAGCGCGCGCGCCTCGATCGCCGTGCGCGTGCCGCTCTCGGCGACCTCGAATGTATCGATCGGCAGCGTGGCACCGCCCTCGAAGTGGAAGTGCTTCCCGGTCTCCTCCTCGAGCTCGATCAGCCCGCTGTCCTCGCGCAGCAGCTCGCGGGCCACGGCCGGGTTGACGCGGATCAGGTGCGCCTCCGGCTTCGGCCGCTCCTCGATCACCTTGCGCAGCCGCCGCAGGGCGTCGATCGCAACCGTCTCGGCCGAGCTGACGACACCCTCGCCGTCGCACGTCGGGCATCGCGTGGTGAGGATCTCGCGCACGCCGTCGGTGACGTTCTGGCGCGTCATCTCCACCAGCCCCAGCGGCGAGACCTCGACGACGTAGGTCTTCGTGCGGTCCTCGTCGAGGTGCTTGCGCAGCGTCTTCAGCACCTGGTCGCGGTTGCGGGACCGGGCCATGTCGATGAAGTCGATGACGATGATCCCGCCGATGTCGCGCAGGCGCAGCTGGCGCACCACCTCGTCGGCGGCCTCGACGTTGACCTTCGTGATCGTGTCCTCGAGCCGGCCCTTGCCGCGGCCGGTGAAGCTGCCGGTGTTGACGTCGATCACCGTCAGCGCCTCGGCGTAGTCGATGATCAGGTAGCCGCCCGATGGCAGGTCGACCCTGCGCTCGAGCACGGAGTTGAACGCCTCCTCGATCCCGTAGCGCTCGAACAGCGGCTCCCGCTCCTTGTACAGCTCGACCGAGTCGACCAGCTCCGGGGCGGTTCGCTGGAAGAAGCTCGTCACCCGCGAGTGCTGCTTCTCGTCGTCGATGATCGCCCCCTCGAACTCGCTTCGCAGCACGTCGCGCAGCACCCGCACCGAGAGGTCCGCCTCCTGGAACACCATCGAAGGCGCGTTGGCGTCCTTCGCCCGCCGCTCGAGCACCTCGTTCAGCTTGTGCAGGTAGGCGATCTCGCGCTCGAAGTCGGCCTTCTTCGCGCCCTGCGCCGCGGTGCGGACGATCAGCCCGCCGTCGTCCTTGTGCAGCTTGTCGAGCAGCTTGCGCTGGCGCTCGCGCTCCTTGTCGGGAAGCCGGCGGCTCACCCCGACGCCCCCGCCCTGCGGCATGTAGACGAGGTAGCGGCCGGCGATCGACAGCTGCATGCTCAGCCTCGCGCCCTTCGTCTTCAGCGGGTCCTTGACGACCTGGACGATGATCTCCTGGCCGGGCTTGATCAGCTGATCGATCCGCCGGCCCTTCCCGCGGCCGCGGCGCGGGGCTGTCTCTCCGCCGGGCAGGACGATCTCGTCGACGTGCAGGAACCCGTTGCGCTCCAGCCCGATGTCGACGAACGCGGCCTCCATGCCGGGGAGCACGTTGTCGACCACTCCCTTGTAAATGTTGCCGACGATCGAGCGCTGGCCACGGCGCTCCACGTACAGCTCGCCGACGCGCCATTTGTCGTCGCCGCGGCTCTTTCCCTTGCTCTTCTTTCCGTCCCGGTCGGAGCGGGCGGTCCCCTTGGCTTCCTGGACCGCGACACGGGTCTCCCCGGGATCGACGGATACGAATACTCGCTTTCTCAAATTCTCACCTCGAGACAGGTATGTCCCCGCTGACGGGCCGGTGGCTCCGTCAGTACAGGGATGCCCTGCTCTTGGAGGCGAGCCGCGACTGCACGTAGACGCTCTGCAGCAACCCGATAGCCATGAACGTCGTCAGCACGGAGGATCCTCCGTAGCTGACCAGCGGCAACGGAATGCCGGTGATCGGCATCACCCCTAGGGTCATGCCGACGTTCACGCATAGCTGGAACATGAGCATCGCGACGATTCCGCCGGCGGCCATGCTCCCGTACAGGTTCTTCGAAAGCGTGAGTATTCGCAGCCCCCGCCATATCAGCAGGGCGTAGAGGGACAGAAGCAACGCAGCGCCGACGAAGCCGAAGCGCTCTCCCACGACGGCGAAGATGAAGTCCGTGTGGTACTCCGGCAGGAAGCCGCTCTGCGTCTGTGTGGCGTCGTCGCCCCGGCCCGTCTTTCCTCCCGAGCCGATGGCGGTCAAAGCCTGGTTGATCTGATAGCTGGAGTCGCGCGGGTCCTCGCTCGGATCGAGGAACGCGGTCACGCGCTCCTGCTGGTAGTCCCGCAGCACGGGCGCGCCGACGGCGGGTGCGATCACCAGTGCGATGACCACCGCCGCGACGGCGAGACCGCCCAGCGCCGCGAAGTGCGTCCAGCGCACCCCGGCGATGAACAGGACGGTAAGCGTGATGACGACGAAGACGAGGCCGGTGCCGATGTCCGGCTGCAGGAAGACGAGCGCCGCCGGCGCCAGCCCCAACAGCAGCAGCCGCGCCGTGCGCTGGCGCTCGGGGATTCGCCTCGCGCGGTCGATCACGAACCCCGCGAGGGCGCTGATCAGCAGCACCTTGCCGATCTCCGACGGCTGGAAGGTGAAGAAGGGAAGCTCGATCCAGCGCCGCGAGCCGCGCGCGGCCGCGCCGAGCACGAGCACGAGCGTGATCGAGGCAATCAGCGCCGTGTAGATGCCGACGCGGAGCTCGCGGAAGCGCGAGTAGTCGACACGGGCGATCGCGAGCATCAGCGCGATCCCGAGCACCGCGTAGATGACCTGGCGGATGACGTAGAAGTACGGGTCTCCGGGGACCTCGTCCCTGGTGCTCGCACCGAGCGTGAAGACGCTGAACGCGATCAGCCCGATCGCGGCGAACGCGAGCAGCGGGTCGAGATGCGCAAGCCCGAGCCGCTCGGCGAGCCCCGGCTGGTGGGTGTCGAAGCGCCGCGGGCGAGGAGTGGCCCCAACCCCGCCCCCTGGCCTGGTGCGCGCGGTGGCCATCAGTCGTAGCTCCCCGTCGTCGTGCCGGTCCCGACCGATTGCTCGGATGCCGGCGCCGCGGCCTTGGTGCCGAGCAGCTCGGACAGGATTTGGGCGGCCGCGGGGGCGGCCGAGTCGGCGCCGAACCCGCCGCGCTCGATCGTCACCGCGACGACGTAGCGGGGACTCGGATACGGCCCCAGCGCCGCGTACCACGCCTGGTCCTCGTTCCCCTCCCCGCGCTCGGCGGTGCCGGTCTTGCCGGCGACGTCCCGCTTCCAGTTCCCGAACACGCCGTACGACGTCCCGCCCGGCTCCATCGCGGCGGCGTGCAGGCCGTC
>DATHVJ010000089.1:0-5718 GCA_035461345.1 Solirubrobacterales bacterium | reverse complement strand
CGGCAGGCTCACGAGGTAGGCGGCGGGCTCTACGGAGTCCTCGCCGCGCAGCTCCGCGAGGCGCCGCGCGCGGTCGGCGAGGTCGGCCTCGTCGGCGCCGACCACCGAGCCGGTCATCAGCGACACGGTGAGCGGATCGCGTCCGGCCTGCTCGCACGCATGCTCGATGTCGGCGCGCCGCTCCCCCGCCTCCTCGGCACCCATCATCACGAGGTTGTACTCGTCGGCCCACCGCACCGCCAGCGCGAGGCTCCGCGGCCTCGCCCTGCCGCCGACGAGCAGGTTGGGGGGCCGGAGCGGCTTCGGCAGCGCGTCGAGCTCCTCGAGCGTGTAGTGGTCTCCCCGGAACTCGAGCTCGGTCTCGTTCCACTGCCGGCGGACGATCTCGATCTGCTCCTCGAGGAGCTCGAGCCGCTCCCGCGTCGCGGGAAACGGGAAGCCGTACCGCGCGTGCTCGTCCTCGAGCCAGCCAGCGCCGATCCCGACCTCGATCCGTCCCCCGCCGGAGACGTGGTCGGCCGTCACCGCGGACTTGGCGAGCACCGAGGGATGACGAAAGGTGACGGGGGAGACGAGCGTGCCGAGGCGGAGCGCCGAGGTGGTCGCGGCCAGCGCGCTGATCGTCGCCCACGCGTCGAGCGAGCCGCGCTCGCGGCGGCCGACGACCGACAGGTAGTGATCCGAGCGGAACAGGGTCGAGATGCCGCTGCGTTCGCACGCCTGGGCGAGCGCGAGCCAGTCCGGCCAGCTCACGTCCTCCTGGCCCTCGATGAGGATGTCCACGCGCACCGCGTTACGAGCCGTGGAGCGCGCTCGCGAGCGCGTCGACGAGCGCTCGGCCGCACGCCCGGCCGGGGTCCTTGTCGGGGTTGTAGCAGCCGAGCGAGAAGCCGACCAGCGAGGGCGAGGAGGCGAGCGGCGCGAGCGCCGGCATCAGCTCCTCCCAGCTCATCCCGTTCGGCATCAGGTAGTCGGTGGCCGGAAACACGTCCTGGTCCAGCACGTCGACGTCGAGATGGAGCCACATCGGCTTCGACGCGAACGCCTCCGCCACCCGCGCTCCGACCACATCCGACCCCTGGGCGCGAAGCTCGTCGACCGGGATGCTGATCACGCCGGCTCCGAGCTCCTCGGGCTGGGTCATGCCGTAGGCTCGCGACTCCTCCTGGTCGCGATGGCCGACGAGCGCGGCGTCCTCGGGCTTGAGCGAAGCGCCGCCCGCCGCCTCCACCCATGCTGCGGGGCCGAGCCCCAGCGCGACCGAGATCGGCATGTCGGCCGCCTCGCCTGTCGGGGAGGTGTCGCCGTCGTAGAGGTCGATGTGCCCGTCGAGGTAAGCGAGCCCGACGCGGCCGAGGGCGTCGCGCGCCCCGGCCAGCGCCCCCGGCACCTCGGAGCAGCAGCCGCCGGCGAGAAATGGGCGCTCGCCGCGCCCGACCATCTCGGCGACGGCACCCCTCACGGTCGTGGTGGTGTCGAGAACGCCCCGGCTCGCGACGATCCCGGTCTCCGGGTCGCGCTCCTCGCCGCGGATCCTGACGTCGAGGTCGCCGGCATCGTCGGCGCCGGCCGCGTCGAGCAGCCCCAGCTCGCGAAGCGCAGCCGGCGCGTGCTCGGTGCCGCCGGAGCGGCCGACGGAGTCGACCGGAACCCCTACGACGGCCAGCGGCTTCATCGCCCTCCTTCCTACGTCGTCATCCCGGTGAACTGGCCGCCGGTGACGTTGAGGATCTGGCCGTGGACGTAGTTCGACAGCTGCGAGCACAGGAACAGCACGGGGCCAGCCGCCTCCTCGGGGCGCGCCGGTCGCCCGAGCGGGATCGTCATCGCCGCCATCGAACGCATCTGCTCCGGAACCCCGATCTCAACCTCCTCGCCGCTCGGCGCCTTGAGCGTCTCGCCCTTCTCCTTCGCCTGCGTGAGCCGGGTCTCGACGAACCCGAACGCGACCGCGTTGGAGTTGATCTTGAACTGGCCCCACTCCTTGGCCACGGTCTTGGTCAGCCCGGTGACCCCGGCCTTGGCGGCCGAGTAGTTGGCCTGGCCCGCGTTGCCCATCGTCCCCGAGATCGAGGTCACGTTGACGATCTTGCGGAACCGCTCCTCGCCGGAGTCACGCTCGGCCTTAGCCGCCTCGCGCCACGCTGGTGCGACGGCGCGGATCATCCGGAACGGAACGACGGTGTGGATGTCGAGCATCGCCTGGAACTGCTCGTCGGACATCCGGTGCAGGACGCCGTCCCACGTGTAGCCGGCGTTGTTGACGAGGATGTCTACCTCGCCGAACTCGTCCGTCGCCTTCTTCACGAGGTCCTCCGGCACCCCCGGCTTGGTCAGGTCGCCCGCGAACACCGCGGTGTCGCCATCGATTTCCCCGGCGGCCTGCTCGGCGATGTCCCCGTCGATGTCGTTGATCAGCACCCGGGCGCCCTCGCCGACGAACAGCTCGGCGGTCGCCCGTCCGATCCCGCGGGCCGACCCGGTGATGATCGCGGCCCGGCCGTCAAGCAGTCCCATCGCTCGCGTTTCCTCCTCGCTCGTGATCTGGATGATCGACTCCCAATGTCCGTGGGTGCGTGGGTTGGGAATCGGTGATCTAGGTTGCGCGGCCCCGGGACTCTATTGGGAACGGCGCTACCCGATGAGCTGGCGGCCGAGGATCTCCTTCATGATCTCGTCGGTGCCGCCGCCGATCGGGCCGAGGCGGGCGTCCCGCAGCGCGCGCTCGACGCCGTACTCGCGCATGTAGCCGTAGCCGCCGTGGATCTGGACGCACTCGTCCGCGACCTCGACCATCGCCCGCTGCGTGAACAGCTTCGCCATCGTGACCTCGCGGATCGGGTCCTCACCGGCGGCGAACAGGCGCAGGGCGTGGTAGGTCAGCGAGCGCGCCGCCTCGATCTTGGTCGACATCTCGGCGAACTTGTGGCGGACCGCCTGGAAGCGGCCGATCTGACGGCCGAACGCCTCGCGCTGCTTCGCGTACTCCAGCGTGGTCGCGAACACGCGCTGCATCCCCCCGACCGCCCCCAGCGCCATCAGCAGCCGCTCCCACGAGAAGTTGGCCATGATCAGGTAGAAGCCGCGGTCCTGCTCCCCGAGCAGGTTCTCGTCGGGCACCTCGACGTCGGTGAACGAGAGCTCGCCGGTATCCGACGCGTGCCAGCCGAGCTTCTCGAGCTTGCCCGTCACCTCGTACCCGGGCATCTCGCGCTCGAGGACGAGGAACGAGAGACCGCCGTGGCCGCCCTCCTCCGTGGTGCGCACGGCGCAGACCAGGAAGTCTGCGCGGACGCCGTTGGTGATGAACGTCTTGCCGCCGTTGACGACGTAGCCCCCGGGGACCTTGCGGGCGAAGGTGCGGATCGAGGCGACGTCGGAGCCGGCGCTGGGCTCGGTGATCCCCAGCGCGCCGATCAGCTCGCCGCGGATCGCGGGTCGCAGCCAGCGCTCGTGCTGCTCCGGGGTGCCGAAGTTGAAGATCGGCGGCGTCGCGATCCCCGTCTGGGCGCCGAGGCCCGCGCCGACGCCGCCGGATGCCCCCGACCGTGACAGCTCCTCGATCCAAACCGCGTCGTGGACGTAGTCGCCGCCCTGCCCGCCGAGCTCCTCCGGGTACTTCAGGCCGAGGAACCCGAGCTCCCCGCAGCGTGCGAACAGCTCGCGGGGAAACTCACGCGCCTGCTCCCACTCGTCGACATGCGGCGCGATCTCGCTGCCGACGAACCGTCGCACTGACTCGCGCAGCTGCTCGTGCTCGTCGCTGAACGGGGGCAGGAGCGCCCGCTCCCCCGTGTCCTTGATGACGCTCACAGCATCGTGTAGCCGCGGCCCTCGTGGTCGAACCCGAGCAGGTCGCCCTGCGGGTTCTTGCGGTCGCCGTGGTGGTAGGCGCGGACCTCCGCGATCTTCCCGTCCCGGAAGCGGAACCACTCCGTCCCGCGGTTGATTCGCCGCTCACCCGACTTCGGGTCGCGCCACGTCATCGCCCACTCGATCACCGCCTCGTCGTCCTGCTCGATCCCGTGCTCGAGGTGCCACTGGCCGTCGAGGTTCTCCACCGCCCACTTGGTGTTGTCGCCGATCGCGCGGTCGCCCTCGTGCGGCCCGAGGCGCGTGTAGTAGTGCACGGCGTCGTCGGTGAAGTGCTCCGCCACCCGCTCGGGGTCGCCGGTGTTCAGCGCCTCGTAGTAGCTGCGGATGTGGTCGAGGTTGGACAGCCCGGGCGAGCCTACCGCGCCTTCGCGCGCGGCTTGAGCTTCGTCGTCTCGCCGGTCACGTCGGTGACCTTGATCGGGAACCGCAGCTACTTTCCCCTGTTGATTCGCTTCACCCGGTCGAGCCCCGCTTGCGGACCTTGACTAGGCGGGGGAACGCGACCAGCCTGTCGCCGTGCCAACTGACAACGGTCGCGGGTGCGGCCGGCTACAGACCGTAGCTGCGCCCGATCACGTCGAGCATGATCTCGTCGGTGCCGGCGCCGATCCGGTTCAGGCGCACGTCGCGGTACGCGCGCTCGATTTCGTACTCCTTCATGTACCCGTAGCCGCCGTGGATCTGGAGGCATTCGTCGGCGACCTCGCACGCAACGCGGGAGGCGAACAGCTTCGCCGCGGTGATCTCGCGCACCGGGTACTCCCCGTTGGCGTAGCGCCACGCGGTCGCGTACGTGAACTGCTTCGCGGCCTCGATCTTCGTCGCCATCTCGGCGAATTTGTGCCTGATCGCCTGGAAGCGGCCGATCGGGCGCCCGAACGCCTGCCGCTCCTTCGCGTAGGTGAGCGTCTTCTCGAACATGCGCTCCGCGGAGGAGACGGAGCCGGTGGCGGCGACGAGGCGTTCGCCCTGGAGCTCCCACGAGATGTGGTAGAAGCCCTTGCCGACCTCCCCGAGGACGTTCTCCGCGGGGACGCGGACGTCCTCGAACGCGAGTTCGCCGGTGTCCGAGGAGTGCATCCCCATCTTCTCGAGCTTGCGCGAGACCGAGAACCCCGGCGTCGGGTTGCCGTCCTCGTCCTTGAGGTCGACGAGCATCAGCGTGATCCCGTCGTGTCCCGCGTCGGGATCCGTCTTCGTCACCAGGACGATGAAGTGCGCTCGCGCCCCGTTGGTGATGAACGTCTTCGACCCGTTGATCACGTACTCGTCGCCGTCGCGAAGCGCGGTCGTGCGGATGCCGGCGACGTCGGACCCCGCGCCCGGCTCGGTTATCCCCAGGCAGCCGATCTTCTCGCCCTTGATCCCCGGGACCAGGTGGCGCTGCTTCTGCTCCTCGGTGCCGAGCAGGTGGACCGGCGGCAGCACCATGTCGGTCTGGACCGCGAACCCCATCCCGAGCCCGCCGTTGCCCGCGTAGCTCATGCAGTCCGAGCGCACGAGGGAGTAGTAGTAGTCGCCGCCCTGGCCGCCGTACTCCTCCGGAAAGCAGAGGCCGAGGTAGCCCAGCTCGCCCGCGCGGCGCATGATCTCATCCGGCCACCCGGTCTCCTCCCACTCGTTTCGGTGGGGGGTGAGCTCCTTCAGCACCCAGGAGCGCATCGACGCGCGCAGGTCCTCGTGCTCGTCGGTGAAGATGAAGTGGTCGCGCTTGGCGCCGTGGTCGGGCTTGATCACGGACTCGGTCGCTGTCGCCAACGGAGGCCTCCTCGGCTCGGGTCGCGGGAACGCGCGACAGCGTACCGCGAAGAGTAGTCAGTCGTACTTCACACTTTGGGTTTT
>DATHVJ010000088.1:0-14795 GCA_035461345.1 Solirubrobacterales bacterium | reverse complement strand
CGCGATCCGCTCACCGTGTCGCTGATGACCGGCTCGGTGGTCGGCGCCGACGAGGCCGACCTCGCCGACCGCGCGCGGCGCCTCGCGGAGCTGCGCGGCGAGGACTCCGTAGAGCCCGCCGCCTACCTCGTGAGCCTGCCGGACCATTGGATAGTCGGCACGGTCGAGAGGGCGCGGGAGCGGCTAGCCGAGCTCGAGCGGGTGGGCGTCGAGCGGGTGATGCTCCAGTACCTCACCCACCGCGACCTCGACGGGGTCGAGGTCCTCGCCGCGCTCGGCGAGTAGCTACTCCCGCGGCTTGCGGTCCTCGGCCAGCGGCGCCCCCTCCGCGTCGGCCGCGCCCGCCGGCGGCCACGACCCGAACCAGTTGTCCCGCGCGCCGTCGAGCGTCAGCACGGAGCCCGAGACGAAGTCGCCGGCGGGCGACGCGACGTAGGCCACCAGCCACGCCATCTCCTCGGGCGTCCCCAGCCGGCCGAGCGGGACCGTGCGGGCGACGTTCTCGCTCACCTGCTTCGGGTACTTGGTGCGCAGCACCTCGGTGTCGAACTGGCCCGCGGCGATCGCGCACAGCTTGACGCCGAACCGCGCCCACTCGACCGACAGGGTGCGGGTGAGGTTCTCGACCGCTGCGCGGGCGGCCCCCGAGTGCGCCATCCCGGGCATCCCGTTGTGGGGCGAGATCGTGATGCTGATCACCTTGCCGGAGCGCTGTGGGATGAACGCCTTCGTCGCCGCGGCGTGGATCATGTTCCACGTCCCCTGGACGTTGAGCTCGATCACCGTCCGGAAGCCCTTCGGCGAGATCGCCTCGGCCGGGCTGAGGAACTGCCCGCCGGCGTTGTTGACCAGCACGTCGAGGCGCCCATGGCGCTCCAGTACCCCGTCGACGAGCCGCTCGACGGCGGCCTCGTCGCGGATGTCGGCCGGCACCGCCTCCCCCCTTCCACCGCCGTCGCCGATCAGCGACGCCGTCTCATCGAGCGGCTCGGCGCGCCGCCCGCACCCGACCACGATCGCGCCCAGCGACGCCAGCTCTAGCGCGGTTGCGCGGCCCAGGCCGCTGCCGGCGCCGGACACCAGGCACACCTGGCCGTCGAGGAGGCCCGGGGCGAAGATCCGTGATCGGCGCTCAGCCATGAATCAGAACACCCACCAGCCTGTCGCCTCGCACCGGCGGGCTCCGCCCGCTCTGCTCGGCGCCAACATGACCGGGCAGTTTATTTCCGGCCCGTGGGTCGGGGAAGGTGAAGCGGCCCGCGGCGTGAAATCCTGCGGCGATGAAGTTCCGCGCCGAAGCGAAGCCGCTCGAGCGGGCGCTCCAGGGCGGCACGGCGGGCGCCAACGTTACCGTCGAGCCGCTGCCATCCGGCGAGCTGCAAGCCCCGGCCGCGTTCGTGGAGCGCGCCGGCGGCCGTATCGAGGCGCTGCGAATGCTCGGAGTCGGCACGCCGCGATCCGAGTGGTGGTGGCTGCCCTGCCCCGCGTTCCTGATCCGACACCCGAGCGCCGGCAACGTGCTCGTCGACACCGGCCTGCACCCGTCGGTGTCGGCGAAGCCGCGCGAGAACCTCGGACATCCGACGTCGTCGTTCAGCCATCCCCGGCTGGCGCCGGGGGGCGACGTCCCGGCCCGCCTGCGCGCGCGCGGCATCAATCCGAAGTCAGTGCCCGTGGTGGTGATGACCCACCTGCACTTCGACCACACCTCGGCGATCTCGGAGTTCCCGAGGGCGTCCTTCATCGTCAGCGAGCCGGAATGGATCGCCGCGACGACCGACCGCCGGCCGTTCCTGCGCGGGTACCGGCCCGCCCACTACAACTACGCGTTCGACTACCGAACGCTGAGCTACGGAGGCGAGCTGATCTCCTCGTACTCGAGCTTCGGCCGCACGTTCGACCTCTTCGGCGACGGCAGCATCCGGCTCGCGTTCACGCCGGGGCACTCCGCGGGGCACCAGTGCGTGATCGCGCGGCTGCGCGACCGAGACTTCGTGATCGCGGGCGACCTCGTGTACACGATGGGCCAGCTCGCCGGCGCCCCCGAGCCCCCGCGTCCGGTCGACCGTCACAACTGGCGCCGCTCGCGCCAGGAGCTGCAGCTCTTCCGCCAGCAGTACCCGCAGGCCGTAGTCGTCCCGAGCCACGACCCCGAGCTGTGGAAGACGCTGGACGAGCGCTACGAGTAGGGGCGGCGCGAACCTCACCCGTCGGGCCGACTGGACACCGAGGTAGCCGATGGACTACTCAAGTGTCCACTCGGCGGGCTGACCGGCCGCGCCGTCTCGTGGCCAACCGGTTAGCGCGCGTGCGGGCGCGCGTTGGCGTCCGCGGGCGAGCCGGGGGAGATTCCCTCGCGCAGCGCCTTGATCACGCCGCGGCGTCCCTGCTCCTCGAGCGCCGTGTACATCCCGCGGACGCGGTCGAAGACCTGGGTCGCGACCTCGATCTGCTGCTCCCGGGTGGGGTTCTCGACGACGCCGAAGCTCATCGGCTCCCCGTACTGGATGGTCACCTTGGGGAACCGCAGCCGCTTCCAGCCCCGCACCCCCTTCGAGCCATGGATCGCGACCGGGATCACGGGAACGCCCGTCTCCAGGGCCAGCCTTCCCACCCCGGGTCGGGGCTCGCCGAGCCCTCCGCTGCGGGAGCGCCCCCCTTCGGGGTACATCAGCATGCACCCGCCGCGATCGAGGATCGCACCGGCAGTCCTGAATGACTCCTCGTCGCGGTGGCCGCGCCGGACGGGGAAGGCGCCGCCGTGGTAGAGGATCCAGGTGATCACCGGGTTGGTGAACAGCTGCGACTTGGCCATGAAGCGGACCTTGCGGCGGATGTACACGGCGGCGAAGAAGTGATCCCACTGGCTGAAGTGGTTCGGGGCCAGGATCACGGGCCCGGTCACCGGGACGTTCGCGGACCCGATCGCCGCGGCGCGGTAGAAGGCGACGCACAGCGGGGTGAGGATGATCCGGGCGACGTCGTAGATCGCGTCGGGCTCACGCGTCCGCGCGCGCGCGTGAAAACGGTCGAAGTGCTCGGCCGGTCGGGCGTCCTTGTAGACCTGTGGCTTGAGCTCGGTCATGCGAGTCACAGCGCAAAGAAACCGGCAATTGCCGGCTCCAGGCGTGTCTACCCCGCTAACGGGAACCGGTTACGGGCGGCTCAGTAGGGCGACGGGCCGCCGAACATCTCCGTCATCCGCCTCCCGACCGAGAGGTCGCCTTCGAGCTCGACGCGGCCCTCGAAAAACGCCGCCGCCGGCGAGTCGCCGGCCGCGATGCGGACAAAGTCGGCGAGCGGGATCCGCAGCAGCACGGCGGGGTGGCCGCCGCTGCCGCGGATCAACCGCGCCTTGTCGCGCCCGACCCGGATCGTCCACCGGTCGATGACGGGGCCGCGGCCGTCGCCGTCCGCAGCGCCGCGCGTGAGCTCGTACTCGATGTCGCCCTCGAACCCGAACGCCATCTCGGGGTCGAACGCCCGCGCCATGCCCGCGAGCAGCGCCCGCTGCGCCGCCGGCCTCGAGAAGCGCCGTTCCACTTCCCGATCCGAGGCGCCGTTGACGATGCGCGCCAGCGCGCTCTGGGCGCGGCGGCGAACCCCGTCGCGCAGCTCGGTGCGGAGGCGTCCCGCGAGCTCGCGCGGAGCGAGCAGCGCCCGCCGTCGAGCGCGCCGCGCGCGCTCCAGCTCAGCCGGCTCGTCGATCACGTAGTCGGCTGCGGCCTTGCGCGGCGGCTCGCGGCGGCCGAGCGCCGCCTCGATCGCCGGCGCCAGCCGCTCGGCCTTCTCCGCCTCCCGCTCCTCGCGCCCCTCGGCGAACGCGGGGATGACCTCGCGGCCGAACAGCTCCAGGCCCTCGCAGATGTCTTCGTGCGCGTTGCGTCCCGCCTGGAGCACCATCCCCACCTCGTCGACCCCCGCCGCCTCGTAGCGGCGCAGCAGGTCGAAGATCTGCTTCGGGGTGCCGATCGCTCCGCGCAGCGAGCCGAGCCCCTCCTGCATCAGCCGGATCGCGAGCGGCGCTGCCTCAGGGGTGACGATGTCGCGGGCGAACCCGGTCTCGTCGCGCCGGGCGAGGAACTCCTCGTGTACGTCGGTGCGGCCCGGGACGTGCGGCGAGCCGCCGTAGTAGTGGGCGAGGGAGTAGCCGAAGAAGTGGGCGCCGTCGATCCCGCGCTCGATCGCCTCGCGCTCGTCGGGGTGGCACATCATCGGCAGCACGACAGCCACCTTCGGGTTGACGGCGAAGCCCGCGGGGACGCAGTCCTGCGAGGCGATCAGCTCGTAGTACTCGTCCACCCACTTGGCGGAGTCCTCCGGCTCGACGAACGAGAACGCCAGCGCGCCGATTCCCTTGCGGGCCGCGAGGTGGATCGTCTCGCGGCGGCTGCACGCGACCCACAGCGGCGGGTGCGGCTTCTGGAGCGGCTTCGGGACCACGTTGCGCGGCGGCATGCGGATGAACTCGCTCTCCCAGCCGGCGAACGGCTCCTCGACGAACATCCGCGTTATCGCGTCGAGGGCGTCGTCCCACTGCTCGTGCTTGCGGGTCCGGTCGATCAGGAAGCCGCCCAGCTCGCCGCCCGAGCTCCCCTCGCCGCTGCCGAACTCAACCCGTCCTCCCGAGACGAGGTCGAGCATCGCGATCCGCTCGGCGACGCGGGCGGGGTGGTTGACCCCCGGTGGGAGCTGGACGATCCCGTGCCCGAGCCGGATCCGCTCGGTGCGCTGGCTGGCCGCGGCGAGGAAGACCTCGGGCGCGGACGAGTGCGAGTACTCCTCGAGGAAGTGGTGCTCCACCTCCCACACGCAGTCGAACCCGGCGCGCTCCGCGACGACGATCTGCTCCAGCGCGTCCTCGAGCAGCCGGCGCTCGGAGTCCTCGGTCCACGGGCGGGGGAGCTGATGCTCGTAGAAGAGGCTGAACCTCATGCGAACGGCGTCATTGTGACGCCCCCGCCCACCCCTTCGAGCGCTCGAGCGCCCGATGCCACCCGGCGAGCAACGAGTCGCGCTCGTCGCCGCCCATCCGCGGCTCGTAGCGGGCGCCCTCGCGCCACATCGCCGCCACCTCGTCCAGCTCCCACGTCCCGGTTGCGATCCCGGCGAGGTAGGCGGCCCCGAGCGCGGTCGTCTCCGAGATCTCGGGGACGATCACCGGGACACCGAGGACGTCGGCCTGGAACTGCATCAGCCATCCGTTCACCGTCGCGCCGCCGTCCGCCTTCAGCTCCGCCAGCTTCTCCTGTGCCGCCGCCTCCTGCGCGCGCACCGCGTCCACGGTCTGGTAGGCGATCGACTCCAGCGCGGCCCGGGCGAGGTGAGCGCGGGTGCTCCCGCGCGTGAGCCCGACGATCGTCCCGCGCGCGTAGGGATCCCAGTGGGGGGAGCCGAGCCCGGTCAGCGCGGGGACGAAGTAGACGCCGTCGTTGCCGTCCAGCGACTCTGCAAGGCCCTCCGTCTCGGCGGCCGCGGCGATGATCCCGAGCCCGTCCCGCAGCCACTGCACCGCCGCGCCGGTCACGAACACCGAGGCCTCGAGCGCGTAGTCGGTCTCGTCCCCCAAACCCCACGCGACCGTGGCCAGCAATCCCTCCCCGGGATCGGGGGCGTCGGGACCCGTGTTCAGAAGCACGAAGCTTCCGGTCCCGTACGTGTTCTTCCCCTGGCCCGCGTGGTGGCACGCCTGGCCGAACAGCGCCGCCTGCTGGTCGCCTGCGATCCCCGCCACCGGCACCTCGTCGCCGAACTCGGTCGTCGTCCCGTAGGTGTGCGCGGACGGCACCGGCTCGGGGAGTGTCGCCGGGTCGACGCCGAGCAGCTCGCACAGGTCCGGGTCCCAGCGCAGCCTGCGGATGTCGAACAGCATCGTGCGCGAGGCGTTGGAGTAGTCGGTCACGTGGCGGCCTGTGAGCTTGAAGGTGAGCCACGAGTCGATCGTCCCGAACACGGCGCCCCCGATCCCCTCGGCGTTTCGCAGCAGCCATTCGATCTTGGTGCCGGAGAAGTAGGGGTCGATGACGAGGCCGGTTCGCTCGCGGACGAGCTCCTCGTGCCCGGCCGCCCTGAGCTCGTCGCAGCGCTCGGCCGTGCGGCGGTCCTGCCACACCAGCGCCCGGTGCACGGGCTCGCCTGTGCCCGGGTCCCACGCGACCACCGTCTCGCGCTGGTTCGTGATCCCGATTCCTGCCAGCTCGCCGCCGGTGATTCCCGCGTCGGCGAGCGCCTGGACGGCGACGCGTCGCGTCACCGACCAGATCTCGGCGGCGTCGTGCTCGACCCACCCGGGCCGGGGAAAGTGCTGCTCGAACTCGCTGTACCCGCGCCCCCGCACGGCCCCGTCGCGATCGAAGACGAGGCAGCTCGTCCCGGTGGTTCCCTGGTCGATGGCGAGGATCACGCGCGGCGTGACGCTATCCGATCGCTGGCCCTACCCCGGATCGCCGTCCAGATGGGTGATTCCACGGCCTCGTTTGCTTGGGGGCGCGCGTGGCCGAGCAGCTCAAGGACGCAGGGAGCGAAGCGTGCCGGTGGCACGCGAGCGACCGAGGACGCAGAGGTGCGACGTGCCACGCGCGTCATCCAGGCGGATGACGTCGTGGGATCACCCATCTAGCCACCGCCGGATCGCGGCCGAGTGCTCGCCGAGCTCGGGCGGCGCGCGGTGGTCGACTCCGGGGCTGCGATCGAAGCGCAGCGGCGGTCCCGGGGTCCGGATCGAGCCCAGCGTCGGGTGCTCGGTCTCGGCCACGAGGCCCTGGGAGCGGACCTGGGGGCTGGCGTAGACTTGGTCGAGCGACTTGACTTCCCCGGCCGGGATGCCGAGCTCCGCGAACCGCTCGAGCCATGTCGCGGCATCGGCGGCGCCGAGCCGTTCGGCGATCAGGGCGTCGAGGGCGTCGGCGTTCTCGAGCCGCGCGTGGTTGGTGGAGAAGCGAGCGTCGTCGCGGTCGATCTCCAGCAGCTCGGCGAAGCGCCGCCAGATCGGCTCGTTGCCGACCGCGACCTGGATCACCCCGTCGCGGCATCGGTACGTGCTGTACGGGGCGATGCTCGGGTGGCGGTTCCCCCCGGGCTCGGGGACCTCGCCGCCGATCAGATAACGGCCGCCCTGATAGGTGTGGGTGGCGACGACGCCGGCCAGCAGAGAGGTGCGGACGACCTGCCCCGCTCCCCCGCGGTCGCGCTCGCGCAGCGCCGCGAGCACGCCGTAGGCGCCGAACATGCCCGCGAGCAGGTCGGCGATCGGAACGCCGACCTTGGTCGGCTCTCCGGGAGGCCCGGTGAAGCCCATCAGTCCGGCCTCTCCCTGGACGATCTGGTCGTAGCCGGCCCGCTGCGCCTCCGGGCCGTCATGGCCGAACCCGGTGATCGACAGCACCACGAGCCGCGGGTTCAGCTCCAGCATCCGCTGGTGACCGACGCCGAAACGCTCCAGCACCCCCGGCCGGAAGTTCTCGATCACCACGTCGGCGCGCGCGACGAGCCGCTCCAGGACGGCGAGGTCATCCGCCTGCTTGAGGTCGAGGACGATCGACTCCTTGTTGCGGTTCACGCTCAGGAAGTAGGTCGACTCGCGCCGGTCCTCGGGGCCGACGAACGGGGGCCCCCAGCGGCGGGTGTCGTCGCCTTCGGGCCGTTCGACCTTGATCACCCGCGCCCCGAGGTCGCCGAGCATCATCGCGGCGTAGGGACCGGTGACCACGCGCGACAGGTCGACGACCAGCAGGTCCGAGAGCGGCGGGGCGTTGTCGTTCACTGCCGCATCCGTCGCGAACCGTAGACGCGCACGATGTCGCGAAGCTGGCGCCCCCGGTGCAGAAACCCTCCCGGCGTCCGACCGGTGGCGCGATGCTCGAGGTCGAGCTCGATCTCCCGCACCCGGTAGCCGGCGCGGATGGCATCGATGTCCATGCCCGTCTCGAGCCCGAACCCTGGCGCGAGCGGAAGCAGGTCCCGCAGCACCTCCGCCCGTATCGCACGCTGTCCCGACAGCGGCGACGACATCCGCAGCCCGCAGCGGCGCTCGACGGCCCAGCGCGCAAACCCGACCGCGATCCCGAGTCCGCCGCCCACCCGGTGTGCGAACGCCGCGACGGCGAGGTCACAGTCGTCGCGCCTCACCGCGTCGACGAGCGGCGCCAGCCGTCCCGCCGATGCGCCGAGGTCGGCATCGCACAACAGCACCGGCTTCGCGCCGCTCACCTCGTCGCCCAGCGCCGCCTGCGCCGCGGCCGTCACGTTCGCGCCCTTGCCGTGCGGCCGCCCGCGGCTGACCACCCGGGCCCCGCCGGCCATCGCGGTCTCCGGCGTCGAATCGGTCGACGCGTCGTCGGCGACCCACACCTCCGCGCCGGGAAACGCCGCGGCGAGCGCCTCGAGGGTGGCGCCGATCCGGTCGTGCTCGTTGCGCGCCGCGACGACCACGATGGGCGGATCCGGTGGCACG
Organism: Solirubrobacterales bacterium; assembly: GCA_035461345.1. Lineage (GTDB taxonomy): Bacteria > Actinomycetota > Thermoleophilia > Solirubrobacterales > 70-9 > DASPWW01. The sequence goes on along the minus strand of DATHVJ010000088.1, from coordinate 6,343 downwards.
GGCGGGTATTGTGCCGCGGACCCAGCATGGCGGACGTCGCGGCGCACATAACGGGCACGGTGTGGAAGATCGAGGTCGCGATCGGCGACGAGGTCGACGACGGCGACACGCTCGTGATCCTCGAGTCGATGAAGATGGAGATGCCGGTCGAGGCGGAGGACCCGGGCAAGGTGGCCGAGATCCGCTGCGAGGAGGGCCAGTCGGTCTCGGAGGGGGACGTGCTGGTCGTTCTCGAGTGAGGGCGGATCCCGGACCCGCTCGAACCGGACGCGCCAGCGGAGGATTCGAGCGGTAATGATGGAGCTTGCCGAAGGCAAGCTGGTCCTCGACGAGCCGGCGGAGGCGGTCGCGCGGTTGACGCTGTCGAACCCCGAGCGCCGCAACGCGATCGACCACGAAGTCCTCGACGGCCTGGCCGAGGCGCTGCGGGAGCTCGATCGGGGGATCGAGATCAGGTGCGTGATCGTGACCGGCGCCGGCGGCACGTTCTCCGCCGGCTACGACATCGCCGACATCCCGGAGGAGTCGTTCGAGCGCGACGCCGAGGCGCTCGTCGCCCATCCCCACCACGCGGCGATGGACGCGGTCAGCTCCCACCCATACCCGGTGCTCGCGGCGATCCCCGGACCGTGCCTGGGCGGCGGCCTCGAGCTGGCGGTGCGCTGTGACCTGCGGGTCGCCGGCGAGGGAGCCAGGCTCGGCATGCCGCCGGCCAAGCTGGGGCTGATCTACGGTCACACGGGCCTCGCCCGATTCATCGACGTGATCGGCGTCGCGCGCACCAAGGAGCTGTTCCTCACCGGGCGCGAGCTGCCCGCCGCGCGTGCCGAGGCGATCGGGCTCGTCAACGAGGTCGTACCGGACGCGGAGCTGGAGACCGCGGCGATCGATCTCGCGGCGCGGATCGCCGCCAACGCTCCGCTCGCGGCGCGCGGCAACAAGCGCGCGATCGAGACCCTGGCCGCGTTCCCCCGTCTCAGCCCGCAGCAGGAGCGCGAGCTGATCGAGCTGCGCCGCTCGTGCTTCGTGTCGGAGGACTTCCGCGAGGGGATTCGCGCCTTCTCCGAGAAGCGCAAGCCGCGCTGGAAGGGGGAGTAGGCGATGGCGCTTCCGGTCGCCGCGACCCCCGGGGTCGAGGAGTCGATCGCGGTCCTGTTCGCGGTCCTGCTCGCGGCCAAGATCGGCGACGAGATCTTCCGCCGCATCCACCAGCCGGCGGTGATCGGCGAGATCCTCGCCGGAGTGGTCCTCGGCGGCTCCGTGCTTGGGATCGTCGACGCCGACGACGAGGTGCTCGAGGTGTTCGCCGAGCTCGGCGTCATATTCCTGCTGTTCTGGGTCGGCCTCGAGGTGACGATCAGCGACCTGCGCGAGGTCGGGCGCCCCGCGTTCGGGGCGGGCCTGCTCGGCGTCGTGCTCCCGTTCGCCGGCGGGCTCGGCACCGGACTCGCGCTCGGTTTCGACGTCGAGGAGGCGGTCTTCATGGGCGCCGCCCTTGTCGCCACCAGCGTGGCGATCACGTCGACTGTGCTGACCGAGCTCGGGGTGGTCGCCACGCCCGCCGGCCGGACGATCATCGGTGCCGGCGTGGTCGACGACATCTGCGCGATCCTGCTGCTCGCGCTGGCCGTCGGCGTCGCGGGAGGGGAGTCGAGCGCGCTCGAGCTGGCCGCGACCGCGGCGCTCGCAGTCGCGTTCGTCGCCTTCGTCGCCCTCGGCGGCACCCGGCTGCTGCGGGCCGACCCCGGCCTGCTCGAGCGGCCGCGCTTCTCCGAGTCGCCGCTGCTGCCGGCGGTGATCCTGTGCCTGGGGCTTGCGGCGCTCGCCGCGACGATCGGGCTCGCCGCGATCGTCGGCGCGTTCCTCGCCGGGATGATGGTCGCCGAGACGAAGGAGACGACCCCGGTCCACGAGGAGGTCGCGCCGCTGTACGCGTTCTTCCCCCCGTTCTTCCTCGTCTTCATCGGCGTCCAGGTCGAGCTCGGCCAGTTCACGAGCGGCGACACGCTCGTCCTGCTGGCGGTGCTGACGGTGATCGCGGCGGCGACCAAGTTCGTCGGCGCCTACCTCGGTGCGTCGTCGCTCGGGCGGCGCGACGCCGCCGTCGTCGGCGTCGGGATGGTCCCTCGCGGCGAGGTCGGGATCATCGTCGCCGGGCTTGGGCTGTCGCTCGGCGCGATCGACGAGCAGCTTTTCGCCGTCGTCGTGGGGATGTCGCTGCTGACGACGCTCGTCGCCCCGTACGGTCTGCGGTCGTTGGTCGCCGACTCGCGGCCGCCGTCCAGCGGCACGCCCTGACCTTCTTGCGGAGGTCGACGCGGCGGCCGTCGGCCGTCTCGACCTCGGCCCGGACCTCGGACTGCCGCGCTTCAGCTTGCCGCGCCGTCTGGTCGTCGGTGCGGACGAAGACGACGTTCGGCCGCTGGCCCTTTCTTCGCCGACGCGGGTCGGCCCCCGAGACCACGGCCGCCGCCGCCAGGCCTCCGAGCGCGACCGCGAGCGCCACGAGCACGCCCGGCGACCGCCCCCTGCCGGCGGCCGTCGGGTGAGCACCTGATCTCAGCTGCTCCTGCATCCCCCTAGCGCCCTCTACAACACCCTTGGGGACGAGAAGTCGCGGCGCCGTCCGGCACGGCTCCTAGCCTGCGGCTCGTGCCGCCGCTGATCAGCTTCGACGAGGCCCTGGCGCTGGGGGAGTTCGACGACCGCGACCGAATCATGGAGCTCGTCGAGCGCGCCTGGGCGGCGCGCCGGGAGCGCTTCGGCGACTCGACCGACATGTGCTCGCTCGTCAACGCGAAGTCGGGCGGCTGCGCCGAGGACTGCGGGTTCTGCGCCCAGTCGCGCTACGCCGAGGCGGACACCCCGATGCACGCGATGATGGAGCCGGAGCAGATCCTCGAGCACGCCCGCGCCGCCGAGGCGGCGGGGGCGCACCGCTTCTGCATGGTGACGCAGGGTCAGGGGCTGTCGAAGCGCGACTTCGCGAGGATCGCCGAAGGCGCGAAGCTCGTCTCCGAGCACACGAACCTGAAGCGCTGCGTCTCGGTCGGGCACCTGTCGGCCGAGCGCGCGCGGCAGCTCGCGGAGGCGGGGGTGCAGCGGGTGCACCACAACGTCGAGACGGCGCGCTCCTACTACGAGGAGGTGACGAAGACGGTCCGCTACGAGGGCCGGATGCGGACGATCGACGCCGTCAAGGAGGCCGGGCTGGAGTCGTGCGTGGGCGGGATCCTCAACCTCGGCGAGTCCCCGCGCCAGCGGGTCGAGATGGCCTTCGAGCTCGCCGAGGTCAACCCGACCTCGGTTCCGATCAACCTGCTCAACCCCCGACCCGGGACGAAGTTCGGCGATCGCGAGCTGATGGACCCGTGGGACGTCGTCAAGTGGGTGGCGATCTTCCGACTCATCCTCCCCGACGCGCTGTTCCGCCTGTGCGGCGGGCGGGTCGAGAACCTCGGCGAGCTGCAGCCGCTGGCGGTCAAGGCGGGCCTCAACGGGGTGATGATGGGGAACTTCCTCACCACGCTGGGCGCCGAGCCCGCCGACGACCGCGCGATGTTCGAGGAGCTGGGGCTGAACGTCGCGCGCCAGCCGGACAACGGCGCGAACCCCCGTCCCGACAACCGCGCCGGATGGCTCGACGGCGACACCCCGGGAACGCCGATGGACGAGCTGATCGACAGCCAGGACGAGGCGAACTTCTGGGACCCGGTGAAGCACCTCCGGGTGGTGAAGAAGAAGGCCAAGCCGCCGCCGTATCCGCGCGCGCAGTCGGGCGCCGCCGGCGCAGGCCCCGCGGGCTGGGGCGACTAGTGCCCCCTCCACCAATGGACGCCCCGTTCTGGCGGCTGCGAGTCTGCGCCTGGCTGCGTCCTCAGTCGCCGAAATGGCGCCGCCATTCCGGCTCCCTGCGTCCTTGCCATGCTTGACTCTCGCGCGCCAGAAGCGGGCCACCATTGTCGGACGGGGCACTGATGGACGTCTCCGAGCGGCTGAACGAGCTTCGCCGCTCGGGACTTCACCGGCGGCTGCGGCTGGTCGGCGGCCCCCAGGGGCCGCGGGTGCTGCTCGACGGCCGCGAGGTCCTGCTGCTGTGCTCGAACGACTACCTCGGGCTCGCGAACCACCCCAAGGTGCGCAGGGCTGCGGCGGCGACCGCGATGCGGTGGGGCGCCGGCGCCGGCGCCTCGCGGCTGGTGTCGGGCAACATGGGCCCGCACCGTCGCCTCGAGGAGCGCCTGGCGGCGTTCAAGCGCACGCAGGCGGCGCTGCTGTTCGGCTCCGGCTACCTCGCGAACACCGGCACGATCGCGGCGCTGGCGGGCGAAGGGGACGTCGTGTTCTCGGACGAGCTCAACCACGCGAGCATCATCGACGGCTGCCGTCTGGCGCGCGCGGACCGGTTCGTGTACCGGCACCGCGACCTCGAGCACCTGGCGTGGGGGCTGAGCCGATCGGCGGGCCGCGCGGCGCTGATCGTCACCGACAGCGTGTTCTCGATGGACGGCGACGTCGCCCCGATCCCACACCTGGTGCGACTGGCCCGCCGCTACAAGTGCCGGCTGATGGTCGACGAGGCGCACGCCACCGGGGCGGTGGGCCCCGATGGGCGGGGGGCGGTCGCCGCGGCAGGCCTGAGCGCGGAGGTGGACGTGATCGTCGGCACGCTCGGCAAGGCGCTCGGAAGCTACGGCGCGTACGTGTGCGCCTCGCGGGAGATCGTCGAGCTGCTGGTCAACACGGCGCGGCCGTTCATCTTCTCGACGGGCCTGCCGCCGCCGTCGGTCGGCGCCGCCGCGGCCGCGCTCGAGCTGCTCGAGTCCCGGCCCGACCGCGTCGAGCGGCTGCGTCGCAATGCCGAGGTGATGCGCTCGGCGCTCGCCGCCGGAGGGCTCGACACCGGCGGCTCGCGCACCCAGATCCTCCCGATCGTCGTCGGCGACGCGGCCACGGCGACCGCGTTGTGCGAGCGGGCGCTCGAACGGGGGCTGTTCGCGCAGGCGATCCGCCCGCCGACCGTCCCCAAGGGCACCTCCCGGCTGCGCCTGACGGTTCTGGCCGGGCATCGCGAGGCCGAGCTGCGCCGGGCGGCGAGGACGCTCTGCGTCGTCGCGGGCGAGCTCGGGATCCTCGGGCGGGTCGCCCGGAGGCGGACGCTCGACCAGGCTGCGTAGTGGCCCCCGCCCGGCGCGGGGTGCTCGTCACCGGGACGGACACCGGCGTCGGCAAGACGGTGCTGGCGGGAGCGATCTGCGCCAGGCTGGCGTCGCGCGGCGAGCGGGTAGCGGCGATCAAGCCCGCGGTGACCGGCCTCGACGACCCGGCCGACGAGTGGCCCCACGACCACGAGCTGCTCGCCGCGGCAGCGAGCGCCGGTCAGGCGGCGGGCGAGATCGCTCCGTACCACTTCGGCCCGCCGCTGTCACCGCACTTCGCGGCCGAGCTGGCCGGGGAGCGGATCGAGCCGGCACGGCTGCTCGAAGCCGCGCAGGCGGCGGCTGAGCGCTCGGACGCGCTGGTGGTCGAGGGCATCGGCGGGCTGATGGTCCCGCTGACGCCCGGCTACCTCGTGCGCGATCTGGCCGTCGAACTGGCGCTGCCGGTGGCGATCGCGGCACGCACCGGCCTCGGGACGATCAACCACACCCTCCTGACGATCGGCGCCGCGCGCGCCGCCGGGCTGCGCGTCGCCGGGGTCGTGATGACCCCGTGGCCGGTCGACCCGGCTCCCATCGAGCACTCGAACCGCGACGCGGTCGAGCGCTTCGGCGGCGTCGACGTGAGCGGACTGCCCCCGGCCACGCCGGCGTCGCTGGCTGCCGCCGGATCCGCCCTCCCGATCGACGAGTGGCTCGAAGGTCGGTGATGTCCGGCGCCTACTCGACCCAGCTGGTCATGAGCAGCAGCCGGCCCCCGGGCGGATCCTGGATCTCGTCGAACCCGAGGCGACGATAGAGCGCCAGCGCGTCGGGGTTCGCCTCGTTTACGTCGAGCTGGACCCGCCGGCAGCCGCGGATGCTCGCGCGCTCGATCGCCGCTTCGCCAAGCGCCCGCCCGACCCCGAGCCCGCGGGCGTCGGCGTCCACGTACATGTCCTCGAGCCAGCAGTCCAGGCCGTCGTACCACAGGCCGTACCGGTAGCGGAGCTGGCACACGCCGGCTGGACGCGCGGCGTCCGGGCCCGCGAGCAGGAACTCGGTGTGGGGGTCGATGAGCAGCCGCGCGACGCCGACGGCGATCTGCTCGTCGGTCGGCTTGTCGCGCTCCCACCAGTCCCGGAACGCCGCCATCAGCCTGGCGACGTGGTCGGCGTCGCCCTCGCTTGCGACTCGCACTTGCA
>DATHVJ010000087.1:0-9456 GCA_035461345.1 Solirubrobacterales bacterium | reverse complement strand
ACGCTTCGCCGTGCGCTCGCGCCGCCTTCGCTCCCGCTCCAGCCGGCGCTCCTCGCGTGCCCGCGCCTCGGGATCGTCGCGCCCGACCGGGTCGACCCGGACGACGTCGTCGCGAGGCCGCTCCTCGGTGCCTTCCGGCCGCTCGCTCACGGCTCGCGACCTCGTTTCGTATCGCGGCCGATCGACGGACCCGCATGGGACGCCAGGTAGCTCTCGCGGCTGTGGGCGGCCGCGATCGAGTCCTCATCGGCGCTCGCGCCGGAGCGCGCCGTGCGCTGGGCGAGCTTCGTAGTCAGCCTCTCGTCGTGGGTCTCGACAGGGACATCCACCAGATTCGCTACCTGATCTCGGAAGCGCCGCGCATTCCCCGCCTGGGCACCCTCGGTCCCGCTCAACCCTATCGGGAGGCCGACCACGACGACGCCGACGGAGCGCTCCCGGACGAGCTCGGCTACGGCCGCCGGGTCGGGCGGCTCGATCACCGGCAGCGGCGTCACCACGACCCCCGTGGGGTCGGAGATCGCCGCGCCACAGCGCGCCTCGCCGTAGTCGAGCGCCAGGACTCGCATGCGCTAGTGGTGCCTCTCGCAACGTTCGCCAGGAAATGAGGAAACCCAGGCGCCGCCAGGCGAGAACGCAGGGAGCCCGAATAGCAGCGCTATTCGGGCGACTGAGGACGAAGCATGGCGGCGATCTGGGGCCGTCATTTCCGGTGAAACGTTGCGTGAGGTACCACCACTATGAGCCGAGTGCGTGCTCGATCGCCCGCCGCGCCGCCTCGAGCGCGTCGTCGAGCCGGCTCGCGTCGCGCCCGCCGGCCTGCGCGACGTCGGGGCGGCCTCCCCCGCCCCCGCCGATCACCGCCGCCGCCTCGCGCACGACGTCGGCCGCGGACAGCCCACGCTCCACCGCGGCGTCGGTGAACGTGGCGACGAGCCCGACCTTGCCGCCGTCCGCGCCGCCGAGGACCACAGCGGAGTCTCCCGCCAGCGACCTGACCCGGTCCGCGAGCTCGAGCAGGCGCCTCTGGTCGCTGCCCTCCGCGCGCGCGACGATCACCGCGAGCCCATCGAGCTGCGTCTGCTCGCGCTCGGCCAGCTCCCGGGCGAGCTCGCCCGCCTCGCGGGTCGAGGCCTTGCGCGACATCTCCTCGAGCGCGGCGATGCGCTCGGAGGCGCGGCGGGCGCCGGCAACGGGGTCGCGCGGCGATCCCAGCAGCGAGCCGACCTCGTCGAGCCGGCGCCGCCGGTCGCGGTACCACTCGATCGCGGCGGGGCCCGTCAGGGCCTCGATCCGGCGCACGTTCGAGGCGCTCGAGCCTTCGGACACGATCGCGAAGATCCCCACCTCGGCCGTGTTGGCGACGTGGGTCCCGCCGCACAGCTCGCGCGAGACCTCCTCGACCTCGACCACACGCACCCAGTCGCCGTACTTCTCGCCGAACAGCGCCATCGCGCCGAGCGCCTCCGCGTCCTCGCGCGGCATGTTCAGCGCCCTCACCGGGAGGCTGGCCTCGATCCACCCGTTCACCCGGTCCTCGATCGCGCGCACCTCGTCGGCGCTCATGGCGGCGCCGTGGGTGAAGTCGAAGCGCAGCTTGTCCGGGCGCACCGCCGAGCCGGCCTGGCGGACGTGGGTACCGAGGCGCTCGCGCAGCGCCGCGTGGAGGAGGTGCGTCGCGGTGTGGTTGCGCATCGTGGCGTGGCGGGTCGCGCGGTCGACGCGTGCCTCGACGCGCTCGCCCGGCCCCGGGACCGGCCCCTGCACCTTTAGCGCCTGGTCGTCCCCCACCCGATACACGTCGAGGACCGGGGTCTCGCTCTCGTTCCAGCGGATCGCGCCCGAGTCCGCGACCTGGCCGCCGCCCTCAGCGTAGAACGGGCTCTCCTCCAGCTTGACGAGCGAAGCGCCGTCCGCGGCCTCCGCCGCAGCGACGCTGGTTGTCGCCCGAAGCTGCTCGTAGCCGACGAACCTCGTCTCGGGCGCGGCGGAAACGAACCGCAGGACCTCGGAGTGATGGTCGGGCGTCGCCGTCGCCGTGCCGACACGGGCGCGCTCGCGTTGCTCCTCCATCAGCGCCTCGAAGCCGGCGTCGTCGACCGACAGCCCCCGCTCGGCGAGCAGCTCCTTCGTCAGGTCGTAGGGGAAGCCGTAGGTGTCGTGGAGCTTGAACGCGTCCTCGGCGTCGACCCACGAGGTGCCCTCGCGCTGCGCGTCGGCGGCGAGCTGCTCGAGGAGCTCGGTCCCGCGGTCGAGCGTCCGGCCGAAGCTCTCCTCCTCGTCGGAGACCCAGCGCATGATCGTGTCCCGCTGCTCCTCGAGGTGGGGATAGACGCCGGCCATCTCCTCGATCACGCGGTCGGCGAAGCGACCGAGGTGCGGTGGCTCCAGCTCCAGCACCCGCCCCTGCTGGATCGCACGGCGCATGATCCGGCGCAGGATGTACCCGCGGTCCTCGTTCGAGGGCACGACCCCGTCGGCGATCATGTGCGTCATCCCACGCGAGTGGTCGGCCATGATCCGCATCGCGCGGGTGGTCCGCGGGTTCGCGTCGTACGAGCGCCCGGAGAGCTCCTCCGCCAGGTCGACGAGCGGGCGGAAGAGGTCGGTGTCGAAGACCGACTCGACGTCCTGCTGGATCGCGGCCATGCGCTCGAGCCCGAGTCCCGTGTCGATGTTGCGTGCCGGCAGCTCGCTGAGGCTTCCGTCCTCGTGCAGCTCGTAGGTCATGAAGACGTGGTTCCAGTACTCGAGGAAGCGCTCGGTGTCGTCGCCCGGGAGGTCGTCGGCGCTCCCGAACTCGACTCCGCGGTCGAGGTACATCTCCGAGCACGGGCCGGCGGGGCCCGTGGGACCCGCCTGCCACCAGTTCTCCGACCGCGGCAGGCGCACGATTCGCTCCTCGGGCACGCCGATCCCGCGCCAGATCTCAATCGCCTCGGTGTCGGGGCCGAGGCCGAGCTCGTCGTCGCCCTCGAAGACTGTCACCCAGATCCGCTCGGGGTCGAACCCGAACCCCTCAGTCGACAGCTCCCACCCGAACCGAATCGCCTCGTCCTTGAAGTAGTCGCCGATGCTGAAGTTGCCCAGCATCTCGAAGAAGGTCAGGTGGCGGGCGGTGTTGCCGACCTCCTCGATGTCGGTGGTCCGGAAGCAGCGCTGGCATGAGGTCAGCCGGCGCGCCGGCGGCTCCTCCTCGCCCATGAAGTACGGCTTCAACGGCTGCATCCCGGCGGTCGTCAGCAGAACCGAGGGGTCGTGGACCGACGGCACCAGCGACTCGGAGGGGCGGCGCAGGTGATCGCGCTGCTCGAAGTAGCGCAGGAACATCTCGCGGATCTCGCCTGACTTCATCGGACCAAGAGTATGAACGCGGCGCGCGCCGCTAGGCGATCGTGGCGTGCCCGACGACCGCCTCGCCGTCGAGCAGCGACGCCGTCTGTCCCGAGGCGACACCCGCGGCCGGCTCCTCCAGCCGCACGACCAGCTCGGGGTGGCGGCCGGCGCGCACACGCGAACCGCCGTTGTGGACCGTGCACCTGAGCGGCGCCGAGTGGTAGCGGAGCCTGACGCCGTCGACGCGGTCGCCCTCGCGCCGCAGGACCGCGTCGCGGACGACGACGCGGCTCGTTTCGAGCTCGTCGCGCGTGCCGACGACCACGCGGTTGGTCGCGGCGTCGGTCTCCAGCACGTACATCGGCTCCGACGTCGCGAGGCCGAGCCCGCGGCGCTGGCCGACCGTGAACCCGTGGTGGCCACGGTGACCGCCGAGCACCCGGCCGGCGCGGTCGACGATCTCCCCCTCGCGCTCCGCGAGCCCGGCGTGGCGGGCGAGGAACGCGCGCTTGCCCTGCCCCGCGAGGAAGCACAGGTCCTGGCTCTCGCGCTTCGAGGCAACCGGCAGGCGGGCGTCGGCGGCGATCCGCCGCACGTCGGCCTTGGTCAGCTCGGCGAGCGGGAACCGCAGCCGCGCCAGCGTCCGCGGCGAGACCGCGGACAGCATGTAGGTCTGGTCCTTGGCGCGGTCGGCCGCGGGCACGAGCAGCGCACCCTCTCCGTCGTCGGCGACGCGCGCGTAGTGCCCGGTCGCGAGCCCGTCGGCACCGAGCCTGTCGGCGAGGTCGGACATCGCGTCGAGGCGCACGCCCCCGTTGCAGCGCACGCACGGGTTGGGGGTGCGGCCCTCCGAGTGTCCGGCGAGGAAGTGGTCGACGACGATGTCCCGGAACTCCCGCTCGAGGTCCATTGTCAGATGCGGGATCCCGAGCGAGTGCGCGAGCGCCCGGGCGCCCAGAACCGCCTCCGGCGAGCAACAGCTCCTTGTCCCGTCGGTCCCCCGGTCCGCCCACAGCTTCACGGTCACGGCGGCGACGTCGGCTCCCCGCTCGCGTTCGAGCCACGCCGCGACCGCGCTGTCGACGCCGCCGCTCATCGCAACGAGCACCCGCCCGCTCGGATCATCTCCGGGGGGGCGCAGCGGGCCATCCGAGGCGATCGCCGCGGTCAGCGCGCGGTGGAGGGCGTCGGTGGCGAGATCAGCGCCGTGGCGACCCAGCGGCGAGAGCCCGCCAAGCGTGTCGGCGATCTCTCCCGACGCAAGCCGTGCGGCGCCGAGCACCGTGCGGCCCTCGGCCGCCTCCGCCGCCGCGGCGCCGGCGGCGATCGCCGCCGAGCAGCCCGCGGCGTCGAAGCGCGCCTCGGCGACGCGGCCGTCGGCGAGCCGCAGCGAGATCCGGATCAGGTCGCCGCACGGCGCCCCGCCCGCCGCGCCGTCGAGCCCGCCAGCGATCGTGGGACCGCGACGCGAGCCGTCACCGAGGTAGTGCTCAAACGCCTCGCTCATGGCAACTCAGGTTAGGAAAAGAACAAGAGCCCACCAGCCTGTCGCCTCGCAGTCGGGCGCTCGCGCCCGATGCTCGACGCCAAGAAAAAAGGCCCCAGCTTGCCGACCGCCGCCCGGCCTGAGAACCCGTACTAGACAGGTGGGTGTCTACCGGCGGCCCCACGGGGCCGACCGGAAATCGACTCCCAAGCCGATTGTGTTGGGTCACAATTGGAGCGGCGAACCGAACAAGCTCGAGCCCGACCCAAAGCTAGCAGCACCGGGGCCAGTGACACTGGCGCCGAGCCCGGGCGAAGCCCGGCTGCGAGGCACGGGGCTACGCCCCCCTCGCCGCGCCTCCGGCGCGGCTCCCCCCGGCTGGTCGCCGTCCTGATGTCACTCGTCGTCGAGCTCCTCGAGCGCCTCGATCGGATCGTCGTACATGCGCCATCGCAGCAGCTTCCCGTTTCGGAGCTCGAGCGCGAGCCCGTGCAGCCACTCGTCGCCGACCTTGCCGCTCTCGCGCCACACGTACTGGACCCGGACGAGCGCGACCACTTTGTTCCCCGACTCGCGCACCTCGTCGACGTCGTAGTGACGCTCGAGGTGGGCGAAGCGGCGGCGCGCCCACCTCTTCGCCTCGTCGCGCCCGACGCGCGCGCCCCGCTGGGTGTGGATCTCGACCTGGGGGTCGACGAGCTCGGCGAACGCGTCGGCGTCCTGGGCGCTGAGCGCCGCCAGCAGCCGCCGCGTGAGGTCGGCGTTCGAGCCCTCGCTAACGGGGGCCCCCCGCGGTCCCGCCGCGGCCCCGGATCGCGATCCCGAGCTCGCGGAGCTGGTCATCCTCGACCGGCGCCGGGGCTCCGGTGAGCGGGTCGGCTCCCGACGCCGTCTTCGGAAACGCGATCACGTCGCGGATCGTCTCGGTGCCGTGGAGCTGCGCCACGATGCGGTCGATCCCGTACGCGATCCCACCATGCGGGGGCGCTCCGTAGCGCAGCGCCTCGAGCAGGAACCCGAACCGCTCCTCCGCCTCCTCGGGACCTATCCCGAGCGCCTCGAACACCTGCCGCTGCACCGCCGGGTCGTGGATACGGATCGACCCCCCGCCGAGCTCGGTCCCGTTCCACACCACGTCGTAGGCGCGGGCACAGGCGGCCTCGAGCCGGCTCGGGTCGAGCCCGCCGTCCGGGGAGGTGAACGGATGGTGGAGCGCGTCCCACCGCTGCTCGTCCTCGTCCCAGCCGAACAGCGGCCAGTCGACGATCCACAGCAGCTCGTTGCGGTCCTCGGGGACGAGATCGAAGCGCTCCGCGAGGTGCAGCCGCAGGGCGCCGAGCGCGCGACCCACGACCGGTGGCTCGTCGGCGACGACGAGCAGCAGGTCCCCCTCCTCCGCCTCCAGGGTCTCGTTGAGCGCCCGCAGCTCCTCGGCGGACAGGAACTTCGCCACCGGCGAGCGCCACCCGTCACCCTCGCGGAAGGCCCACACGAGGCCGCGCGCGCCCGCCTCCTGGGCGAACCCGATCAAGCCGTCGAGCTCGGAGCGCGGTAGCTCGCGCCGGCCCGCGTTTATCCCCTGGACTACACCGCCCTCCTCGATCGTCGACCGGAAGACCTTGAACTCGGTCTCACGGACAGCGTCGGTGAGGCCGGCGATCTCGAGCCCGAACCGCGTGTCGGGGCGGTCGGTGCCGTAGCGGGCGATCGCGTCGTCGTAGGGAAGCCGCGGGAGGGGGATGTCGATCTCGACCCCCCATGCTCCGAGCACGTGCTGGAGCAGGCGCTCGCTGACGTCGATCACGTCGTCGACGTCGACGAACGACAGCTCCATGTCGAGCTGGGTGAACTCCGCCTGGCGGTCCGCGCGCTGGGCTTCGTCCCGAAAGCACCGCGCGATCTGGTAGTAGCGCTCGAAGCCCGAGACCATCAGCAGCTGCTTGAACAGCTGCGGGGACTGCGGCAGAGCGTAGAACGCGCCCGGCTGGAGCCGGCTCGGGACGAGGAAGTCGCGCGCTCCCTCCGGCGTCGATCGCGTGAGGTTGGGGGTCTCGATCTCGAGGAAGCCCTCGCCGTCGAGGAAGCCGCGGATCGACCGCACGACCCGGTGCCGAAGCTCGATCGCCTCCCGCATCCGGTCGCGCCTCAGGTCGAGGTAGCGATGGCGCATCCGCATCTCCTCCCCCACCTCCCCGGAGAAGCTCTCGATCTCGAACGGGGGCGTGTCGGCGTCGGCGAGGATCTCGGCCTCGGTCACGCGGAGCTCGAACTCGCCGGTCGGCAGCTCCGGGTTGACGGTCTCCGGGTCGCGCCGCACCACCTCCCCGGCGGCGCTGAGGACGTCCTCGGCCCGCAGGCCGTGCGCGAGCTCGTGGGCGGCTCCGGCAGTCTGGGGGTTGAAGACGAGCTGGACCAGGCCGGTGCGGTCGCGCAGGTCGATGAAGATCAGCCCGCCGTGGTCACGCCGGCGGTGCACCCAGCCCGCGACTCGGGCGTCCGAGGAGATGCGGTCCTCGAGCACCTGGCCGCACCAGGTGTCGCGGTAGCGGTTCTCGCGCAGCGGCGGGAAGCCCTCAGCCATCGCTCGCCGCGATCTCCTCGGCCAGGCGGGCGCGGTCCACGCCGCGCTGCTCCCCCGATCGCATGTCGCGCAGGACGACGGCTCCCTCGTCGTCGAGGATGACCGCGTGGCGGGCACCCACGCGATCGGCCTGTTTCATCTGCCCCTTCATGCCTCGCCCCGCGAGATCGAGATCCGCGCTCAGCCCCGCGCGGCGCAGCTCGGCCGCCAGCGCCAGCGCCTGGTCCCGCTGCCCGTCCGGGGCGGCGATGAAGACATCGCGGGCCGGCTCGGCCGCAGGCTCGTCGAGCGCGAGCACGATCCTCTCCACGCCGACCGCCCATCCGTTGGCCGGCGTCGGGGGTCCCCCGAGCTGCTCGACGAGGCCGTCGTAGCGGCCGCCCCCGCCGATCCCCGACTGTGCGCCCAGACGGTCGCAGGTGAACTCGAACACGGTGCGCGTGTAGTAGTCGAGCCCCCGCACCAGCGTCCCGTCGAGCGTGTACTCGACCCCGGCCTGGCCGAGCAGGCGCCGCACCTCGTCGAAGTGCTCGGCGTCCTCACCGGAGAGCCGCTCGAGCATCGTCGGCGCCCCGGCCATCACCCCCCGGGTGCCCTCGTGATCGGAGTCGAACGCTCGCAGCGGATTGGCGTCGATCCGCTCGCGGACCTCGCGCGACAGCTCCGACTCGCGGCCATGCAGGTAGCGCTTCAGCTCCTCCCGGTACGCCGCCCTCGCGTCGGGGGAGCCGAGGCTCGAAAGCCGCAGCCGCACCCCCGGGACTCCGAGCTCGCTGAGCAGGTCGTCGAGCAGCATGATCAGCTCCGCGTCGACGAGCGGCGCGTCCGAGCCGATCACCTCGGCGTCGATCTGGTTGAACTGCCGGAAGCGCCCGGCCTGCGGCGCCTCGTAGCGGAAGAACGGGCCGGCGCACCACAGCTTCACCGGCTGCGCGCGCTTGTGCATCCCGTGCTCGACGTACGCGCGGCAGATCGGGGCGGTCGCCTCGGGCCGCAGCGTGACGCTGCGCCCGCCGTGGTCCTCGAACGTGAACATCTCCTTGCGCACGATGTCGGTCGACTCGCCGACCGCGCGTACGAACAGGTCGGTGTCCTCGAACGCGGGGGTCTCGATGCGCCCGTATCCCGCGCGCGCGAACAGGTCGCGCGCCGTCCCCTCGATCCGCGCGCGGACCTGCTCCTGCTCCGGCAGGACGTCGAATGTGCCCCTCGGGGCCTGGTACTTCGAGCTAGACATCACCGAGACCTGCCTGTCGCGGCGCCGACGTGCTCACATCGGACAGACCTGATGCGAACCGGCTCCGGCGCCGCGCCAACATAGCCGCCGACCTTAACGACCCGTGCTGCGGCGGCGCTCAGCGCGCCAGCTCGGCCAGGAACGGGTTCGTGGCGCGCTCGACGCCCAGCGTCGTGACGCCCATGTGCCCCGGGTACACGGTCGTCTCCGCCGGATAGGAGTCGACGACGGTGCGGATGCTCTCCAGCAGCGTCGGACCGTCGCCACCGGGGAGGTCGACGCGGCCCACAGACCCCTTGAACAGCACGTCGCCGGAGAACAGCGCGGCCTCGTCGGGGATCGCGTAGGTGACGTGCCCGGGACTGTGGCCCGGCGTGAACAGCACGTCGATCTCGAGCCCGGCGAGCGACAAGTGCTCGCCGCCGGACACGGTCTCGTCGGCGTCGTAGCTCTCGTAGGGGCCGAACCCCGGCCAGGGGACGAACGACATGATGTCGGCGAGCACCGGGACCTCGATCTCGGGGCAATACACCGGCGCGTTGGTCGCCTCCGCCACCGGAGCGACCGCGCCGATGTGGTCGAAGTGGCAGTGGGTGACGAGGATCGCGTCGACGGTGGCGCCGAGCTCGTCGACCGCCGCGAGGATCCGCTCCGGCTCGTCGCCCGGGTCGACGATCAGCGCGCGGTCCGATTCCTCGATGCGAGCGACGAAGCAGTTCTCGGCGACGGGGCCGACGGTGAACGTGCGGACGTCCATCTGGGCCAGGGTACCGACCGGGCTCACCGGTGACCGCCAAGTTCGCTTGCGAACTTGGC
>DATHVJ010000086.1:0-4072 GCA_035461345.1 Solirubrobacterales bacterium | reverse complement strand
GCGGTCGAGCGCGACCAAGGCGTCGCGGGCGGTCCGGACCTGCGTCTAGGGTCCATGCAGCCGGTCCGGTTGGGGGCCCGAAGGGTTTGCCGGGCCGGCGTTCTATCTATGGGTGCGCGTCGTCCCCGACCTCACGGTCATGGGCATGGGGCCGTCCCCGCTTATCCGCGGGACGACGCTGAAAAGTCTCCTGCTACCGCTCCTGCTACGAATGCCAGCCGTGTCGCCTTGCGCTCGCGGTGTCGCGCGGATAGGGTCGGCTTGGTGCGCGGGAAGCTGGCAGTGCTTATGGGAGTCGTCGTGATTGCGATCGCCGGATGCGGTGACGACGACGATGGAGACACCGCGGCGCAGGAGGCCGCGGGGCAGCCGGTCGCGACCCTCGACGTGGTCGAGACCGACTTCGAGATCGACCCCAAGAACGCAACGGTCGACGAGGAGGGCCTGATCGAGATCAACCTCGCGAACGAGGGCGAGACGGTGCACTACCTCACGATCGAGACCCCGGGGGAGGAGATCCCGCAAACCTCCGAGGAACTGGACCCTGGCAACGACACCGTCTTCGACGTCGAGCTCGACTCCGGCGAGTACGTGTGGTATTGCCCGGTCGGCAACCATCGTCAGATGGGGATGGAGGGCACGCTCACGGTCGGCGGCGGGTAGCTGATCCGGCGGAGCGGCGACAGGCGAGGACGGCGACGACTCGGGCGGGGCGGCTCCGCCTACTAGCCGGGCCGAAAGCGCGGCTGATATAGGGCAATAGAAAGCCCTAGTGCTACCGGTCTCGGCTGCGCGCTGCTACCGGGTTGCTACCGGTCTTGGTGAAAGCGAGCGTCGCCAGGCATCGTTACTTCGCGCCGTTGTGCGCCTTTTCGTGCGTCTGCACGGTCAGCCAGTGAGCGGAGAGGGAGGGATTCGAACCCTCGAGAGAGCTTGCGCCCCCTACTCGCTTAGCAGGCGAGTGCCTTAAGCCGCTCGGCCACCTCTCCGGGGAGGCTTTAGGTTAACCCCCGCATGGCCGCGCCCGACCTCCACGCCCGCTACGAGGCTGCGTTCGCCTCCGTCACCGCGCCGTTCGCGTTCGTCGACCTCGACGCGATGTGGGCGAACGCGGACGACCTGCTGCGGATGGCCGCCGGGACGCCGATCCGCGTGGCGAGCAAGTCGGTACGCTGCCGCGCGCTGCTCGAGCGGATCCTGGAGCGCGACCCGGGCTTCCGCGGCCTGCTCACGTTCACGCTGCCCGAGACGTTGTGGCTGGCCGAGAATGGCTTCCACGATCTCGTGCTCGCGTACCCGACCGCCGACCGCGAGGCGCTCGAGCGGCTCGGCCGGCTCACGGACGCCGATCCCGACCGCGCGCCGGCGGTGATGGTCGACTCCCCGGCCCACCTCGACCTGATCGAGGCGGCGACCGCCGACGCCGTCGCGCCGGTACAGGCCTGCATCGAGCTCGACGTCGGGTGGTGGCCCCTCGGCGGCAGGGTCAAGGTCGGCCCCAAGCGCTCCCCGGTGCGGACACCGGACCAGGCGGCGGCGCTGGCGTACGAGATCGCCGCCCGCGACGGCGTCCGCCTCGCCGGCCTGATGGCCTACGAGGGCCACATCGCCGGCGTCGGCGACGACGCGCCGGGAAGCGGGCTTCGCAACGCGGCGATCCGCGCCATGCAGCGGCGCTCCGCGCGTGAGATCCGCGCCCGGCGGGCGGCGGTGGTCGAGGCCGTCTCGCGCGTCACGCCATTGGGGTTCGTCAACGGCGGCGGAACCGGCAGTCTGGCGGCGACCGCGTCTGAGCCGGCCGTCACCGAGGTCACCGCCGGGTCGGGTTTCTACGACTCGGTGCTTTTCGACCACTACCGCTCCCTGGACCTGCGCCCGGCGGCGGCGTTCGCGATGCCGGTCGTTCGCAAGCCGAGCCCTCGGATCGCGACCGTGCTCGGCGGCGGCTACCTAGCCTCGGGGGCGCCGGGCAAGGACCGCCTCCCCGAACCCTACCTGCCGCGCGGACTTCGCCTCGACTCGTTCGAGGGCGCCGGAGAGGTGCAGACGCCGGTCCTCGGCGAGCCGGCGGCGGGGCTCGACGTCGGCGACCGCGTCTACTTCCGCCACGCCAAGGCGGGCGAGCTGTGCGAGCGCTTCGCCAGCCTCTACCTGGTCGAGGGTGGCCGGATCGTCGACGAGGTGCCGACCTACCGCGGCGAGGGCAAGACGTTCCTCTGACCGACCAGGCCGAGGACGCGATCCGTGTACGCGTTCGCGAAGGCGCCCTCGGGATCGAGCCGCGCGCGCACGCGCTGGAACTCGTCCCACAGCGGATATCGGGCGGCGAGCGTCGCGGCGGTCTGGAAGTGGCGCTTGCCCCAGTGCGGGCGGCCGCCGTAGGAGGTCATGATCGCCTCGACCCCGCGGAAGTACGGCTCCCACTCCACCCCGCGGAACACGTGGACCGCGATGTAGCAGGTGGGGCGATCGTGCGACGGGCTGAGGTAGGAGTCGTCGGGGGCGACGAACCGAACCTCGATCGGGAAGCTGACCCGCAGCCCCTCGGCCTCGATCAGCTCGAACACGCGCCGCACCGCCTCGGCTGCGTGCTCGCGCGGGATGCCGTACTCCATCTCGGTGAACTGGATTCGCCGCTCGCTCGCGTACACGCGGTAGCTGCGGTCGACCTTGACCGAGCGCCCGATCCGGCCGGCGATGAAGCGGGCGAGCGACGGGGTGAGGTCGGGAAAGGCCCGCGACGCGCGCGCGAACGCTGACGGGATCCAGTTCTCGACAACGACCTCGTTGAGGAAGTCTGTCGCCGCCGAGCGCGGCCGCGGCGGACGGTCGGTGCGCTCGCTCTCGCGCAGGACCGCGATCTCGGTGTGCGGGAACGCGTAGAACTCGAAGTGGTCGTGCGCGTCGGCGAGCTCGTCGAGCTCGTCGAGGGTCTCGCCGAGCGGCGCCGGCCGGTCGACGCGCCGGATCGTGAACGCGGGCACGGCCCGCAGCGTGACCGAGTACAGGATCCCGAGCGCGCCGAGCCCCACCCTCGCCGCGAGCAGACCCTTGGGGTCGGTGTCGGCGCTCACCTCGACGACGCTGCCGTCGGCGAGCACGAGCTCGGCCGAGGTGACCTGCGCCGACAGGTTCCGGAACCGGGTGCCGGTCCCGTGGGTCCCGGTCGAGATCGCCCCGGCCAGGGTCTGGCGGTCGATGTCGCCCTGGTTCTCCATCGCCAGCCCGTAGGTGTGGAGCGCCTCGGCGAGCGCGTGGATCGTGATTCCCGCCTCCACCCGCACGAGCCCCGACGAGCGGTCGAGGTCGAGCACCCGGTTCAGCCGCTCGAGGCGCAGCATCGTCCCGTCGGTGCACGCGATGTCGGTGAACGAGTGGCCGGACGCAGCGGCCCGGATCCGATGGCCGGCGTCGGCAGCCTGCCCAACGGAATCCACGAGATCTCCGCGCGAGGCGGGCCACTCGATCGCCGCCGGCGTGCAGCGTTGGTCGCCCGCCCAGTTGCGCCACTCGCTTGCCATCGGCGGGGAATTATCCAGGCCGGGCGACTACCGACCGCATACCCTTGACGTCGGAGGGGTGGCAGAGCGGTCGAATGCGGCGGCCTTGAAAGCCGTTGACCGGGTCTTCCCGGTCCGGGGGTTCGAATCCCTCCCCCTCCGCTCCGCGAAGTCGATCACCGCGAGCGCCGGCTCGCGGCCGCGCGGCACCGGGACACCGTCTCCATCGTCGTCGCGGTGTGGCCCAGGCGCGCAAACGGCGCGTCGTGGACGCGCCGCAGGACCGAGCGCCCGCGAGGGGAGCGAGCAGCTCTAGGCGACCCCGCCCGCCATCGCGGGCAGGATCACCACCGTGTCCTACGGGTAATACTCGACCGATGAGCACGATCGTGGTCGGCACTTCGAGCTGGGCCGATCCCGGGTTCGTCAAACACTGGTACCCGAAGGGGCTCGCGGCGCGTGACCGGCTTCGGTTCTACGCCGAGCGCTTCGAGGTCGTCGAGCTGAACTCGAGCTTCTACGCGACGCCGCCCCGCGACAACGTCGAGCGCTGGAGCGAGATCACGCCCGCG
>DATHVJ010000085.1:0-10832 GCA_035461345.1 Solirubrobacterales bacterium | reverse complement strand
GTGGTCTCGGTCCAGGTCGGCGCGGCGCTGGCGACGACGCTCTTCGACGACCTCGGCCCGGCGGGGACGGTGCTCCTGCGGGTGGCGCTCGCGGCGCTCGTCCTGGCGGCGATCTGGAGGCCGGCGGTGCGCGGCATGTCGTGGGCCGCGCTGCGCGACGTCGCCACGTTCGGTGTCGCGCTCGCGGGAATGAACCTGTGCTTCTACGCGGCGTTGGACCGGATCCCGCTCGGACTCGCGGTGACGCTGGAGTTCGTGGGCCCGCTCGGCGTCGCGATCGTCGCCTCTCGACGCCGCCTCGATGCGGCGTGGGCGGTGCTGGCGGGATGCGGCATCGTCCTCCTCTCCCCCGCGCCGGGCGGCTCGCTCGACGAGCTCGGCGCCGGGCTGGCACTTCTGGCCGGTGGGTTCTGGGGCGCATACATCGTGCTGTCGGCGCGCGTCGGGCGGGCGCTTCCGGGCGCCACCGGGCTGGCGATGGCGATGGTCGTTGCGGCGGCGCTGCTCGTCCCCGTCGGCGTCGTGGGCGGCGGCGCCGAGCTGCTCGAGCCACGCCTGGTGGCGGTTGGATTCGGGGTGGCGATGCTGAGCTCGGCGATCCCGTACTCGCTCGAGCTCGAGGCGCTGCGAAGGCTGGCTGCGGGCACGTTCGGGGTGCTGATGAGCCTCGAGCCGGCGGTCGCGGCGCTCGTCGGGCTGGTCGTGCTCGGGCAGGGCCTGTCGGCGATCGAGCTCGTCGCGATCGCGCTCGTCGTCGTCGCCAGCGCGGGCGCGCTGGGAACGTCGCGCGCCCCGGCGCCCGTCGAGGCATGAGCAGCGCGTCGTCCTAGCGAACGAGTGCCTTCGGAACGTCGAGGTACTCGACGGCATCGGAGAACGCGAACCCGGGCCGCGGTCCTCCCTCGAGCGCGAACAGGCGTCGCTTCCGGGACACCCCTCCGACCCCGTGGCGCGGAGTCCGCATCACCGGGAGCTCGGTCCAGCGATCCGTCGCCGGGTCATACAGCTCGACCTCCTCGATCGTCGTTCCACCCGGCCCGAGCTCCTCGCCGCCGAAAACGGCGACCCTGCCCCGTATCGGCGCTGCGGCGAACCCGCTGCGCGGCGTCCCCATGGGCGCGATCGACGACCAGCTGCGTGAGCGAGGGTCGAACGCCTCGCCGACGGCGGTGTTGAGGGGACGGCCGCCGAGGACGTAGAAACGGCCGCCCGCAACGGTGGCGGCGACGTGATTGCGGCCCACGCTCATCGACGGTCCGTCGGTCCACTCGCCGTCGGAGATGTCGTAGACCTCGAGCGAGCTCAGCTCCTGGCTCGAGGAGTTCGCGCCGCCCGCCGCGTACAGCCGATCGCCGATCGCCGCGAGGGCGTGGGCAGCGCGCGGGACGCCCGAGTCCCTGAGGCGCCTCCAGCGGTCACGGCGGGGGTTGTAAGAGTAGAGCCGGGAGGTGGCGCCGGCAAGGCCGCCGGAGGCCGTGAACCCGCCGTGCACGTAGAGCTTGCGGTCGTGAGCGGCGGCCGTCGCGTGGTTGACTCCGATCGGAAGCGGCTCGACCCGCTTCCAGCGGTCGTGCTTGACGTTGTACCGGGCGACCGCCCCCGTCGTCTCGCCGCTTTGCGCCTCGAACCCGCCGACGACGTAGACGTGGCGGCCGATCCGCGCCGCCGCGACCTCGGTGCGCTCGAGCGGACTGGGCGTGCGCGGGATCCACCGGTCGACCGCCGCCGCCCCCGCGTCGCGGTCGTCCGCGGCTCCGCCCGAGCCGGTTGCCGCGGCGACAACCGCCGCGACGGCGAGCGCGCCGACCGCCGACGCGATCCCTGCACGTCGCACCACGTCGGTCACCGCCCCCAGGCTACACTCCGCCCCGCAGGCGATACTTCAGTTTGTATAGTCACAGGGATGTCCACCTTCCAGCGGCTGCTCGGCTTCCTACGCCCGTACAGGCGGGCGACGATCTGGTCGCTGGTGCTGGCGTCGGGCGCGATGGGCATGACCGTCGCGATCCCGGCCCTCGTCGGGGCCGCGGTCGACGCGATCGAGACGCAGGACCGTGACGCGATCCTGCCGCTGGTGGTGGCGATCCTCGGTGCCGGGGTGCTGCGGCTGGTGCTCACGGTCAGCCGCCGCCTGATCGCGGGCAAGGTGTCACTCGGCGTCGAGCTCGACCTGCGAAACGTCTTCTACCGCCATCTCCAGATGCTCGAGCTGGGGTTCTTCGACACCCAGCAGACCGGCCAGCTGATGTCGCGCGCGACCGTCGATCTGCAGTCGATCCGCTTCTTCCTCGGCTACGGGCTGATCTTCATCACCCAGAACGCGCTCACGATCCTGCTCGCGAGCGCCGTGATGATCGTGATCAAGCCGTGGCTGGCCGCGCTGGCGCTGCTGCCGGTGCCGTTCGTCGTCTGGGCCGCGTCGCGCTACAACCGCCGCAACAGGCCCGCGCTGCAGGAGGTTCAGCAGCGGATGGCCGAGGTGAGCGCCGACGCCGAGGAGGGCGTCGCGGGGATCCGGATCGTCAAGGCGTTCGCCCGCGAGCAGCACCAGATGCTCCGCTTCCGGCGCTCGGTCACGCGGCTCTTCGACCAGAACATGTTCTCGACCCGGCTGCGTGCGTTCTACAACCCGCTGCTCGGCTTCCTGCCCAACCTCGGACTCGTCGCCGTGCTGCTGATCGGCGGCCAGCAGGTCATCGACGGCGGGCTCAGCCTGGGTGAGTTCAGCGCCTTCTACATCTACCTGATGATGCTCACGTTCCCGATGCGGATGCTGGGGATCGCCCTGGGGATGGCGCAGCGGGCGATAGCGGGCGGGAACCGGCTGTTCGAGGTGCTCGACCGCGAGCCGCGGATCACCAGTGCTCCGGGCTCGCCGCCGCTGCCGGAGGGCAAGGGCCGCGTGGAGATGGAGCGGGTGTCGCTGGCCTACAACGGCGGGGAACCGGCGCTGGAGGATGTCGATCTGACGGTGGAGGCCGGGCGCACGGTGGCGCTCGTCGGGCCGACCGGATCGGGGAAGACGAGCCTGGTCGCGCTGCTGGCGCGCCTCTACGACCCGAGCCGCGGGTCGATGCTGATCGACGGCGTCGACTTGCGTCAGGTCGACGTCGCCTCGCTTCGCTCGCAGATCGCGTTCGTCGCCGACGAGAGCTTCCTGTTCTCGGCGTCGGTGGCGGAGAACATCGCCTACGCGCGCCCCGAGGCGACCGGGGAGGAGATCGAGCTGGCGGCGCGCCGCGCGCAGGCTGACGGGTTCATCCACGCGCTGCCCTCCGGCTACGACACCGAGGTCGGCGAGCGGGGGTTGACGCTGTCGGGCGGCCAACGACAGCGGATCGCGATCGCGCGGGCGCTGGTCGCCGACCCCCGGATCCTGATCCTCGACGACGCCACCTCGTCGGTGGACGCGCGAACCGAGGCGCTGATCCGCGACGGCCTGCGCGAGGCGATGGCGGGGCGGACGACGTTCATCGTCGCCCATCGGCTGTCGACGATCTCGCTCGCCGACGAGATCGTGGTCATGGACGAGGGCCGGATCGTCGACCGCGGCACCCACGAGGAGCTGCTGGAGCGCTGCGCGCTGTACGCCGAGCTGGCCGAGAAGGGGCTCGAGGACCAGGTGTTCCTGCAGCGCGACCTCGAGGAGCGCGAGGAGGTGGCCAGACTGTGAACGGGCGGCATCCGCTGGAGCGCGTCTGGCTGCTGGTCAAGGACCTATGGCGGCTGGCCCGCGGCGAGGACGAGCGCGCCCGAAAGCTGCGCTGGCTGCTGAGCCTGCTGCGTCCCTACCGGGCGAAGGTCGGGCTGATGCTGGCGGCGCTGGTCGCGGCCACGGCCGCGGGCCTGGCGCCGCCGTACCTGGTCGGACAGGCGATCGACGCGGGAATCGTCGAGGAGGACGTCGGCGCACTGCGGCTGATCGTCGTCGCGTTTCTCGCCTCGGCGCTCGTCTACTGGGGAGCGACGTACGTCGAGACCTATCTCGTGGGGTGGGTGGGGCAGCGGGCGCTGACCGACCTGCGCCAGCGGATCTTCGCCCACCTCCAGGCGATGTCGATCGGGTTCTTCACCCGGCGGCGGCCCGGGGTCCTGATCTCGCGGCTGACGAACGACGTGCAGGCGCTTGACAGCCTCGTCACCGACGGGATCGTGACCCTGTTCTCGAGCCTTCTGACGCTGTTCGGGGTGGTCGCGATCATGCTCTTGCTCGACGTCCAGCTGGCCCTGATCACCTTCCTCACCTTCCCGCTGCTGGCCGTGGCGAGCATCGCCTTCCGGATCGTGGCGGCGAACGCGTACAGGGTGACGCGGGTGAAGATCGCGAACATCACGGCGCACCTGCAGGAGACGTTGAGCGGGGTGCGCGTAGTGCGGAGCTTCGCTCAGGAGCCACGGCACGTTCAGCGGATGGACGTGCTGAACCGGGAGAACTACGACGCGAACATGAAGACCGTGTACCTGAACGCGTCGTACTTCCCGGCGGTCGAGCTGCTGTCCGCAGTCGGGACGGCGGTGATCATCCTCTACGGCGGGTTCCAGTCGCTGGAGGGAGCGATCGAGATCGGCGTCGTGGTCGCGTTCATCGGCTACCTGCAGACGTTCTTCGACCCGATCCAGCAGATCTCGCAGCTGTACACCACCTACCAGCAGGGGATGGCGGCGCTCGACAAGATCTTCGACCTGCTCGACACCGAGCCGGAGATGACCGATCGCGAGGACGCCGTCGACCCGGGCACGCTGCGGGGCGAGATCGAGCTCGAGGGCGTCTCCTTCTCGTATTCCGATGAGCCGGACCCGCGCGAACCGCGCGATCTGCTCGCAAATCGCGCGCATGATCTTGATTGGGCGCTGCGCGACATCGACCTCCACGTCCCGGCGGGACAAACGGTGGCGCTCGTCGGCGAGACTGGGGCGGGCAAGTCGACGCTTGCAAAGCTGGTGGCGCGGTTCTACGACCCCCAGCGGGGGCGGGTGCTCGTCGATGGCCACGACGTGCGCGACCTGCGGTCGAGCTGGCTCCGCGGACAGCTCGGGATCGTGCCGCAGGAGGGGTTCCTGTTCTCGGGAACCGTGAGGGAGAACATCGCCTTCGGGAGGCCGGACGCCGGCGAGGAGGAGCTCAGGGCCGCCGCGGCGGCGGTCGGCGCGGACGGGTTCATCGCCGCGCTGCCGGAGGGGTACGAGACCGAGGTCGGCGAGCGCGGGGTGCACCTGTCGGCGGGCCAGCGCCAGCTCGTCGCGTTCGCGCGCGCGCTGCTCGCCGCGCCGCGGATCCTGATCCTCGACGAGGCGACGTCGAGCGTGGACGTCCGCACCGAGCGTCAGATAGAGCGGGCGCTGGAGAGGCTGCTGATCGGGCGGACGGCGATCGTGATCGCCCACCGCCTGTCGACGATCAGGCGGGCGGCGCGGATCGTGGTCCTGGAGGACGGCCGGATCGTGGAGTCGGGCACGCACGAGGAGCTGATCGAGGGCGACGGCCCGTACGCGCGCCTGTACGGCGCGTGGGCGGAGCAGGCGGCTTAGGCGCGGGGTCGGCTACGGGCTGACGCCGCCCGAGCCGCCGGTCCCGCCCGTCCCGCCGGTGTCGCCGCCGGTGTCGGGGGTCCCGCCGCCGGTCCCGCCGCTCGGCGGTGCGGGCGCCGGCGCGGGCTCGACCGGCGCCGGCACGGCCGGGGGCGACGGCGCGGGCTCGGGCGCCGGCGCGACTCCCGTGTCGCCGCCGGCGCTGCCGCCGGCGCCGAGGTCGGTGCCGTCGGTGCTCGCCGTGGCCTCGCCTCCGCACTCCCTGAAGCCGTACTCCTGGGCGGCGGTCGCCAGGTCGGCGCGGATCGCGGTCGCCTCGGTCTCGAGCTCGGCGAGCGAGCCGGTGTCGTCGCGCTCGGCGGCAAGCTCCTGGCTGTCGAGGTTGCGCGCCAGCTCCTCGAGCGCGTCGATGAAGTCCTCGAGCGTGGACTCGTCCTCGTCGGGGGTTCCGAGGCTCTCGATCTGGTCGAGCATGTCCTCGACGATCTCGCGCTCCTGGGCGACCTGGATGCTGGGATCGCCGGCGGAAGTGTCCGCGAGCCCGGCGATCGCCGCGTTGGCCTCCTCGCAGATCGCGTCGGCCTCGTCGACGAACTCCCCCTTGCTGGTCGCGGCGTCGCTCGGCTCGGTCTGGGTGGTGACGGGCACGATCGGCTCGTCGTCGTCGCCCCCACAGGCGACGATCGCCCCTGCCGCGAACGCCCCGACTAGCAGCGCAAGTGCTACGTACCTCGGCCGCATGAGCGGGGAAGGTTAGCGATTGGTTTCGCCGGTCAGGCCGAGTGGACAGTTAGGTAGTCCAGCGACTACCCAGGTGACCACTCGGCGCGACTGCGATGCGGTCCATAACTGCGCCCCAGGGATTTGAACCCCGACTACCTCGTCCAGAGCGAGGCGTGCTGCCATTACACCAGGGCGCACCTGCCTCGTTGAGGATAGTCGCGCGTTAGCGACCCGGCAGCCTAGCCGACCGCGTCGAGGTCGCTGTCGATGTCCGCGAGCGCCTCGCGGTCGCCGGACATGTCGGCGCCGGACTCGATCAGCCGACGGGCGTGCATGAGGTCGTCGGAGCGGCCGACGGTCAACACCGCCGCCACCTTGCCCCGCTCGAGGTACCAGGCGGTGAACTCGCCCGCGTCGTAGTCGCCGCGCAGGACGATCTCGTCCCACGTCTCCGCGGGCCCGACGTACTCGTAGCTCGCCCAATCGGCCAGGTCGCTGAAGAAGTACGGCACGACGTCGTAGGGCTTTTCCTCCCCCAGCATCGCCCTCGCCGCGTACTGGCCCTGCTGCAGCGCGACGTCCCAGTGCTCGATCCGCAGCCGCCGCCCGTGGACCGCGCTCTGGTACGAGCACACGTCGCCCGCCGCGTAGATCCCATCGACCGAGGTCTGCAGCCGCTCGTCGCAGACGATCCCGTTCTCCACCTCGAGGCCCGCCTTTGCGGCCAGGCGCTCGTCGGGGTGCACGCCCGCGCCGACCACCACCACGTCGCCCTCGATCTCCCTCCCCGACTTCGTCCGCACCGCGCTCACCCGCCCGTCGCCCACGAACTCCTCCAGCTCCTCCCCGCCGACGATCTCGATCCCCTTCGACTCGAGCAACTCGTGGAAGTACCGGCCCACCTCGTCGCCGAAGGTCCGCGACAGCGCCACCTCCTCCATCATCACGATCGTGCACCGCTTCCCCTTGGCGGTCAGCGACGCCGCCACCTCGGTGCCGATGTAGCTCCCCCCGATCAGGATCACGTGGTCCGCGCCCGCCGCGTCCTCCTGGATCTCGTCCGACGTCTTCAGGGTCCGCAGGTAGTGGATCCCGTCGAGCTGCGTCCCCTCCACGTGCAGGATCCTCACGTCCGCCCCCGTCGCCACCAGCGCCTTCTCGAACGCGATCTCCCCCTTGCCCAACAGCTTCGCCACCCGGTCGGCGGCGTCGAGCGACATCACGCTCGTCTCTGTCAGAAGCTCGACCCCGTTCTCCTGGTACCAGTCCTCGGGATGGACGTAGGCATCCTCGGGCGTGCTCTCCCCCCGCATGTACTCCTTCGACAGCGGCGGGCGCTCGTACGGCGGGTGCGGCTCGCGGCCCACAAGGGCCACCGCCCCGTCCGCCCCCTGGCGGCGCAGCTCGGCGGCGCAGTGCGCCCCCGCCATCCCGCCGCCGACGATCACGAACTCGACCTCGCGACGCGCGTTCATGCGGGGGTCCCGTCGGAGCCGAGGAACGTCTTCAGGTCCTCCTCGACCCCCGGGTCGAGCACCGCGAGCACCTCGTCGCCAGCCTCGAGGACGGTGTCCGGCCCGGGCACGAAGCCGCGGCCCTCGCGCAGGACCGATATCAGCAGCGTCCCCTCGGGCATGTCGAGGTCGCCGACCCTGCGGCCCGCGACCTTCGAGTCGGGCGCCAGCAGCATCTCGATGATCTCGAGCCTCTCCTGCGGCAGGTCGAGCAAGTGGACGAGCCCGTACTCGGGCACCTCGTGCTCGATCAGGCGCAGGATCAGGTCGGTCGCGGACACGGACGGCCTGACCCCCAGCAGCTCGAACCACTCCTTGTTCCGGGGGTTGTTGATCCGCGCGATGATCCGGTCCACCAGGTACTTCTCCTTCGCCACCTGGCAGATCAGCATGTTGTCCTCGTCGTCGCCGGTCACCGCGATGACCATGTCGGCGCGCGAGATCCCCGCCCGCTCGAGGATCCACAGCTCGCTCGCGTCGCCGTACTGGATGCTGTGCTCGAGCTCCTGCTCGACGGTCAGATAGCGATCCCGGTTCCCCTCGATCAGCGTCACCTCGTGACCCTTGTCGAGCAGCTCGCGCGCCAGGTTCCAACCCACCTTGCCGGCCCCGACGATGATGATGTACATCCGATCCGGCATCTCTACGCCTCGCCCGAGCCGGCGCTCGCGCCGTTACCGGCACTCGACCCCTCGCGCACCCGCTGCTTGTCGGCCGCCTCGCGCACCTCGACCTGGAGCATGTCGATCGCCACCCGGGTCGGGCAGATCGTGTGCAGGCCCTGCTGCTCGTACCACTCGGCGCGCAGCGGATCCAGCACCCGCGCGATCACCGTCGGCACCTCGAACCGGCGCTTCGCGATCTGGGAGATGACGATGTTCGTGTTGTCGCCGTCGGTCGCGGCCACGAACGCGTCGGCGCGCTCGATCCCGGCCGCGACCAGAGCGTCGACCTCGAGCCCGGTGCCGACCGTGAACTGGCCGCCCGAGTCCTCCCACGCACGGTCCATCCCCACCGCGAGGCGCGCCTGCGACTCCGGATCCTCGTCCAGGCACGACACCTCGTGCCCGTCCTTCAGCATTGCCCGCGCCAGCGACGAGCCGACGCGCCCCGCGCCGACGATGAGGATGAACATGAGCGGATCTTAGTCCCCGGCGACCGCCGCCTAGCCCTCGGGCGGGGCCGTCAGCAACACCCGGCAAGGCGCCTTGCGCAGCACGTACTCGGTCACCTCGCCAATCTCCGGCGGCCGCGCCGCCCCGATCCCCCCTAGTATCGCGCCACCCCGAACTCGCGACGGGGGCTCGCCCCCCATCACGATCGCCTCGACCCCGCGCTGGCGCGCCGCCGCGACGATACCCGCGCCCGCGCTTCGCGCCCGCACCATCTCCGTTCCGACCTCTACCGACTCGTACTCCTCGCCCACCTCCCGCGCGCGCTCGAGCGCCGCCTCCGCCCGTTCCAGCTCGTCGCGCGGCGGCGACGCGCTCAGCGGCACCGTCAGCGGCAAGGCGATCACGTACACGATGTCGAGCCGCGGGCCGAGGCCGTCCGTCGCCCCCGCCTCGTCCGCGGCCGCGAAGCGCCCCGCCGTCCCCACGATGTCGTCGTCGAGCTTCGTCCCGAAGACCGGCACCAGGATGCTCGCGTACTCGACCTCCGGCTCCTCCTTGACCAGCGCCTCGGCCGGAACCGTCACCCGCTTCGTCAGCGACGTGCTCTCGAACACACGCCGGTAGACCACGTAGCCGACGAGACCGAACACCATCCACCCCCCGCCGAGGTAGAGCGCCCCGCCGTGGAACGCCACCACGCTGGCCCACGCCATCACCGTGATCAGCGCCGCGACGATCGCGGGGAGCGGCAGGCGACTCCCCCGCACCGTCACGTCGAGCGGCACGCGGTACGGCCGTTCGCGGTCGGGATCCGTGACCCGCAGGCGGATCACCGACAGGTGCGCGATTGAGATCGCCAGCAGGGCGCCGAACGCGTACACGCCGGCCAGGAACTCGATGTCCCCCGGCACCACGAGCGCGAACGTCAGCACCGCCGCGATTGCGATCGCCACGTGCGGGGTGGCGTGCCGTCGCCCGAGCTTGCCCAGCCAGCTCGGGATCTGGCGGTTCGTCGCCAGCGCGTACACATGCCGCGACAACCCCAGCATCGACGTGCTGGCCGCCCACAGCAGCACGACCGGCGCGACGACGACCACCGCCCACTGCATCACGTCGGCCAGCCACGCCGGCTCATAGCTCTGCACCACCCCGAGGATCGGGTCGTCGATGAACGAGCCCGCCAGCTCCGTCTCCGGCCCCCGAGGGGTCGCCACCACTGGAACCGCCATCAGCGCGATCGCGGCCATCGCCGCATACGTCAGCGGCACGAGCACCGCGCCGGCGGTCAGCACCCGCTTGAGGTCGGCGGGCTCGAACTCGAGGTCCGGCGCCAGGTCGGAGGCCGCCTCGATCCCCGCGAACGCGACGGTCGCGATGACCGCCGCGTAGATCACGTCCTCGACCGAGGGCGATGTGAACGGGTCGAGCTCCGCGGTCAGCAGGTCGGGCTCGAACATCACCGAGACGCCGACGAGGATCACCGCCGCCTGGATCGCGAGGTCGGCGAGCGCGAGGACGACAAGCAGGCGCTGCCGGTGGCGCCCGGTGACCCCGAGCACGTTGAGCGCGGCGACGATGACGATCACGGCGCCCGCCGCGATCACCTCTCCCCCCGGCTCGGTGAACCCGCCCCACACGGGCCCCAGGTAGTGCGGCACCGTGACCGCCGCGAGCGCGACCACGATCATGTAGTCGATCAGGATCGCCCATCCCGCCGCGAAGCTGACCAGCTCGTTGAACGCGTAGCGGGCCATCGTCGTCGAGCCCCCGCGCTCGAGGAACATCACGCTCCCCTCCGTGTAGGTCAGCGTCGTCAGCACGAACAGCACTCCGGCCGCGAGGAAGATCAGCGGCGTCAGTCCCAGCCCCCGGTCGGCGACGACCCCGATCGCGAAGTAGAGCGAGAAGCCGACCGCCGAGTACGCGACCGCGAACAGGAACGGAACGCCGA
>DATHVJ010000084.1:0-4425 GCA_035461345.1 Solirubrobacterales bacterium | reverse complement strand
GTGCGGACCAGCTCGGCCACGGGCTCACCGTGGGGCCGCTGCTCGGGGCGGCCGTACAGCTCTCGGAGGCGGTCGCGGATAGCGCGCACGCGTCGCTTCGTCGGGCGCTTCCAGGTGTCGACCGCCACGGCGCGAGGATAGGGTCGGGCGGGTGATCGAGGAGCTGAACGTCGATGTGGACGGCGTGCGGACGTTCGTGCGCCGCCGGCCAGGGAAAGGGCCGCCGACCGTGTTCGTCCACGGAAATCCCACCCACTCCGAAGACTGGCTGCCGTTCCTCGAGCGCGTCGGCGGATCAGCAGTGGCGGCCGACCTCCCGGGGTGGGGGCGCTCCGAGCGCCCAGAGCCGGGCCGCTTCGTCGGAACCATGCACGGACTCGCCTCCTTCCACGAGCGGCTCCTCGAGACCCTTGGGATCGGCGAGCACCGGCTCGTCGCCCACGACTGGGGCGCACTGTCCCTGGTCGCGGCCCAGGAGCGTCCCGACCGCGTGCGGCGCCTGGTCCTGATCAACGCGGTCCCGCTGCTCCCCGGCTACCGCTGGCACTGGATCGCGCGCTACGTGTGGCGGCGGCGCGGGATCGGGGAGTTCTTCAACGCGATCACCACCCGCTCGGGGACCGCGTTGCTGCTGCGCCAGGCGACGGCCGACGGACGCCCGATGCCGGACGAGTTCGTGGACATGATCTGGCGCCACTTCGATCGCGGGACGAGGCGCGCGATCCTCGAGCTGTACCGCTCAGCGCCCGAGGACGCGCTGGCGGCGGCGGGGTCGCGGCTCGGCGAGCTCGGATGCCCGGCGCTCGTCGCGTGGGGCGCAGCCGACCCCTACATCCCGGTCGAGTTCGCCCGCTTGTACGCCGGGCGGCTTGGGAACGCGGAGGTGGTCGAGCTCGACGATGCCGGTCACTGGCCGTGGATCGAGCGCCCCGACCTCGTCGACCGCGTCGTCGGCTTCCTCGACGAACCCTGACCGCCGTCCCGCGGCGGGATCCGCGGCGAGAGCGGCCAAACGCGCGCCTTTACAATCCCGCAGCATCCCCGTGCGCCGCGTCCCTGCATTCATCCTGCGTCCGTTCACGATCATCGGCCAGCGACTGCCCCAGGGCTGGGGAGATCTGCTGCGCCAGTTGGCCCTCTTCCTGTTCGCGTACCAGGGCTACCAGATGGTCCGCGGGCTCGCCGACGGCAAGGCGTCGCTCGCAATCGCGAACGGCGAGCGGGTGATCGAGTTCGAGCGCTCGCTCGGCACGTTCTTCGAGCCCGGGCTCCAGCAGGCGTTGATCGCCCACGGGTGGCTGATCGACGGCGCCAACTTCATGTACCTCAACGCCCAGTTCGTGATCACGACCGGGTTCCTGGCGTGGCTGTACCTGTTCCGCAACGAGCACTTCTACTTCGTGCGAAACATGTTCCTGGTCGCGATGGGATTCGCCCTGGTCGGCTACGCGGCGTTCCCGACCGCTCCTCCGCGCTTCTTCCCCGAGGACGGGTTCACGGATACGATCGCCGCGCTCACCAACGTCGACCAGGACACCGGCGCGGTCAGCCTCCTCGTCAACCCGTACGCGGCCGTGCCCAGCATGCACATCGCCTTCGCGCTGATGATCTCCGTCCCCGGGATGATGCTGTCGCGGGTCGCGGTGGCGCGCGTCTTCTGGTCGCTCTACCCGCTGCTCGTCCTGTTCGTCGTCGTCGTGACCGCGAACCACTACTGGTTCGACGCTGCCGCCGGAGCGGCCGTCGCTTGCCTGGCCGCGATCACGGCCGTCCGCGTCTTGAGTCGCGTCGGCCCTCCCGCCTGGGCATGGCGCTCGGCGCCGAGCGAGGCGGCGGCCTGACGCGCGCGCCTCGATGTCGACAGAGGCCCCCCCAACCCCGTCGCGGCGCCCGCGCGACCCGCGCCGCCCCCGCAACGCCCAGGAGCTCGGCGCTCTCGCCCGGGACGCGCTGATCGAGTCGCGACTGACCCCGAACGCGATCTCGATGACCGGCCTGGTGCTCAACCTCGCCGCGGCGGTTCTCGTCACCCAGCGGCTCTTCTTCCTCGCCGGCGTCGCGTTCATCGTCGGCTCGGTGATGGACACCCTCGACGGCCGCTACTCGCGGATGTCGGGCAAGGGCACGCTGTTCGGCGCCTTCCTCGACTCGACGCTGGATCGAATCGAGGAGGGGGTCGTCCTCGCGGCCGTCGCGTGGTACTTCGCCGAGCGGGGAGACGAGGTGGCGGCGGCCGCGTGCGTGCTCGTCGTGCTCGGCTCGCTGATGGTCTCGTACACGCGCGCTCGGGCGGAGGCCCTCGGCGTCGAGTGCAAGGTCGGCCTCGCCAGCCGGGCGGTGCGGGTGGTGATCCTGTCGATCGGCCTGGTCTTCGCCAAGGGCGCCGGTATCTTCGACGTCGAGCTGCTCGCCCCCGCGATATACGTGATGGGCGCCCTGACCGCGATCACGGTCGTGCAGCGCGTGTTGCACGTGCGGCGCGAGCTGGCGGGTCTAGAGGGCGCCGAGGCGCGGAAGGTGTGACCCGCGCGCTGTAACCCGGTCTCGGATCGGGTGTGATAAGACGGCCAACCGCGAGAGGAGCCTCGGATGAGCACAACCGACGGAGCGAAGAGCAACGGCGCGCCCGCCAGCGACGACAAGGTCCGCGTCGCGATCGTCGGAGTGGGCAACTGCGCGAGCTCGCTCGTCCAGGGCGTCCAGTACTACCGGGACGCGGATCCCACCGCCACCGTGCCCGGGCTCATGCACGTGGACCTCGGCGGCTACCACGTCCGCGACATCGAGTTCACCGCGGCGTTCGACATCGACGCGGACAAGGTCGGCAAGGATCTCTCGGAGGCGATCTTCGCGGGGCAGAACAACACGATCCGGTTCTCCGACGTGCCCAACCTCGGCGTCCCGGTGCATCGGGGGATGACCCACGACGGGCTCGGCAAGTACCTGAAGCAGAAGATCACCAAGGCCCCGGGCGAGACCGACGACATCGTCGGGATCCTCCAGGAGACGAAGACGGACGTCCTCGTCTGCTACCTCCCGGTCGGCTCCGAGCAGGCGACGAAGTGGTACGTGGAGCAGGCGATCGAGGCGGGCGTCGGGTTCGTCAACTGCCTGCCAGTGTTCATCGCCCGTGAGGACTACTGGAACAAGCGCTTTCTGCGGGCCGGCCTCCCGATCATCGGCGACGACATCAAGTCGCAGGTCGGCGCGACGATCGTCCACCGCCAACTCGCGCGCCTGTTCGAGGATCGCGGCGTCCGCATCGAGCGCACCAGCCAGCTCAACGTCGGCGGCAACATGGACTTCTACAACATGCTCGAGCGCGAGCGGCTCGAGTCGAAGAAGATCTCGAAGACGCGCGCGGTCACCTCGATCATGGACGGCGAGATCGAGGACGCGAACGTCTACATCGGGCCGTCCGACTACGTGGAGTGGCTCGGCGACCGCAAGTGGGCGCACATCCGGCTCGAGGGCCGGTCGTTCGGAGACGTGCCGCTGACCGTCGAGCTCAAGCTCGAGGTCTGGGACTCGCCGAACTCGGCCGGGATCGTCATCGACGCCGCCCGGATAGTGAAGCTGGCCCTCAACCACGGCATTGCCGGTCAGCTCGACGGCCCCTCGAGCTACCTGATGAAGTCGCCGCACACGCAGCGGCCCGACCCGGTCGCTCGTGACATGACCGAGGAGTTCATCCGCCAGCACGCGCGCCGGCCGGCCGAGGTGGGCGCGCCTCCCGTCTCCGAGACGACCGAGGCTTGACGAGCCGCGCGGGGGGTTGACGGGCGGGCCCGCTCCTCGCCGGCCCCGTGGCGGTCATATCCTGCGCGGGTGGCCGGCGAGCGCCTCTCGATTCTCCATGTCACGCCCCACACCTGGGGCCCGCACCACGAGGTCAACGAGTTCGTCGCGCAAACGGCGGCCGGGCTGCGCGAGCGCGGGCACCGGGTGCTCGTCGCGGCGCCGTCGGACTCGCGCACCGCGATCCGCGACTCGAGGCGCGCGATACGCTCGGCGCTCGACGGCGATCCCGCCTCGATTTTCGACCGAGCGCCGCGGAACAGGTCAGGTGGATCGCCGGTGCTCGCGGTCGGCCAGGGAATCCCGATGCCTCGCGGCCCCCGCCCCCGCGTCGCGCCCGTTCCCCTCGACGTCAGCCGCACGCTCGACCAGTTGCTGGGTGGGATCGAGCTCGACGTCGTCCACGTCCACGACCCGTTCGTTCCCAGCACGTCCTCGACCGCACTTCGCGACTCGCGGTGGGCCGCCGGCCGGCCTCGATCCCGTGCCCGGGTCGGCGCCGGGCGGCACGAGCTCGTAGCGGCCCGGGAAGTAGCGCTCGAGGAGCTCACCGGTGCCCCGGGTGCTGACGGTCCTCGCGTCGAGGCGGCCGAAGAAGATCTCGATCAGCGGCCGCGCCACCTGGGT
>DATHVJ010000083.1:0-15745 GCA_035461345.1 Solirubrobacterales bacterium | reverse complement strand
CTCCGCGCCTCCCGTCCGGCCTCGCGTAGTCGTCGGTCGAGCTCTAGCGCGAAGAGGATGTTGGCGGCCTTGGACTGCCCGTACGCCAACCATCGGCCGTAACGGCGCTCGCCCTGGAGGTCGTCGAAGTTGATCCGCCCGTACCAGTGTGCGGGTGAGGTCACCGTCACCACGCGGGCGTCGAACCGACCCTTCATCGCATCGATCAGCAGGCCGGTGAGCGCGAAGTGCCCGAGGTGGTTGGTGCCGAGCTGGAGCTCGAATCCGTTGCTCGTCTCGCTGCGCGGAGGCGCCATCACTCCGGCGTTGTTGATCAGCATGTCGAGGCCGTCGTGGCGCTCGCGGAAGCCGTCCGCGAACGTTCGAACCGACGCGAGGCTGGCGAGGTCGAGCTCGCCGACCTCGACGTCCGCGCCCTCCGCCGCGCCGCGGATCTCCCGGCGGGCCGCCTCACCCTTGCCGGTGTTGCGGCAGGCGAGAACCACGTGAGCGCCCGCCCGCGCCAGCTCCCGAGCCGCGCTCAGCCCGATGCCGCTGTTCGACCCCGTCACGATCGCGGTGCGACCCGACTGGTCCGGAATCTGATCGGCGGTCCACTTGATGCTTGGAGTCTCGCACCCCGGCGCGGCAACGAGGCCGCTGGCCGGCGCACGATCGCGACCGGCCCGCGTAGTCCAATGCCCTGCCGATCTCCTCAGCGCCTCACAGGACCGGGAGGTAGCGCTCCAGCTCCCACTGGGTGACCTGGACCCGGTACTCCTCCCACTCCTCGCGCTTCAGCTCGACGTAGCGCTCGAAGATGTGGTCGCCGAGCGCCTTGCGAACCAGCTCCGAGGAGGCGAGCTCCTCGATCGACTCGCCGAGGGTCTCGGGGAGCTGGGTGATCCCCTTCGCCTCGCGCTCGTCGTGCGTGAGGTCGTAGAGGTTCGTCTCCATCGGCTCCGGGCACTCGTAGCCCTTCTCCATCCCCTCGAGGCCCGCGTGCAGCATCGCCGCGAACGTGAGGTAGGGATTGCAGGACGGATCGGGGCACCGCAGCTCGCACCGCGTCGCCTTCTCCTTCCCGGGCTGGTACATCGGCACCCGGACCAGCGCGGAGCGGTTGCGCTGCGACCACGCCGCGTACACCGGTGCCTCGTAGCCCGGCACGAGCCGCTTGTAGCTGTTCACGTTCGGCGCGAACAGAGCCGCGATCTCCCGCGCATGGGTCAACAGCCCCGCGATGAACGCCCGCGCCGTGTCGGACAGGTGGTAGTGCGCGTCCTCCTCGTAGAAGGCGTTCGAGTCGCCCTTGAACAGCGACTGGTGCGTATGCATCCCGGACCCGTTCTCGCCGAACAGCGGCTTCGGCATGAACGTCGCGTAGCAGCCGTGCAGGTGCGCGACCTCCTTGACCACGATCCGGTACGTCATCGCGTTGTCGCACATGCGCAGCCCGTCGGCGTATCGCATGTCGATCTCGTGCTGGGAGGGCCCGACCTCGTGATGGGTGTACTCGACCGGGATCCCGACCGCCTTCAGCGCGTTGACCGTCTCGCGCCGCAGGTCCGACGCGGCGTCGAGCGTCGTGAGGTCGAAGTACCCGCCCTTGTCGAGGATCGTCGGCCGCCCGTCCTCGCCGAGCTCGTCGCTGCCGAAGTAGAAGAACTCCAGCTCCGGCCCCAGGTAGTAGTGATCGAAGCCGAGCTCCTCCATACGGGCGAGGGCACGGCGCATCACGTGGCGGGGATCCCCGACGTAGGGCTCGCCGCCCGGGCGAAGGACGTCGCAGAACATCCGCGCGACGTTGCCCTTTCCGGACCCGCCGTCGTCACGCCACGGCAGCACCGCGTAGGTGTCCGGGTCGGGCATCGCGATCATGTCCGACTCCTCGATCGCGTTGAAGCCGGTGATCGACGAGCCGTCGAAGCCCATGCCCTCCGCGAGCGCGTCCTCGAGCTCCTCCTTGCCGACGGCGAAGCTCTTCAGCTGCCCCAGGATGTCGGTGAACCAGAAGCGGATGAACTCGACGCCATCCGACTCCACCTGGGCCAGGATCTCGTCCGGGCTCGTCCTGGACTCGGCGATTGTTGCCATCTGTTGTCGCTCCTTCTGTGAGTTGATGCGTGTGCTTCGAATTCTCGCCGCTGACGGCGAGGCCGAGCCAGGCCCGGCCTCGCCGTCGCGGGCGCAATTTGCGTCATTTAGGCGGGGATCTCCGACGGCTCGTGAGCCTGGAGAACCTCCTCGCCTTCCTCGCCCGTGCGGATCCGGATCGCCTCGTCGACGGGGAGGACGAAGATCTTCCCGTCTCCGACGTCCCCGGTCCGCGCGTGCTTGAGGATCGTCTCGACCACCACCGGCTTGTCCTTGTCCTCAACGACGCACTCCAGCTTGAGCTTGGGGCGAACGTTGACTGTCAGGCTCGAGCCACGGTAGTGCTCGACGATGCCCTTCTGGCGTCCCGAGCCCTTGACCTCGCCGATCGACAGGGAAGGGAATCCCTTCTCGAGCAGCTCGGCCCTGATCGGCTCGAACGCCTCGTGGCGGATGAACGCCTCGACCTTCTTCATTCGTTCGTTCACCCCCTCTCAGCCGCTCGTGGGACGTTGGGCCGGAGCCGTGGCCGGCGCCGCGCCGACCGGTGTCCCGGCGACGTGGGGCTCGACCGGCAGCGTCGGATACTCCTCCGGCGGAATGAACTGCTCGGGGTACCCGTACATCCCGTGCGTCGAGATGTCGAGCCCGGCGAGCTCCTGATCCTCCGGGACCCTCAACCCGATCGTCATCCTGATCGCGTAGAAGACCGCGACGGAGGCAACGAGCACGAAGGCGAACGTCGCCGCCACACCCACGGCCTGCACTCCGAGCTGGCCGAGGCCGGCGTCGAAGGACGACTCCCCGATGATCCCGTACCACAGCCCGGGGCTGGAGGTCTCGGGGTCGATCAGGCGCGGCGTCGCGAACAGGCCCACGGCGACCGTTCCCCACACACCGGCCATCCCGTGTGCGGACAGCGCGCCGACGGGGTCGTCGATGTACTTCTCGATCGCCAGCACGCTGTACACGACGAGCACACCGGCGACCAGCCCGATGATCGGCGCGGCCCAGAACTCCACGTAGCCACACGGTGCCGTGATGCCGACCAGGCCCGCGATGGCGCCGTTTCCACCCATCCCGACGTCGAGCGACTTCGTCTTCATGTACACGACGGCGAGCGCGCCGATCACACCGGCGGCCGCCGCGAGCTGCGTGTTCAGCGCGACCTCGGCGAACAGGACGTCGCTCGTCCCGAGCGCCGAGCCGGCGTTGAACCCGTACCAGCCGACCCACAGGATCAGGACCCCGAGGCCGACGAGCGGCATCGAGTGCCCCGGGATCGCACGCGGCTTCCCGTCGGGGCCGTACTTGCCGGCCCGCGCGCCGAGCAGCAGCAGCGCCGCCAGCCCGGCCGTGGCGCCGGTCAGGTGCACCACTGAGGAGCCCGCGAAGTCGAGCACCTCCTTGCCGCCGATGTCGTCGAGCAGGCCTTCGCCCGACCACACGCTGTGCGCGACGATCGGGTAGATGACCGCTGCGAAAACGATCGCGTAGACCACGTAGGCGCCGAACTTGATCCGCTCCAGCGTCGTGCCCCACACGATCGCCAGCGACACGGCGCAGAACATGAAGCCGAACAGCATCAGGGCGACGACGTCGCCCGTGACCACGGTTCCGGCGATGTCCTGGCCCGCGTGGAAGAAGAACCCGTCAGTCCCGACCAGCTTGCTGCCGGGGCCGCTGATGCCGTACCCGATCGCCCACCACGCGACCGAGGCGATCGACACGTTGATCAGGATCTTCGCCACTCCGGCGCCGACGTTCTTCTGTCTCGAGAAGCCGATCTCGAGCAGCAGGAAGCCCGCCTGCATGAACAGGACCAGGACCGCCGAGACGATCACCCAGGTCATGTCCAGCTCGAGCTTCAGCGCCTCGAGGTCGGCCCCCAGGCCCTCGCCCTGAGCGAGCGCAGTTCCCGGCAACACCAGGGACACCGCAAGCGCCAGGATGAGGCCGAGGCTGAGCCTCTTTCTCATCTGCTTGTCCTCCTTGCCCGCCGGCCCCATCTGAGCCGCCGGTCGCGGTTTTGGCATTTCACCGGCGGCAAGGTAGGCGCGCGGCGCCCGGAAGTCTTTGGACCGCTGTCGAGAGTTCTCGCCGAATCCTTGTACGAGCGGTCGATCCACGCACGGCCCCGGGCGGGACCGAATGGCCACAGGAGCTGCTGTGGGGCGCTAGTCGACGTCGGGAGGGCCGTCGGGGTCAAGCGCCATCGGCTCGCGGTGCCACTCGTGCGGCAACGCGACCTCGACGTCGACGGAGTGCGGGGGGGGCTGCGGCTCGGGGTGCGGAGTGGTCCCGGCCAACCACGGGGCGAGATAGCGGCCGCTGACCTTGTGCGGGGGCCACCACAGGTAGTCGGCCGACGCGATCCCCTCTCCGGCGCCACCGGCGACGTCGGCGCGGAGGTTGAGCGACTCCTCGCCGACGATCAGCTTGCCGCGCAGGACCGGGCGGAACGGCTGCGGCTCGACCGGGGCGCCGACCGCGGCGCTGAGGTGCTCGGCCGCGGCGTCCGCCTGCTCGGTGCCCAGCCCCCCCTGCTTGATCGGGAACGTCGTGCCGTCACCAGCGGCGTACACCCCGTCGAGCCCCTGCACCCGGCCGTGGTCGTCGATCGGGATGAAGCCGTGGTCGTCCGCCGGGAGCCCCGGCACCGCGGGGCCCTCCAGCTTCGGCAGGCCCACCACCCGGTCCGCCTCCAGCACGCGGTCGCCGGGGTGCAGGACGATCTCACCACCCTTCCCCTCGGTCGCCAGCGCGTCGGCGATCACCTCGATGCGGCGCGCGCGCAGCGTCTCGGCCACCGCCTCGCTCGCCATCGGCCCGAACATGATCAGCGGAGCGGCCTCGGGCGTCACGACGATGCACGCGACCTCGCTCGCTCCGCGGTCGTCGGCGAGCCGCCTCGTCATCAGCGCGAGCTCGTAGACGGGAAGCGGCCAGCTCATCCCTGGGGGAACCACGAACGCGATCCGCTTGCCCTCGCTCGCGGCGACCTCGTCGAGCAGCGACTCGATCCGCAGTGGCTCGCCCGCGACCTCGAACGTGATCGCGTGCGCGAACGCCGGTCGCGCCCGCGCGCCCACGCACACGAGCAGGAAGTCGTACGGCAGCTCCGATCCGTCATCGAGCTCGACGCTGCGCGCGTCGGTGTCTACGCGGCTGACCGCTCGCTGCACGAATCGCGCGTCGAACTCGCGCGCTATCGGCTCGAGCTCGTGGCGCTCGGCCGGCTCGGCCGAGAACGGCTCCTCGACCGTGAGCGGCTTGTAGAGGAACTCGGAAGTCGGCGCCACCAGCGTGATCTCGACCCGATCCCCGGCGAGGTCACGAAGCGCGAGCAGCGCCTCGAGCCCGGCGATCCCCCCGCCCGCGATCACGACCCGGGGCTTGCCGCTCTGAGCTCGATCGGCCATCCGCCGACAAGGCTAGTCACAATCCGCGCCGTGCAACGCGCCGTCCCCGCGCGCTCCGAACGCTCCGGCTCGCCCGAGCTCCTGGATGCGGCCGCCCACCACGCAACCCGCCGGGTCCCCGTGGCGAGCGAGAACGAGACGGCCGCCGAGGTCAGAGGCGGTCTCGTCGGCGCCGATTTCGACTACGTCGAGGACGTCGCGGTCCTCGACGGCGAGGAGCTCGTCGGCCTGGTCCGGCTCGAGCGGCTGCTGGCCGCGGATGCCGGGGCGCGGGTCCGCGAGCTGATGGACCCCGACCCCCCGCGGGTCGCCCCCGAAACCGACCAGGAGGCGGCGGCGTGGAAGATGGTCGCGCACCGCGAGAGCAGCCTCGCCGTCGTCGACGAGGACGGCGGGTTCCGGGGGCTGATCCCCCCGTACCGCATGCTGGGCGCGCTGCTCGCCGAGCACGACGAGGACCTCGCCCGCCTCGGCGGCTACCTGGCCGGGGCGAGCCGCGCGCGCAGCGCGGCCGAGGAGCCCATTCGGGAGCGGCTGTGGCACCGGCTGCCGTGGCTCCTCCTCGGCCTGGTCGGCGCGATGGCCTCGGCGCTGATCGTCGGCTCGTTCGAGGACCAGCTCGACGCCAACGTGTTGGTCGCCTTCTTCATCCCCGCGATCGTGTACATGGCCGACGCGGTCGGCACCCAGACCGAGACGGTGCTGATCCGCGCGCTGGCCGCCGGGACCACGGTCGGAGCGGTGATCGTCAGGGAGCTGCTCACCGGAGTGGTGATGGGGGTCGTGATCGGGGCGGCGTTCTTCGCCTTCGCGCTCGCCGGCTGGGGCGACGCCGATATCGCGGTCGCGGTCGCGGTCGCGCTCGTCGCGAGCTGCTCGATAGCGACGCTCGTCGCGATGTGGCTGCCCGCGTTGCTCCAGCGGCTCGGAAGGGATCCGGCGTTCGGGTCCGGGCCGCTGGCGACCGTGATCCAAGACCTGCTGTCGATCGCGGTCTATTTCGCCGTCGTCACGGCGGTCGTCACTTGAGCCGTTTGCGATCCCGCGCCCGCTACAGCCGCGCGAGGTCGAGACCGACGGCGACCAGGACCCGCTCCGACTCGACGATGAGCAGCCGAGCTCGCGCGACGGCTGCTGCCCACCTACCCGGAGCCGATCCCGCGCGCGCTTCCCGCCGAGTGGCTGGCGCCGCTCGGCGCCCGCTAGCCGATCCTGCCCCCGGGCGCGACCTCGGAGTCGGGCCGCAGCAGCACGATGCCCTTGTCGTCGTCGAGCGCCCCGAGCACGAGGACCTCGGACAGGAACGGCCCGATCCGCCGCGGAGGGAAGTTGACCACCGCCACCACCTGGCGTCCCTCGAGCTCGTCGCGGCCGTAGTGCGTGATCTGGGCCGAGGAGCGCTTCACCCCGACCTCGGGGCCGAAGTCGACCGTCAGCTTCCACGCCGGCCTCCGCGCCTCGGGGAACTCCTCGACCGCGGTCACCGTCCCGACGCGGATATCCACAGCCTGAAAATCCTCGAGCGAAATCTGACGCATGGGTTACCGACCACCCGCCAGAACCGGACGCGTGAGCGAGCCCGCGTCAGGACCAGTTGTTCGAGTCGCGGGCGAGCGGGAGCGGAGGATTCTGGCGGAATGATTCCGCTTCACGGCGTGAGGACGATCTTCAGCGCCTCGCGGCGATCGTACACCTGGTAGGCGTCGGCGGCGTCGTCGAGCTTCATGTGGTGGGTGACGAGCGGGGTGGGGTCGAGCACTCCCGACGCGATCATCGCCAGCACCCGATCGAGGTGTCCGATCACGTTCGCGTGGCCGGTGCGCAGCGTCAGGGCCTTGATCCACACCACCCCCATGTGAACCTCGGCCCGCTCCGCGTAGACCCCGGTCACCGACACGGTTCCCGCCTTGCGGGCGAGGCGGCAGGCGAGGTCGAGCGCGTCCGGATGGCCGACCGCGTCGACCGCGAGGTCCACGCCGCGGCCCTCGGTCAGCTCCTTGACGGTTCCCCGGGGGTCGCCGTCGGTGAGGTGGGCGGGCGTGCCGCCGAGCGCCTCGGCGGTCCGCAGCCGGTCGAGGACCGAGTCGACCGCTACGACGAGCGACGCGCCGGCGGCTCGGGCCACCTGCACCGCGCACAGCCCCACCGGGCCGAGCCCGAGGACGGCGACCGTGCCGCCGGGCTCGAAGCCGCCGTCGGCGATCGCGTGGTACGCGGTCCCGGCGACATCGCCGGCGAACAGCGCCGCGTCGTCCGAGACGCCGTCCGGCACGCGGCGCAGGGTGAGGTTGGCGTGCGGGACCGCGAGCAGCTCGGCCTGCGCTCCCTGGAGGGACCCGAGGGTGGCGCCGTGGCCGAAAACGCGCCCGTCGTCGCACTTGTGGTACTCGCCGCGACGGCAGAAGAAGCACCCGCCGCACGCCGTCCCGTATGTCCCGAGCACGCGGTCGCCGGGGTTCACCTCGGTGACGCCGTCGCCGGCCTCGACCACCGTGCCGACGTACTCGTGGCCGATCACGAACCCGGGCTCGATCTTCACCCGGCCGTGGTAGATGT
Source organism: Solirubrobacterales bacterium (assembly GCA_035461345.1). Lineage (GTDB taxonomy): Bacteria > Actinomycetota > Thermoleophilia > Solirubrobacterales > 70-9 > DASPWW01. The sequence continues at coordinate 7,691 of DATHVJ010000083.1, read as the reverse complement.
GGAGGTCGGAGCCGCAGATTCCGGTCGCCTCGACGCGGACGATCGCGTCGTCCGCCGCCTCGAGCGTCGGCTCCGGGACGTCGTCGACCCGGACCTCGCCGGGGGCCTGGAAGGTCACGGCTCGCATTACTTTGGCGCCGAGCATCGGGCGCGAAGCGCCGGACTGCGAGGCGACAGGCAGGTGCTCATGATGTCGGGCAGCATATGGACGCCGCGCGTCCGGCGCGCCTCAGCGCAGGGTGATATCCACCCCGAGCAGCAACAGCGGCCACAACAGGACCGCGAAGATCGCGGACGCGACGTTGTCGACGTTGCCGAGGCGCTCGAAGTAGTTCCGGTCCGCGGCCACGACTATCCCGATCACCAGGTAGGCGATCCAGAGGAGGTTCCTCATCCGCGGAAGCCTGTCAGAAGCGCGACCTCAGCCGCAGCAGCCACACGAGCAGCAGCGGGCCGGGCGCTATTCGAGCGTGCGGCGGTTGGCGAGCACGAAGAGGAGGCCGAGCGCGGGTAGGCACACCACCGCGGCGACGATGAAGACGACGATGACCTCGGTCTGCGTGGCCGAGGCGCCGACCGCCTCGTCGATCGTCAGTGACTCGGGGAGCATGTACGGATACTGGGCGACGAAGTAGCCCCACACGACCGCGACGACGGCGCCCACGGCCAGCGGCCGGACGCCGCGAGTGATGCCGCGCAGCAGCAGCAGCAGTGCGCCGAGGCCGCACAGAGCCGACAGGATGACGAGCGGCAGGCCGTCGCTCGTCAGCCCGTCGTACACGAAGCGGGCGTCCCCCCTCAGCGCGAACACCCCCGCGAGCGCCGCGGCGCCCGCGACGACCGCCATCGCCAGCGCGCGGCGGCTGAAGTAGCGCACGAGGTCGTCGTTTCCCGCGGCTCCCGCGTCGCGAACCAGGAACACCGCCGCCACGTACGCCGAGGCTGCAACGAACAGCACCCCTGTGACGAGCGGGCCAACGCCGATCCAGCTCGCGGTCGGGTCTCCGTTTCCGCCGGCCGGGACCTCGCCCGAGGCGATCGCGCCGACCACGGCGCCCATGAAGAACGGGGTCAGAAGCGAGGAGATCCCGAACACCCGGGTCGCCGGTCGGTAGACGGGCCCGGGCAGAGCGTGGCGGAACGCGAATCCCGATCCGCGAAGCACGATGCCCAGGGCGGCGACGGCGAGCGGGATGTACAGCGTCGTCATCACAGCCGAGAACGCGCGCGGGAACGCGGTCCACAGCACGACGAGGACGAAGATCAGCCACACGTGGTTGGCCTCCCACACCGGCGCCAGCGAGTGGTCGATCAGGGCCCGGGCGCGTTCGCCCCGCTCGCCCTTCCCCGCCACCAGGTCCCACATCCCCGCCCCGAAGTCCGCGCCCCCGAACACCGCGTACAGGGTGACCCCGATCCACAGGATCGCGGCTACGACATCGGACTTGCTCACGGCGCCGCCTCCCTAGCGGTCGGAGGCGGAGGCGGGGGGCTGTAGGGCGCCTCGAGCTCCGCGTCGGTCTCGCGCCAACGGCGAGCCATTCCGCGCAGGACGACCCCGGCGATCACCCCGAGGCCGACGTAGAGCAAGAGCGTGAACGCGAACACCCACCAGATCCCCTGCGCCGGCGTGACCGCCTCCTCGGTGCGCATGAACCCGACCACGATCCACGGCTGGCGACCGACCTCCGTCACTACCCACCCGGCCTCGAGCGCGATCACCGAGGCCACGCCCGCAGCCGCGGCGCCGCGCAGGAACCACGGCGTCGACGGGAGCTCCCGGCGGCGCCACCACGCGATTCCGAACCAGATCGCAAGCGCCATCAGCGCGAATCCGATTCCGACCATCGCGTCGAACGCGAGGTGGATCATGGTCGGGCTCGGCGGTCGCTCATCCGGCGGGATGTCGTCGAGGCCCGTGACCACCGTGTCCGTGCTGAACCCGGCGAGCAGGGAGTCGACGCCCGGGAGGCCGATCGCGCCCTTGACCTCGCCGTCGGTGCAGATCCCGCCGATGTACTCGGTCTGGTCGGGCCCGGTCTCGTACACGCACTCCATCGCCGCGAACTTCGCCGGCTGGTCCTCGAAGACGTCGCGGGCGACGAAGTCGCCGACGACGATCTGGATTGGGGCGGCGATCGCGGCGACCGTGAACGGGATCAGGAATCCGAGCCTGTGGTAGCGGTCCCGGCGCCCGCGCAGCATCGCCACCGCGTAGACCGACGCGGCGAGGAACCCGGCGACCATGTACGCGGCGATCCACATGTGGACGAACTCGTGGGCGGTCGAGGTGTTGAAGAGGACGTCGACGACGTTCGTGTCCTCGACGCGCCCGTCGGGGCCGAGCGTGAACCCGGCGGGCGTGTTCATCCACGCGTTCGCCGCAATCACCGACAGCGCGCCGCCGATCCCAGAGATCGCGATCGGCACCCCGCTCCAGAAGTGCGCCCAGCCGGGCAGCCGCTTCCAGCCGTAGATGTAGATCGCGATGAAGATCGCCTCGAGGAAGAAGAAGATCCCCTCGATCGCGAAGGCGATGCCGAACGCGTCGCCGTAGCGGTCCATCATCTCGGGCCACAGCAGTCCGAACTCGAACGACAGCACCGTGCCGCTGACGGCGCCGACCGCGAACAGCACGGCGACGACCTTCGACCATCGCTGAGCGAGCCGCAGCGCGTCCTCGTCGTTGTGCTTGCGACCCCGGTACTCGGCGATCAGCATCATCGCCGGGAAGGCGACGCCGAAGCACGCGAGGACGATGTGGAACCCGAGCGTGAACGCCATCTGGTAGCGCGCCGCGAGCAGGTTGGACGCGCTGTCGGCGATCAGCAGGGTGAGGTCCGGCACCGGGGTCAGCTTTTCACACCGCCGGCAGCGGCGGCATGCGTCAGGTTCCGGTGCCCCGAAGTCGCGCGGCGAGCCACGCCCCGGCGAACGTCGCGGGAAGCGCGCCGGCGAGGCCCTTCGCCGCCAGGCCGGGGCGACCTCCCCGCCGGGCCGCGATCGCGAATGCCAGCGCGTCCCCGGCGTCGGCAGCGGCCACCGCCAGCGTCGCGCGGCGGAGCCGCTCGCGGTCCCCGAGCACGCTCGCCTGCCACACGCCGAGCACGAGGTCCCGGGTGGCGGCGATCCGGGCCAGCGTGAGGGCCTCGTCGTCCTCTGCGGCGCGATCGAAGCCGAGCGCCGGAAGCGCGCGCCGCGGCGCGAGCCAGATTCCGGCACCGATCGCCGCCCGGCCGGCAGCGAGACTCACGGCCAATGCCCGCTCAACAGCCCCCGGCTCGCAAACGGCGCTCATCGCCTCACCCTAGTGCGGGAGCGGCCAGCGGAGGGGGAGGGATTCGAACCCTCGATGGACCGAAATGGCCCATAACGGTTTTCGAGACACGGCGCGGTTTGCCCCGATTCCGCTTTGGCAAGCCGTTTTCGCCGCTTGGGAGGGCTGCGTGCCAGTCTGGGTGCCAGTCAGCGAGAGGGCTCGCCAATTGCTCGAACGTTTCAGTCGCTCACTCCGCGCCTCGCGGGCGTGAAGCAGGGACCCGAAATCGGTCATCTCCGAGATCCGACCGCGCCGTAGAGTGTGAGCGATGCGCGTCGCCGAAGGCGTGTACAGCATCGGCCAGAGGAAGGGTGGGCGCGTCCACGCGTATCTCTTCGAGCAGGACAGCGAGCTCACTTTGGTGGACACGCTGTTCGACGCCGACGCTGAGCCGATCCTCGATTGCATCCGGAGTATCGGCCGCACGCCAGGTGACCTGAAGCACATCGCCCTCACCCACGCCCATCGTTCCCACCTCGGCGGCCTGGCGAGGCTCAAGCGGCTCACCGGAGCACTCGTGTGCGCTCACGAGTGGGAGGCCGACATCATCGCCGGCGAACGCTTGGCACAGCCCGTCAGCATGCGACCGCAAGGCCCGCTCTCGACGTATCCGATGCGAATCGGTCTCGCGATCGGGCGCCCGAGGCATGCGCCGTGTCCGGTGGACCGGCTTGTGCTAGACGGCGACCAAGTCGGGCCGCTTCAGGTAGTCCACATCCCCGGGCACACGCCTGGGCACATAGCCTTTCATTGGGAGCAACGCGGCGTGCTCGCGGTCGGTGACGCTGTTGCGACCTGGCCGCGGCTCGATGCTGGCTGGCCCGGCTTCAACCTCAACGAGGGGCAGTATCGCGCCTCGCTGAAACGCCTGGCACAGATCGAGGCTGAGGTAATCGCGGTGGGCCACGGCGAGCCGCTGACGGAGCGGGCCAGCGAGCATGTCCATGCGCTGGCCGAGGGTTCTTCTTAGCCCACCCGGGCCCAGGGCTGGAACGCGTTCTGCTTCCGCCGCAGCGCGGGCGCGAGATCCGGATAGTGACGCAGCAGCACGCTCACCATGGTGGAGTCGTTGATCCAGTCGAGGCCTGCTTGGGTATACATCTCCGCCGTGTAGTCACGCGTGAAGAAGCGGTCGCTCTTGAGCCTGCGCGCGGCCATCAGGATGAAGACGCGAAACGCGGTGTCGCTGAAGCCGAATCCCTTCGGCTTGGGTTCCGCGTACAGCCCGACCATCAGGTCCACACGTTCAATCTCGCCGTCATAGGCGCGTCGGATCCTTTCCGCCTCTTCCGGGTTGTCGGTCAGCTCCGCGAATGTCTTGGCAGGCCTTAGTCGGAAGAGCCGGCGAAATTCGTTGTAGCGAGGCACCCCGCGCTCGCGGTTTCGCAGGATGTCAGTAGCGGCGAGATCGAGGTAGGTGCCACCTGGTCGCTCCAGCCGCTGGAGGAAGCGCGGATAGTTGTGCAGAGAGATGGCTCCGGGATGGACGATGCCAAACGAATACAGCGCATTGGCGACGCCGATCTGCTCGAGCCGCTCGCGTACGTGTAGCGCGCCTAGCTCGGGGAAAGTCCGCTCCCCAAGTGCCTCGTCCCCCGCCACCGAGCGGAACGAGAACTCGTCCGGGATCAGGGGGTGCATCCGGTAAACGGCGACGAACTCCTCGGTGAGTGAGTAGGCGACGCCGTGATGATCGGTCTTCGAACCAGGGATGCCGCTCAGCAGGTCCCCTGACCCCAGGTGGCCCAGCCTCCGGCCCAAGCGCTCACCGACGATCCCGGACCACGTCGCGCGCAGCGCGTACGTGCTCGTGGGATGGGCGATGATCGCCGGAGTCCACTCGGTGGTGTGGATCTTCGCCATCAGCGCAGCGTTGATCAGGCGCGCCTTGTCGTAGAGCCGATCGTCAGACCAACCGGGAAAGTCGCGACGCAGACGGTCGCAGATGGCGTTGTGCTCGAGCGTAAAGAGGGTGTGGAGTAGAGCGAGCCCGACCCAGAAGTTCGAAGCTAATTCTCCCCGCTCAGCGGCGGTCACCTGCTCGAGATCGCGCGGGGGTAGACCATTTTCGACGCGAAGCTTGCCGTCTTCCCCGGAACGAGCGGTCGCCGCGAAGCGCTCATCGGAGCCATAGATCTGCGAACCGTCCCACCAGTGGCTGTCGGAGGTGACGAAGGTGTCGGGCGTGCGGGGATCCTGGTCGGACGTCGGATCGCGACGCGTGCGCGGAATCGCCATCGGTCGCTCGGGCCAGTCATCGTCCTCGGCGAGCGCCAGCTCCCACGGTTTCTCCTCCTCATTCTTGCCGTGGCTGAACCAGTCGTGGACCTCGAACTGGATCCATGCGGCTGCGAGGACATTGAGCGTCGTCGCGGGCAGGAACCGCTCGCGCGTCAGCAGCTCCCGGCTGATCATCCGCGGGTCTGGATCGAGCAGCGCGGCGGGGGACTCACGGAAGGTCTTGTCGAGCGGCACGTTTCGACCGAAGCGGGTGCCGATGCTGCCCATCAGGGGGCTGTCGAGATCGTTGAGCGTTCCGTCGAGGCTGCGGCGCGAGCGATAGGCGGGGTCGGCGGCCTTCTCGGTCAGCTCGGGACTTGCTGCCGGCAGCCCCGTGTCGGTGAGGTTGCGCTGACGCAGCCGGATGCGAAGGCCGATCAGGGTTAGGAGGCCGAGGGGGCGAGGGAGGCGATCCCAGCCAAAGCGCCGATCCAGCCGGTCACTCAGCGCCATCAGGGCTCGCGAGAGCACTGTGGCACCTGGGCTCGATCGCTTGGACCTAGCTTCGCCCAGTCCCGCTCTCAAGGACCGCCACTTCCTTGGCCGCTTCGGGAGTGAGGAATGCGCGTGCCCGTGAGATGAGACCGTCGGCAAACGAGTACAGATGGCCCCAGTCGTGCTCGACGACAACTCCATCGCGACCTTGCACGCGCTGGTGCACCGATGCCACGACCTGGTCTCCCACGGGCTCGCATCGCACGACCTCGATAGTGAACGAATCCCACAGCCCCCCAGGGCCAACTGCCTTCCAGTAGTCGACTGCCCCCCGATGGCCGCGATAGGTTGGGCTGAGATCCGGAAAGATGCCGGAGGTCGTGAGCTCGACTTCGGGATGCAGTAGGGCGAGGAAGGCGGACATGTCGTCCTCTTCCACGGCCCGGTAAACGTTCCTGACTAGTTCGACGTCTTGCTCGGACAACCCCGACAGTCTCCTGACCTGCGTGCGATCGTACTACTCACGTCTCCGCCAGGTGGTGAGCAGATCCTCGCGACGCGAGTGACGCTTTCCGCGCCGGAACTCCTCGATGTATGCGTCGAAGTCCCATTGGTCGAGAAAATCGGTTGCCGCCCGGTGCCCAGAGTCGTAGAGCGCACGGACTCGCTCAGGCATGATTTCAAACTCGGTGGTTCCGATCCCCAGGGTGGGGATCGGAATCGTCCGCGCGAACGTCGCCTTCTCTAGGTAGAGGCGGTCGTGCGCCTCCATCAGAGTCTGCGCCAGTCCCCTTAGGTACTCAAGCAGCGACCCCCGCTTCGCGCCGTAGTCCTCGCCTTGCAGCCGGTGGCCGATCGGCTTGCGTGGCTCCGGCTCGACCAGCAGCAGGCCGAACGTCGGCCAGCGGGGATCGCGGTCTCGACAGTCGAAAAGCCAGACGGGAAAATTGGACAGCATCCCGCCGTCGACGATCACATGCCGCGCGCCGTCCGGGCCCTTGTGGACGACGGGCTCGAAAAACAGCGGGATCGACATGCTCATCCGCACCGCGTCGGCGATCTCCATCTCGTCGGGTTCTACACCCAGGTGCGGGGCGTCCTGCGGCAGCACCAGCATCCGGCGGCAGGTCACATCTGAGGCGATCACCTTCAGCTGCCACCGGTTCTCGGGCACCTCAGCGTCGTCATCGACGAGTTGGCCGAACTTCGTGATCCCCCGCGCCGCCAACTTCTCCGCGATCCAGTCGCGGAAGAACTCGCCCTCGTAGATGCCGTGGTCCATGAGCAGGCCGATGCCCTTGCCGATCACCGGCAGGCGGTCCTCCCAGCCCTTGTCCTTGAATTCGGTGAAGGGGAGATCGAGAAGGATCTCATCGAGCTCGGCCGACGAATACCCCGTCGCGATGAGCGCCGCGGTGATGGCGCCCGCCGACGTCCCCGCGACGCCCTTGTGGGAGAAGCCGCGCTGCTCGAGCGCCGCGTAGGCGCCCGCCAACCCGATCCCCTTCACGCCCCCGCCCTCGAACACTAAGTCTGCAAATTGCTGCTCGTCGGCCATGCGAGCCTCCTTGCCGGGGCGGGGGTGGGCTGCGGCGATGCTAGCGTCGGCCCGCCCGACCGCCCAACAAGGTCACGGTTTTCGAGTTGTCGGGCTGTG
>DATHVJ010000082.1:0-2666 GCA_035461345.1 Solirubrobacterales bacterium | reverse complement strand
TCTCGCGTCCGCCGCGAGCGGGCCTGTGGCGGGCTGGGGTATGCGGCACTCGGATGCGCGATGTCGAGGTAGTGCGAGAACGACCACCGGACGAAGGCATCGCGCGCCATGCCCCGCAGGGCGATCGCCAGCAGTCGCGGGGGAACCCGCGGGACCAGCTTCTGGACCGTGAGCATCGATTCGAATTGCCACCTGTGGCGCGCTGAGAACGCCGCGTAGCGCCGCAGGGCGGTCGCGCGGTCGGCCCGTCCCTCGACCACGCGGCGCAGCTCGCGCCCGCACGCGATCCCGAAGTAGAACGCGGTCCGGATCCCCTCCGCCGTCAGCGGCAGGCAGTGACCGGCGGAGTCGCCGGCGTAGAACACGTCGCGCGCGGTCGCCTCGCGCAGGCGATGCGGGATCCAGTTGCCCTGGTAGCGCACGGTCGGGCGCTCCAGCCGCTGCGCGAGTTCGACCGTCGGCCGCTTGACGTGATCCCGGGGGATGAACGAGCCGACCCCGACTCGCACCTCGTCGCCGGCGGGAAAGCTCCACCCGTATCCGGCCGGGATCACGCCGCGCTCGATCCAGATCTCGAGGTCCTGCGAGCCCCCCGACGGATGCACCTCCAGACCCCGCGACAGCGGCGCGTCCGGTGGCTGGTAGCCGTCGTCGAGGACGCGCCGCCACCCGAGCGCGTCGACGACGAGCGGCGCCCCGACCTCCCCGCGATCCGTGTTCACCCGAATGATTTCGGCCGAATCCTCCCCTGACGCGCCCGCTTCGGTCGGGTTGGCGGCACTACGTCCGGATACCGTCGCGGTTTCGAACGTCGCCTCGCACTGGTCGAACAGCAACGCGCACAGGGTCGGGTAATCGAAGGTGGAGAACGTCCACGGGAGCTGCATGCGAACCGTCGTGTGCGGGGTGTGGATCACGAGGTCGGAGAACGTCTGGCGGATCGAGTCCGCGACGCCCATGGCGCGCAGCCACTCCGTCGGCGCGGCGCATGCCGATGTCTGCCGCTCGCCGATCTCGTACCGGTCGAGGAGCAGGACACGCGCGCCGGCGCCGGAGAGCTCGCGCGCCACCGCCAGCCCGGCGAAGCTCGCCCCGCAGATAACGACGTCGTGCTGGCCGCCCAGCGGAACACGCTCCGCGCCGCGTTTCGTCCTTCTCGTCGGCACTTGCGGGTGAGGGTATCGCCCACCCGCTCGAGCCGAACGCGGGAGCGAGCGGGCAAGACACAAGGCGCCAAGTTCGCGAGCGAACTTGGCGCTGACCGCAGGGCTGCGAACGAGCGGGAGCGGAGCACGCGAGCGGAATCGATATTTGGCTCTACACTTGCGGGCCGTGCCGGCGACCGACACGCCAATCGCGACCGACGCCGCGCCCGCGGCGCCGCCTTCGCAGGCGAGCGACGACCTCCTGATCGAGGTCGACGGTCAGGTCGTTCCCAACTACGCGGCGACGATCAAGCCGATCAACGAGGGCGACGTCGTCTCGGGCGAGGTCGTGCGGATCGACAAGGACGAGGTCCTGGTCGACATCGGCTACAAGTCCGAGGGCGTGATCCCCGCCACCGAGCTGTCGATCCGGCGCTCGGTGGACCCGGCCGAGGAGGTGTCGCTCGGCGACCCGGTCGACGCCCTCGTGCTGACGAAGGAGGACGCCGAGGGGCGCCTGATCCTGTCCAAGAAGCGGGCGCGGTTCGAGAAGGCGTGGCGCCGGATCGAGTCCGCCGCCGAGTCGGGTGAGCCCGTCGAGGGCACCGTGATCGAGGTCGTGAAGGGCGGGTTGATCCTCGATCTCGGCGTGCGCGGATTCCTGCCCGCCTCGCTCGTCGACATCCGTCGCGTGCACAATCTCGATGAGTTCATGGGCGAGCAGCTCGAGTGCAAGGTGATCGAGCTGAACCGCAGCCGCAACAACGTCGTCCTGTCGCGCCGCGCGGTGCTCGAGGAGGAGCGCAAGGAAGTCCGCCAGCAGATCCTCGGGCGCCTGCAGCCGGGCCAGGTCGTGGAGGGCAAGATCTCGAACATCGTCGACTTCGGCGCGTTCGTCGACCTCGACGGCATCGACGGCCTGATCCACATCTCGGAGCTCTCGTGGTCGCACGTCAACCACCCGAGCGAGATCCTGGAGATCGGCCAGACCGTCCAGGTCAAGGTGCTCGACATCGACCGCGACCGCCAGCGGATCTCCCTGGGGCTCAAGCAGACCCAGGAGGACCCGTGGCAGCGGGTCATCGACACCTACCACGTGGGTGACGAGCTCGAGGGCACCGTGACCAAGGTCGTCACGTTCGGCGCCTTCGTGGAGATCCTCGACGGCGTCGAGGGCCTCGTCCACATCTCCGAGCTGGCCGCCCACCACGTCGAGAACCCGCGCGAGATCGTGCAGCCGGGCGACGACGTGAAGGTAAAGATCCTCGACATCGACTCCGAGCGCCGGCGCCTGTCGCTGTCGGTCAAGCGCGTCGAGGGCCAGGAGCTCCCGATCCGCACGCTCGACGAGAGCGAGTACGCCAGCGAGGAGGACCACGCGGGCGGCGAGGCCGGCGATCTCGACGACGTCCCGTCGCTGGGGCTGTCGGAGGACGTCTTCGCCGAGGAGGCCCCCGCTGAGGAGGCTGCGGCCACCGAGGAGGCCCCCGCCGAGGAGGCTGCGGCCACCGAGGAGCCGCC
>DATHVJ010000081.1:0-32916 GCA_035461345.1 Solirubrobacterales bacterium | reverse complement strand
GACAACGGCTCCTGCTACCGCTCCGCGGTCCACGCCCGGGCCTGCCGCGAGCTGGGGCTCCGTCACCTTCACACCCGCCCCTACCGGCCGCGGACCAACGGCAAGGCGGAGCGCTTCATCCAGACGCTCGCCCGACGCTGGGCCTACGGAGCGCTCTACGGTTCCTCCTCAGAGCGGACCGCGGCGCTACCCGGCTGGCTCGACCACTACAACTTCAGACGACGGCATGGCTCCCTCGGCCACCGACCGCCCGCAGCTCGGCTCGCCGAGCTGGAACAACGTCATGGGTAGCTACAGCTAGCCGGCCGCGCGACGAGCCTAGCCGACGGCTTCCTGCTCCGGCGGGGTCATCGCCGAAGTCGCGCCCTCCGACGTCCACACCCGCATGATGTCCCGCATCGACAGCACCCCCACCGGGTTCCCGTCGGCGACGATCACGAGGTGGCGGATTCCGCGCTTCGCCATCTCGGCGGCGGCGCGCTCGAGGCTCCAGTCGGGCGATGCTGTGATCACCGTGTCGCGCATGTGCCCGGCGACGCGCTCGGCATCGGGGTCCTCCCCCCGGCCCACCGAGTTGAGGATGTCACGCTCGCTGATGATCCCCGGGCCGGGGGTCGCGTCGTCGAGCACCACCGCCGCGCCGACCCCCTTGTCGGTCATCAACCTCGCCGCCTCCCGCAGCGTGTGGCCGGGCCCGATCGTCAGGACCACGCTCGACATGCCTTTGCGTACTTCCATCGCACCCCCGTCGACTAGTGCTGATTGCCGCAACCCTATCGAACAGCCGCCCAGCCCGCGAGTCCTCGAGCCCGGGGTGCCGCCCGCCCTACCGAGGGCCACTGGATAGGATTCGCGCCCCGTGAGGGCCTCTCGACGCAGCCTGCTGGGAGCACCCGCCGCGCTGGCGGCCGTCGCCGCGCTGCTCGTGCTCCCTGGATGCGACCTGCAGGACACGACCGACCTCGACAACGGCCGCACGCTGTTCGTCGAGAGGTGCGGCACGTGCCACGCGTTCACCGAGGCGGGCACGCAGGCCGAGATCGGCCCCGACCTCGATGGGGCGTTCGTGGCGGCCCGCGAGACGGGGATGGACTCCGACACGATCGAGGGGGTGGTCTCGGGCCAGATCGCCAACCCGCGGTTCACCGATCCCGACGACCCCGCGTACATGCCCGCCGACCTGGTCACGGGGGAGGACGCGGAGGACGTCGCCGCGTACGTCGCCGAGTACGCGGGCGTGCCGGGGGTGGAGCCGCCGATCCCGCCCGACGCCGGCCCCGGAGCCGAGGTGTTCCTGACCCAGGGCTGCGGGAGCTGCCACACACTGTCCGAGCTCGGAGACGTCGCCGCCGGCGCGGTCGGGCCGAACCTCGACGAGGTGATCCCGGGCCAGAGCCCCGAGCAGGTGGAGCAGTCGATCGTCGACCCGAACGCCGACATCACCCAGGGCTTCCAGCAAGGCGTGATGCCCGACATCTACGGCGACCTGCCGCCGAAGGAGCTCCAGGACCTGGTCGAGTTCCTGATCGACTCGGCCGGCAAGGGCAAGTAGCGCCGATCCTCGCCGCTGCGGCGGTCGGTCCGGCGCCGCTCCACCATGACCTCGACGTTCGCCTCGCCGGCGAAGTGCCGGTGCAGGGGTCGTGGACCTCGCCCGCGAGCCGCCGCGGGATGAGGCAGAGACGACCGCGCGCTGCTCCTCCGTGGTGTTCATCGTGCCAGTACCTTCATCGACCGCGGCGCGGCTTGAAGGGCCACGCCCGCCGCCTGCGTCACCGTCTCGACCCCGCCGCCTCGGCGTCGAGGTCCACGACCACGTGGGTGATCGGGAGCTCGACCTCCTCACGTGCCCGCTCGACGACCCCGCGCTCCAGCCACCGCGAGCGATCGGGTGGATGGGTGGAGATGATCACCTCGTCCGCGGGGAACTCGCGCAGGGCGTCCTCGATCGCGACGTTCGGGTCGGAGTCACCGACCTCGCCGCGCGCCCTCAGCCCGAGGGCCTCTATCGCCCGCACGGATTCCGCCTGCCGTCGGCGAGCCGCGTTGATCGCTTCGTCGACGTCCGACGCCCACGCCTTGACCGCGGACCCGACCAGCGCCGGCGTGACGACGAGGATCTCGGTGTCGCGCCCCTTGGAGCGGTTTCGCACCTCGTCGAGGAGCGCGCCGCCCCCGACGGTTTCGTTCGCGACCACGAGGATGCGGTGGGCGCGACTGTCGCCGCGCGCGATCTCGGCCTTCTGAGGCTCGGTCCCGCGCGAGGCGCGCCACGCGAACCCGATCCCCACCCCCACCAGCGCCGCCGCGAGCACGACGCCGAACTCGGGGCCCGCGAGCAGGCTGAGCGCGATCACCGCCGCGGCCCCCGCGCCGACGGTCATCACCATGCGGAAGGCGTCGGCCTCGGATCGAAGCGGGTTGTGCATCGGGACCCACCCTAGTACGGCCGCGGAGCCGCGGCGAGTCCCCGAAGGTCAGCGTCGGGCCCTCGCCTCCTGCACGCATCTCCGGATCACCGCCGCCGAGCGCCGCACGTCGTCCTCGGTCGTGCGCCAGTTGCTGATCGACACCCGGATCGCCCTGCGCCCGTGCCACATGGTCCCGGCGAGCCAGCACGTGCCGTCGTCCTGGATGCGAGCGACGGCGTCCGCGGTCGCGTCACCGGAGTCGTCGTCGCGGACCGCTACCAGGACCTGGTTGATCGCGACGTCGTTCAGCAGCTCGAGCGACGGGTCGGCGTCGAGCTCCGCGGCCATCGTGCGGGCGAGCTCGCAGCATCGCTCGACGAGGTCGGCGACCCCGCGGCGCCCCAGGGAGCGCAGCGCCGCGTAGAGCGCGAACCCCCGGGCCCGCCGGGACGACTCGGGGACGTACTGGTACGAGTCGCGCGCGTCGGCGGCCGCCGTCAGGTACGCGGCGCTGACGCCCATCGCGCCGCGGAGCGCCTCCGGGTCGGCGGCGGCGATGAAGCCGCAGTCGTAGGGGACGTTGAGCCACTTGTGGGCGTCGGTCGACCACGAGTCGGCGCGGTCGAGCCCGCGGGTGAGGTCGGCGAGCGTCGGCGTCGCCGCCGCCCACAGCCCGATCGCCCCGTCGACGTGCAGCCACGCGCCGTGGAGCTCGCATGCGCTCGCGACCTCGTCGAGGGGGTCGAAGCAACCCGTGTTGACCTCGCCGGCCTGAGCGCACACGATCGCGGGGCCCTCACCGCGCTCGAGCTCGGCGGCGAGCCGATCGGGCCTCATCCGGCCGCCGTCGTCGGCCTCGACGCGAACCGCGTTGTCCGTGCCCAGACCCAGCATCCGCAGGGCGACGAAGATCGTCGCGTGCGCGTGCTCGCCGACCAGCACGCGCACCGGAGGCGCGCCCTGCAGACCCCGCGCCTCCACGTCCCACCCCGCCCGCTGGAGGACGGCGCGGCGGCCGGCGGCGATCCCCGCGAAGTTGGCCATCGTGCCGCCCGTGGTGAGTCCGAACCCGCTCGACTGCGGCAGCCCCAGGAGGTCGAGGACCCAGCGGCCGGCGACCTCCTCGGCCACGGCGGCGGACGGGCCGCACACGTACAGGCTCGCGACCTGGTCCCACGCCGTGGCGAGCATGTCCGCACCCAGTGCGGCCGGCAGCGAGCCCCCGATCACGAACCCGAAGTAGCGGGGTCCGGCGGTCGCGATCAGCCCCGGCTCGGCCGCCCGCGCGAGCTCCTCGACGACGGTGGCGGCGTCCTCACCGCGATCCGGCAGCTCGGTGTCGAGCAGCCGACGGAGCTCGTCGACGCCCGCGGCCTCGCGCACGGGCCGGTCCGGAAGCTCGGACAGATACCGGCGCGCATGCCGGTCGGCGACCCTCAGCACGCGCTCGTATGGGTTCTCGGCACTCACCGGCCGAGCATGCCACAGCGGCGCGCGCCGCTACGTCTGGGTCCTCAGCCGTCGTGCGCCTCGTAGCGGTCGCGGATCCGCTCCCAGTCACCCATGTGGTCCTCGGTCCACGTCGACCACTCGACCGGGCTCCCGGCGAGGGCGTCGACGAGGTGGTCGAGGTGAATGTGCCAACCGGCGAGCGTCTGCATGGCGGAGAATCCCTCGGGAGGCTCGATCGTGTTCGTGAACGCGAGAACGCAGCCGTCTCCCTCGGGTCGAAGCTCCCACCGCATCCGCCCCATCTTGTCGGCGTCGTACTCGATCACCCGCGGCGGGTCGAGCTCGGTGATCATTCCGGTGACGGGCTCGGCGGGATCCGCGTCGCCGAGCTCGACACCGTGCTCCTCCCAATTTCGCGGCGAGTCGGGGACGTTCAGCCACCGCAGCGCGATCCGCCCCCCCTCGACGAGCTCCAGCTCGTCGACGGCCGCCAGCCACAGCGCGAGCTGGTCGGGTTCCGTGAGCGCGGCCCACACGCGCTCGACCGGATGGTCGAGCCGGCGCTCGTAGCGCAGGACGCGCTTGTCCCCCACCTCCTCGATCGTCCCGAGGCGAGCCTGAAGAGCGGGATCCTGGGTCATCGCGGTCCTCCTTCGCGTGCGTCGAGGTGGCTCTCGAGGGCGTCGAGGCGATCGGCCCACAGCCGCCTGTAGGGGCGCAGCCACGCGTCGATCTCAGCCAGCGGCTCGGGGCGGACCCTGTACAGGCGCCGCTGCGCGTCGACGCGGACCTCGACCAGTCCGGCGTCGCGCAGCACCCGCAGGTGCTTGGACACGCCCGGCTGGCTAATCGAGATCCGCTGCACCAGCTCGCCCACGGAGCGCTCGCGCTCGCGCACGAGGTCGAGGATCAGAGGATGTAGGTCGTCGTGTAAACGATGATCCACACTACCCGCGGACGCACGGCGTTCTCCTGCGACATCGCCTAATCCCGCAGCCCGGCGGCTTCGAGGGCTTCGGTGAAATCGAGGTAGTCCCTCATCCGAATCACCCTGCCGTTCTTGAACTCGACCAACCAGCTGATGGGCGATTCGATCTCAGCTCCGCTTGCCCTGCCCCGCGCGCGGAGGCGTCCACTTGCGACGATTCGCTCGCCAAGGTCGCGGATCTCCAATGGCTCGACCTGCAACTGGGACAGAGCCTCGTCCACGTCTCGGATGAACTGCCGAATCCCCTCGTGGCCGCGATACACCGTCGCCTCCTGGCCGAACATCGCCAGGGTCAAGGGGCGGGTTTCCACCATCGGCTCGAACATCTCCAGGAACGTGTCGATATCTCGCCGGTTGTAGGCCTCAATTGCGCGCTTGAAGGCCTCGACGTTCTCCTGCGACATCGCCTACTCCCGAAGGCCGCGGGCGTTCATTTCGTGGGTTGCCGCAGCGCGTTGACGATCCACTGCTCCGGTGGGCACCCGAGGGTGCCCTCGCTGCTGGGGTAGAGACGGCACTTCAACCCGAAGTCCGAGCGGGCGGCGGCGCTGGGATCAATGTCCCGCCCGTCGATACGCACGGTGGGCGAGCCGAGGAAACGCTCCTGCTCAGCTGCCTCTACGGACTTGACACGCCGAAGTTGGACCCCGCCCGTGACCCCTTCGCGCTCCACGATGGCTTCGAGTCGCGGAAGCAGCTTCCTGTAGGTCGGGCAACCGTCGAAGTAGAGCAGTTCGACCCGCATCACCTTCGCAGTATCCCGCGATGCGGAGGGAGGGTCGTGGCCCCGACGCTGCGGAACCGCAGACCGCCGACTCACTCACCTGCTTCAAGCCCAGCGCCGGGATAGGCGGGATTCGTGCTAGCCGCCGAGACCCTCCGGATCGGGCCTGATGACCACGGTGTCCGCCACTGGGATGATCTCGTCCACTGGCAGCTGGGCGATCTCGGCATGCTTCTCGATGGCCTCCGGACTGGTCGCCTGGTAGATGCAGACCGTACCTACGGAGCCACCGCCCTCCTCCAGGACATAGCTGCGGATCCAGCGGATGTCATCGGACATCTCCTCGTCACCGACCTTGCCGGACCGTCCCGCGGCCTCCTCCAAGTCACCGGCGGACTTCCAGCCGGACCGCCGCAGGATCGCGTAGTTGTTCATCCTCTCCCTCCTCCACCTCAGTGTGGTTGCGCGCCATCCAACCACCGTCCGACACACCTGTCAATGCGCGAGACGGACGCCCCGACACCAGAACGGGGCGCTCGAGGCGCCCCGTTCATTCCGTTTCGCGGCTAGAGCTGGGCGTCAGCTGCCATTCACCCTGTGCTTGAACCCGCACCTCTTGCCCTTCTTCGCGCTCTTGCCCTTGCCCTGGTGCGCCTTCTTCGGCCCCTTCGCCTTCGCCTGGCTCGGCAGGGATTTGCAGGGCTTGGCGTTCGCGTTGGGCTGGCCACCCTCGTCAGCAAGCGCCGCGCCGGGTACGGCGACACACAGTGCAGCCGCGCCAACGAACGCCACGATCCTACGGCGGAATGCTGTCGACATCGATGCCTCCTAGGCTCAATTTCTGGTTGCGGTTGCTACAACAACGGGCCGGCGCGAGTTGCGGGCCGGCTGGCATACCCGAACTGAGAATCGCTCTAGAAAGCCGTTTCTAGAGGATGTAGATCGTCGTGTAGACGATGATCCACATCACGTCGACGAAGTGCCAGTAAATGCCCGGCACCTCGACGCCGAGGTGGTCCTTCGCCTTGGACCCGAAGTGGCCGCGCCAGGCGCGGATGTTGGCGAAGGTCAGCAGCAAGAGGCCGACGAACACGTGCGCGCCGTGCAGGCCGGTGAGCCCGTAGAAGATCGTCCCGAAGGAGCCGTCGCGGGCGCTGAACCCGATGTGGACGTACTCGTTGATCTGGATGAACAGGAACGTGAACCCGAGCAGCCACGTCGCGGCGAGCCCCATGATCAGCCCGCGGCGCTGGTTGCGCCGCACCGACTCCAGCGCCCAGTGGACCGTGACGCTCGAGGTGACGAGGATCGCCGTGTTGACCCCCGCGACCGCGACCGGAAGCTCGAACTCGTCCGGCGGCCACGGCCCCTCGCTGGCGACCACCCGGATGAAGAAGTAGGAGGCGAAGAAGGCGCCGAACAGCATCACCTCGGAGACGATGAACAGCAGGATCCCGAGCGTCTGGCGATCTATCCGCGAGCTCTGGTGGGCCTCGGGCGGCCCGTGGTGAGCGTGCTCGACGGCTACCGACGCGCTCTCCATCGTCTACTCGCTCCCTCGTCCTGCCGGGGACCCGGCCGCGCCCGGACGCGCCGCGGAGGACACGGCCGGCACTGGTTCTGGAGTAGCGGAGGACGCGGCAGGCCCTGATGTTGACTCGACATGCTCTACCGGCCACTCGCCCAGCGCCTCGACCTTCTCGACCAGGCCCTGCTCGAGCCACTTCGAATGCTGTCCGGCGAGCGTCGAGATCAGGATGTCGTCGACGCGGTAGTGCTCGACCGCGTTCTCGACCGCCGCGAAGGGCTCGGGGCTCATCGGCTGCCCCGTGGCGTCGATCTCGGACCTGTAAAGCTCCGCCAGCGTGCGCGCGAGCTTGTCGCACACCTGCTCGCGGGTCACATCGCCCGAGCGCGGGGAGATGATCGTGTAGCGGTGCGGCCGCTCGGCCGCCCGGGCCTTGAGCCGCTGGAGCAGGTCGGGGCTGTCGACCGTTCGGGTGGCGACGACGAGCGTGTGGGTGACGTCCCAGCGCACCGCGTCATCCTCGATCCGCACCGGGACGTGGACCACGGGCACGTCGTAGCGGCTCTTGGCCCACTCGACGAGGTCGCGGCGCAGGAGCCCGAACCGGGTGTCGGCCAGGCACGAGATCAGGATCTCGTCGGGCGAGAACGCGCGCACCGCGTCGTCGAGGGCGAGCGGCGGATCCGGGTCCATGACCACGCCGACCCCCTCGACGCCGAACTCCGACAGGACCGACTGCGTCACCTCGACACGGCTCTGGGCCGCCTCGCGGATCTCGTCCTGGTCGACGATCTGGCCGGCCGCGGGCTGGTTCTGGGGGGCGGCCAGCGCCACCGACGCTCCCTTCTCCGTGCGCTCGCGCAGCGCGGCGAGCAGCCTGCGGCCCCCGGCGACCTCGTTCAGGAACGCGAGGACCGTGCCATCGGCCTCACTCACGCGATGCCCCCACTGTCGCCCGCTCGGCCTCCCGCACCTCGGCCTCCTCGCCGGGCATGATCGCGTGGCGGGCGCCCGGGACCCCGAACTCGTATGGGCCGCCGACGACGCGCGGGATCTCGGGGAAGTTGAACACCGGCGGCGGCGACGACACCTGCCACTCGATCGTCTTCGCGCGCCACGGGTTGGCGGTGGCTCGCGGGCCCCAGCGCCAGCTCACGACCATGTTGTAGAGGAAGATCAGCTGCGCGGCGCCGAGGATGAACGCGAACACCGAGATCAGGAGGTTCCAGTCCCCGAACTGGGCCGAGTAGTCGGCCACGCGGCGCGGCATGCCCTCCATCCCGATCCAGTGCATCGGCAGGAAGCTGCCCAGCATCCCGACCAGGGTGAGCCAGAAGTGCAGCCGGCCGAGCTTCTCGTCGTACATGCGGCCGGTCATCTTCGGGAACCAGTGGTAGACGCCGGCGAAGATCGTGAACACCGAGCCGCCGAAGAGAACGAAGTGGATGTGGGCGACGATGAAGTAGGTGTCCGAGACATGGATGTCCAGCGGCACCATCCCGAGCATGACGCCGCTGATCCCGCCGATCGTGAACGTGACGATGAACCCGAGCGCGAACAGCATCGAGGTCGAGTACAGATGGAGCACGCTCCCGAACAGGGTCCCCAGCCACGAGAACACCTTGATCCCGGTCGGCACCGCGATCAGCAGCGTCGTGATCATCATCGGCACGCGCAGCCAGCTGAACATCCCGGAGACGAACATGTGGTGCGCCCACACCGTGTAGCTGAGCACCACGATGCCGATCAGCGCCAGCGCCATCAGCCGGTAGCCGAAGATCGGCTTGCGCGAGTGGGTCGAGATGACCTCGGAGATGATCCCGAACCCCGGCAGCATCATGATGTAGACGGCGGGGTGGGAGTAGAACCAGAAGATGTGCTGGTAGCTGATCACGTCGCCGCCCTCGGCCGCCTGGAAGAAGTTCGTGCCCAGGGCGCGGTCGAACAGGACCATGAACTGGACGCCGGCGATGAACGGTGTCGCCGCGACGACGAGCAGCGAGGTCGACAGGTTCGCCCACACCAGCAGCGGCAGGCGCCAGAAGTTCATCCCCGGCGCCCGCATGGTGATGATCGTGACCAGGAAGTTGAGCGCCGTGGCCACCGATGAGGCCCCGGCGAACTGCACCCCCAGGTTGAAGAACGACTGTCCGAGCGGTGCGCCGGTGGACAGCGGGGCGTACCCGGTCCAGCCGGCGTCGAAGGCGCCCCCCGGGACGAAGAAGCTGGCCAGGAACAGCACCCCGGCGATCGGCAGCAGCCAGAAGCTGAGTCCGTTGAGGCGCGGGAACGCCATGTCCGGCGCCCCGATCATGAGTGGCAGCACGTAGTTCGCGAGCCCGGCAAAGATCGGGATCACGAACACGAAGATCATCAGCGCCGCATGTGTGGAGAACAGGCCGTTGAACAGGCCGGGGTCGACGACCTGCGTGCCGGGCTGGGCGAGCTCGGCGCGCATCACCATCGCAATCGCCCCGCCGAGGAAGAAGAAGAAGAAGCTGGTGACCGTGTACTGGATTCCGATCACCTTGTGGTCGGTGTTGAACTTGAAGTAATCCCGCCAGCTATGGGCGCCGTGCTGCGAGTGGTCCTCGGGGCGCGTGGGGGACCCCGCCGCCCACCGCAACCAGTAGTCGAAGCAGCCGAGCCCGATCAGGTACCCGAGCGGCGCGGTGATCGCGGGCACGACCACCTGGGGATAGCCGGTCGGCTCGGTTTGGAACGTCGGCAGGCCCGAGATCTCCCGCAGCAGGACGACCAGCGCGAACCCGAACGCGCCTCCGAGGAGCGCCCCGAGGAACGCGCGGTACTGGCCGGGTTGTCTGACTGCTGCCGCCAAGCCTCTCTCGATCTTATTGTCCGCCCGAGCCCGACTGGCCCTTGCCGGCGTTCTCGCTCAGGTACCGGACGAGCGTGTCGAGCTCCTCCGGCGACAGCGCGTCCTCGAAGGTGTCGGGCATGATCCCGCGCGCGAACCCCTGCGACAGCTCGGCGTCGGGATCGACGATCGACTCCTCGATCTGCGCGGCGCTGCGCTGCGGCAGCACCTCGTCGAGGTCGGGGCCGATCGTCTCGGCGGCGCCCGCGGCGGCGAGCGTGTGGCAGCCGCTGCAACCCTGCTCGTCGAAGAGCTGCTGCCCGTCGGCCGCGAGCTGTCCGCCCGCGGCGCCGCCGGCTTGCCCGCCGCCCCCGCCGGCCTCGCCTTTCCCCCCTCCCTGGTCCGCGATCCAGCGGTCGAAGTCCTCCTGCGGCTCGACGATCACCGGTGCGCGCATCGTCGCATGACCGATCCCGCACAACTCGGTGCAGACGAGCTGGAAGTTCCCCTCCCGGTCGGGGGTCGCGACCACGCTCGTGTTGATCCCGGGGACGGCGTCCTTCTTCACCCGCCACTCGGGCACCCAGAAGGAGTGGATCACGTCGATCGCCTCGAGGTTGAGCTCCACCTGGCGATCGACCGGGACGTGGAGCTCCGTCGAGGTGACGCCCTCGTCGGGATACTCGAACCGCCACGCGAACTGCTGCGCGGTCACGTCGACCTCGAGCCGATCCGCTTCCCGCGCCTCGATCTTGTCGAGGATGAACCAGCTGTACCCGGCGCCGAACAGCACGATCACCGTCGGGATCAGGGTCCAGGCGAGCTCCAGCCTGGTGTTGCCGTGGATCGGCTCGCCGTCGGACTCGTCCCCGGGCTTGGCGCGGTAGCGCCAGATGCTGTAGCCGAGCATCACGAGCACGATCGAGTACACGAACGCCGACAGGACGATCATCACGTTCAGCAGCAGGTCGATGTCGTCGGCCTCGGCGGAGCCGGCGGTGCCGTTCCAGTCGATCTGGACCATCACCACCGAAATCACCGCCGTCAGCGCGAGCATGGCGGCCGCGAGTCTGATCAGGGTCGCGCGGGTCATGCGGCGGGCGCCATTCTACGGCTCCGGCACGGCGGGCAGCTCGTCCAGGCGGCCTCGAGACGCGCCGATCACGCCCTCCGCGACGCTCTCCCAGCTCCACAGCTCGCGGACGCGGTCGCTCAGCGCCTCTCTCGTGCGATTGCGCACGTCGGCGTCGATCGCCAGCCAGCGGTCGAGCCGGTCGGCGATCGCCGCGACCGCCCCGTCCCCGATCGGGAACGACAGCAGCTCGCGCGCCTGCTCGGGGAGCGCGGGGGCGAGCGCGCGGCTGACCTCGCGCGCCCCGGAGTGCTCGGCCGACACCGGCAGCGCGCCGCATGCGGCCGCCTCGGCCGCCACCATCCCGAACGCCTCGGGGAAGGTGCTGGGGAAGACGAGCGCGTCTGCGGCCGGCAGAACCCGCGCGACCTCGTCGTGCTCGAGCCGGCCGGCGATGCACACGCTCCCCGCTGCCGCCCGGGCCGCGGCCGCGTAGCCGCCGGGGGCGTCGGCCAGGAACGAGTCGAGCATCCGCAGGGGTATCGACTCGGCGTCCGTCGTGACCATGCCGCGCGCCGCGAGCTCGCGGGCGCGATCGACGTCGCCCGCCTCCAGCGCCGCGAGCAGGGCGTCGATCACCGCCGCCCCCTGTCCGAACGCGACAACGAGCAGGCGCGCGCCCGGGTGCTCGCGGACCACGAGCGGCCACGCGCCGAGCAGCAGGTCGAGGCCCTTGGACCCGATCAGCTTGCCGACGAACGCCACCCGCGGGCCGTCGGCGTCGCTCCAGCGCTCGAGCGCCGTGGCGGCCTCGGCTGCGTTCTCGCCCAGCTCGCCGGTCCCGCCGCGGGCCGCGAGCTCGGCCGCGAGCGTCCGCGCCCGGTCCACCGCGTCGCGCGGTGAGCGCGGCGCGAACAGCTCGGTGTCGACGCCCGGTGGGCCGAGGCGCGTCTTGGCCTCGAGCTCGGGGCCCGGAAGCGTCTCCCACAGCACCTCGGCGGTGTGCCGCGAGCCGACCAGGACGCCGGCGGCGGCGTCGACGCCCTCGCGCGCGTAGGGGAGGAAGCGGCCCGGGTTCGGCCGCACGGTGAACTCGAGCGCGCTGCCGTGGATCTTGGCCGCGAACGGGATCCCCGCCCGCGCGAGCACCGCCGGGCCCATGACGAGGTGGTTGGCGAGCGCTGCGTCGATGCCGCCGGCGAGCCGAACGACGTCCGCGACCGCGTCGACGTTGGCGCCGAGGTACGCGTCGAGCTCGGCGTTGGTCAGGTCCGCGAAGGTCCTCGTCTCGAACCCGTCGTAGCGGTCGTAGACGTACACCGGCAGCAGGCCGCCGATGTCGGGGGTGTACACGGTCACCATGCCGGCGCCCCCGCGCGGCGCCGAGCCGGTCTGCTCGACGTTCAGGAACCCTCCGCTCCACCTCCCCACGCCGTCCACCCACGGGAGCTCGCCGGCGTCCCGGTCCTGGCACAGGACGTGGACCTCGTGGCCGAGCCGCGCCAGCGCAAGCGCCAGGCTCGCGTTGTAGACGTTGCTGCCGGTACCCCGAAGGAGGTACCCATGGAAGACGAGGACCTTCAGGGCGTTAGGTCCCTAGTCGCAGAGCCCGGGGTTCTCGTCGCAGGCCTGCTCGAACTTCTCCTGCGGGCTTCCGGGCGGCGGCGGGAGGTCGTTCTCCGGGGAGTCGGCCTCGGGGTCGTAGTCGTCCGCGCCGACGCCGCCCGACTCGGGGACGGTCGGTCCGGTGTCCTCGGGCGTCTGGTCGCCGCCACCCCCGGCTTCGCCACCAACGCCGCCACCGCCCGCGTCGCCCGACGGGCCTGTGGCGCCGGTCGTCTCGGTCGTGGCCGGGGTCGTCGTTGCGGGCTCGTCGTCGTCCCCCCCGCCGATGTCGCAGCCGGAGAACGCCGCCCCGCCGAGCGCGAGGACGGCGATCGCCACCCACAGGGTGACCCGCGCGAGGCCGGCGTCGCCGGCCTTCCGGTGCGAGAGGACTCGCATCAGGCGGCGCCGTCCAGCGCCGGCTGGCGCAGCCCGCAGTACGGGCAGTCGCTGACGTCGATCCCGATCAGGTCCCGGCACCGCGGGCACACGCGGAGGTTCTCCGGCGAGCGCACGAGCGACGACGGAGAGGGGTGCAGCGGCAGCACCATCGTCACCGGCGCCATCTCCTCGCCGGTCTCGCGGTCCTCGTACACGCGCTGCGGGTCCGCCGCGACCAGCGCCTCGCGCCCCGACGCGGGCGCCCGCAGTCGATATTCCTGCCGGCCGGGCATCAGTGGCGGAACGATAGCGAGGCTCGCAGCGGGCGAAGCGACTCGGCTAGCTGCGGCGCAGGTAGGCCCAGTAGAGCATGCGAGCGCTCTCGTACACGCACGCGTACGGGCGGGTAGTCCCCTGCTTGTCGTGCGGCCGGCTCTTGCGCAGGTTCTGCCTCTGAGTCTTGGTCCGGGTGCCGATCTTGCAGCGATCGCCGCTTCGACTCGCCCGCCACGCGTTGTCCTCGCGCGAAAGCGAGGGGCATCGAGGCGGGGTTCCGCGCGGACGGGCGTCGCAGACGGAGAACGCCGACGTCCAGCTTGGCTGGGTGATGGCGATTACGTCTCCCTTTGCTACGCGAAGCGGCCCGCCGAGCGTGAAGATCGGCTTCTCGCCGTAGTGCTGGGCGAGCTGCATGACCGGGCTCTGGTGCTTGAGCCGGTACTCCTTTCCCTTCCGCTTAGTCAGAATCGACAGACGGGCCGACGGGGCGTCGTCTCCGTAGAGCTTGCCGAAGAACCTGCGCTCGACCTTGTTCGGCTTCGCGGTCAGGTCGAGGCTCCAGGCGACGATGTGACCGGGCTGGCGGACCACGAACGGCTGCTTCCTCCCGTCCGCGCGCGTCTGGAATCCGGTCACACTGCCGATCGACTCGCAGTACGCCGAGGGCTTCGGGCAATAGGACCGCGGCGTGCTTTTCGTCTTGCCGAGCACCTTGGCCTTCGCCGCGTTCGCCGGATCGGCGTCGGCGCCGGCGAGCAACGCGGTCGCGCACAGGACCCCGAGCAGGGCGGCGGCGGCGAGCGCATGGCCGAGCCGGCGGCCGCGCGTGTTCATATAAGGGTTTGCTGCCACCAAGAGACTCCAAACACGTCCGGCGGCCAATGGTTGCGCATCGGGCGGCGTATCGCGTTGGAGGGGACGTGATCGCGTGGCCGACGGTTCCCGCGGTCGCGCCGCCGCTCTACAACGTGTTCGTCGAGCTACCGTCCAGCAGCTACCCGGCGGACCACGCGAATCCGCGATTCAGCGGCCTCGCAACCTCACCGGCGTGCCGGCGATCAGCATCCCGGTCAGGCGCGACGGCGACGGGATGCCGATCGGACTTCAGCTCCACGCGGCATGGGGTCGCGACGAGCTGCTGCTCGACGCCGCCGAGGGCGCGAATCTCGCCTCCATAGAATCAGTCGCGATGCCGGCGATCGAGACGCGCGATTTGCAGCGGGTCTTCTCCGGCGACGTGGTCGCGGTCGCCGGGGTGGACCTGAGGATCGAGCGCGGCGAGATCTACGCCTTCCTCGGCCCCAACGGGGCGGGCAAGACGACCACGGTGCGGATGCTGACGACGCTGCTGCGCCCGACCGGCGGCAGCGCCTCGGTCGCCGGGCACGACGTCGTCGCCGAGGCCGGGGAGGTGCGGCGCGCGATCGGAGTCGCGCTACAGGAGGCGGCGCTCGACCCGCTGATGACCGGCCGCGAGCTGATCCTGCTCCAGGCGACACTGCACGGCCTGCCGGGCGCCGAGGGCCGGTCCCGCGCGGAGCGACTCCTCGCCCGGGTCGGGCTGACGAACGCGGCCGACCGCCGCGTGGGCACCTACTCGGGCGGGATGCGGCGCCGCCTCGACCTCGCGTCGGCGCTGGTGCACGAGCCGAACATCCTCTTCCTCGACGAGCCGACGACGGGGCTCGACCCGGTCACCCGCAAGGCGATCTGGGAGGAGGTCTCAAAGCTGAACCGCGAGGGCACGACCGTGTTCCTCACCACCCAGTACCTCGAGGAGGCGGACAACCTCGCGGACCGGGTGGGGATCATCGACGACGGAAGGATCGTCGCCGAGGGCACGCCGGCCGCGCTCAAGGCCGAGGTCGGGCGACCGCACCTCGAGGTCGTGCTCGGCGACGGGACGTTGGATCGCGCCGAGGAGATCCTGCGCCGGTTCGGGAAGCCGCTCCCGGCGAAGGACGGCGCCGCGCTGGTCGAGCTCGAGCACGGCGCCGCCGGGGTGGCGCCGGTGGTGCGGGCGCTCGACGACGCCGGGCTCGCGGTCGAGTCGCTCGACCTCGTTCAGCCGACGCTCGACGACGTCTTCGTCGCCAAGACCGGCTACCACCTCGAGGGGTCGGACGAGGAAACCGCCGTTCCCGAGGCCTCGGAGAATTGACGGGAGGCCTCGCCACCAACGCCCGGGTCGTCGCGGCGCTCGGCCGACGGGCGGTGAGACAGACCTTTCGCAGGCCGCAGCTGATGGCGCCAATCCTGATCTTCCCCACGCTGCTGCTCGCGATCCAGGTCGGCGGCGCGGGGCGGGCCGTCGACCTGCCCCAGTTCCCCGAGGTGAACGGGTTCCTCGACTTCATGATCGCCGGTGCGATGGTCCAGGCGACGATGCTCGCCGGCAACAGCGGCGGGATCGCGCTCGCGCTCGACATCGAGATGGGCTTCACCGACCGTCTGCTGGCGGCGCCGATCTCGCGCTTCGCGATCGTGCTCGGCCGACTCGTCGGCACCGCCGCGCTCGGTGTCATGACCGCGATCTGGTTCCTGGCGATCGCGCTGATCTTCGGCGCCCACATCGAGGGGGGCGTGGCGGGCGCGCTGCTGATCGTCCTGCTGGTGACCCTGTGCGCGATCGCGTTCGGGTCGATCGGCGCCGCGATCGCGCTGCGGAGTGGCAGCGCCTCGGTCGTCCAGGGCCTGTTCCCGCTCGTGTTCGTGATCCTGTTCCTGTCGACGGCCTTCTTCCCCGAGAACCTGCTGCTCGAGCCGGCGCGCTCGGTCGCCGCGTGGAACCCGCTCAGCTTCGTCGTCGACGGGGTCCGCGATCTCGTGATCTCGACCTTCTCCGGCACCCAGTTCGCCGAGGGCATCGCCGCGCTCGCGCTGCTCGGCGCGGCCGGCCTCGGGATGAGCGCCGCCGCGATGCGGGGCCGGCTGCGGCGGGGCGGATGAGCCTCGCCGCCGACATGGCGACGATCCGGGCGCTGATGCGCCGGGCTCTGAACGAGATCCTCCGCGTCCCCGGGGCGGCGATCCCGGGTGTGCTTGCGCCGACGATCTTCTTCCTCGGGCTGACCGCGGTGTTCGGCAACCTCACCCTGCTGCCTGGGTTCACGAGCGACAGCTACCAGAGCTTCCTTATCCCGGTCAGCCTGATGCAGGGCGCCGGCTTCACGGGCGCCGCGGCGGGAGTCAACCTCGCCCGCGACATCGAGCAGGGATGGTTCGACCGCCTGCTCGCGTCCCCTTCCCCCCGTCCGGTGCTGCTCGCCGGGCTGGTCGCCTCGGCCAGCCTCCGCTCTCTGATTCCGGCCACCGTGCTGCTGATCGTCGGCTTCTCGCTCGGGGTGCACTGGCCGGGGCCCGGCGGGCTGGCGATCGCGCTGCTGATCACGATGGGGATGGCGATAGTCGCCGCGGCCTGGGGGACGACGGTAGCGCTCAAGTTCAAGACCCAGTCGGCGTCGCCGCTCATGCAGGCGGGGATGCTGCTGGTGATCCTGACCACGACCGCGTACGCGCCGCTCGAGCTGCTTACCGGGTGGCTGCAGGAGGTCGCTCGCTACAACCCGGTCACCCAGATCGTCGACGCCGCGCGGCAGGGATTCGTCGGCAGCGTCACCTGGAGCGAGACATGGCCGGGGCTGCTGGCGCTCGCCGGCCTCGCCGCGCTGCTGCTCGCGCTTGCTCTGCGCGGAATGCGCCGCACAGCCGATTGAGCGACCCGGCCGCGGTCACCCGCCTGTGCGAGCGGGTGCTGCGCTCCAACTGGACGGTCGGCGAGCGCGAGGGCGTCCCGTTCTCGTACACGCGACCCAGCCCCGGCCGCTACCCGTGGCAGTGGTACTGGGACTCGTGCTTCGCCGCGATCGTGTGGCGGCGCTTTGCTCCCGACCGCTCCCGCGCCGAGCTCGAGACGCTCTTGCGCGGCAGCCGCACCGACGGCTTCGTCGGGCACACGATCTTCTGGCACCGGCCAGTGTCGTGGACGCGGCGCGCGTTCTACAACGTGCGCTCGCGGTCGTCGCCGAGCACGGAAACGATCCAGCCGCCGCTGCTCGCGTGGGCGTGGCGGATCGCCGTCGGAGACCCGGCTGACGAGCCGCGGATCGGCGCCCACCTCGACTGGCTTGCCGCGAACCGCGACCTCGACGGCGACCGTCTGCTGTGGATCGTGCAGCCGGACGAGTCAGGCCTCGACTCGTCGCCGAAGTTCGACGCCGTGTGGGGCCGGCGGGCGCACGCGCGGGTCGGCTTCCCGCTGCTCGTGCGCCGCAACCGCAAGCTGGGATGGGACGCGCGGGCGATCCTCGGCGCGGGCGGACCGGCGCTGTGCGAGGTCGTCGTCAACGTGCTGTGGTGCCTGTCGCTGCTCGCGGCGGGACGGCCGTCGGTCACGTCCGCGATCGTCGCGCGGCTGTACGACGAGCGACGGGGGCTGTTCCGCGACGAGGCGTTGCCGTCCGGACTCCGTCCCACGGTCGAGACGTGGGCGGCGCTTGCGCCGCTCGCGCTGCCCGACCTGCCCGAGGAGATCGGGAGGCGGCTGGTCGAGGAGCATCTGCTCGACCGGCGCCGCTTCTGGCTCCCCGTGCCGCCACCGTCGGTGGCGGCGACGGAGCCGGCGTTCGACCCCGGAAGCGGCCGCCGCGGGCTCGTGCGCCGCTACTGGCGCGGCGCGACGTGGGTCAACGCGGCGTGGCTCGTTTGGATCGGGCTGCGCCGCCTCGGGTACGCGGAGCACGCGGAAACGCTCGCCGGGGCGATCGCGCGGACCGCGCTGAGGGAGGGGCTGTGGGAGTACTACGACCCGTTCGACGGCCGCGGCCGCGCCGCGCGGGACTTCGCGTGGTCGAGCCTGCTGGTCGAGATGACGGACCCCGACCGGGCGGCGCCGAGCAGCTACTTGTACCGGTAGGTGATGCGTCCCCGATCGAGGTCGTAGGGCGACAGCTCGATCTTCACCCGGTCCCCGGGGAGGATGCGGATGTAGTGGCGGCGCATCTTGCCCGAGATGTGACCGAGGACCTCGTGGTCGTTGTCGAGCTTGACCTTGAACATCGTGTTCGGCAGGGCCTCGGTGACCTCGCCCTCCATCTCGATCTTCTCTTCCTTCGCCATCGGCGGGCAGGGTAGCAACGGCTCCGACGTGCGCCGCAGCGCCGCTTGCGGGCCGGGCTCAGTTAGCGGATGGCGAGGTGCGACGCGCCCGAAAGCGCGTCGCCGACCTGCCGTCGCGATGCGTCGTAGTCGCCGTCCGGACTCCGACCGTAGTCGGATACGACGGCGAGGTCACCTGGATCAGCGGCCCTCGAACTTCGCCTTGCCCGGCCCCTCGGTCAGGAATGACTCGACCGCGTTCTTTAGGTCCTCGGACGCGAACAGCTCCGCGAACTGGTCCGGGGTGACGCGGTCGGCCTCGTCGACGCCGCCGGCTCGATAGGCGCGGATGATGCGCTTCGTCGCGGCGTGGGCGACCGTCGGGCCGTCGGCGAGCCGGTGCGCGAATCTCATCCCCTTCTCGAGCAGGTCGTCGTCACCCACCACCCGGCTGACGACGTTCCAGCGCTCCAGGGTGGCGGCGTCGTAGAGGCCCGCTGACATCACGAACTCCGCCGCCCGCGCCGGCCCGGCGCGCTCGGCCATCCGCTGGGTGCCGCCTGCCCCGGGCGTGAGGCCGACGACCGCCTCGACGAGGCCGAACCGGGCCGACTCCGTCGCCCAGATCATGTCGCAGGCGAGCGCCACCTCCAGGCCCGCTGTCAGGCACAGCCCGTGAACTAGCGCCAGGGTGGGGATCTCGAGCTCCTCGATGCGCCGGGCCGTCGCTATCAGGGTCCCGAACGAGTCGGCCGCCGTCCCCTCGTCGACGGCGCGCTTGAAGTCGTTCACGTCGGCGCCGCCGGTGAAGACGTCGCCCTCCGCGCGCCACACCATCGCCCTCGCGTCCGAGGACTCGATCTCGTCGACGCAGTCGACCAGCGCCTGCCAGGCGTCGGCGCCGAACAGGTTCAGCGGCGGGTTGTCGAGCACCATCACCGCGACGTTGCGGTCGCGCTCCAGCCTCACGGGGGGATCAGCCATCGCCCCGAATCCTGTCGGCGATCGCGGCGATCTCGTCCGCCTCCGCCCCGCGCGGGATCCAGGGCAGCTTCAGCGGGTCGTCGTGGTAGCGCGGGATCACGTGGAGGTGGTAGTGGAAGACGGTCTGCCACGCCGCCTCGCCGCGGGCGTTGAGGAGGTTGAAGCCGTCGGGGTCGAGCATCTCCTCCATCCTCGCGGTGAGCCGCCGCGCCGCCGCCATCGTGTGCAGCAGGTCGTCCTCGGGCACGTCGAGGAGGTCGGCGGAGTGTCGCCTCGGGATCACGAGCGCGTGGCCCGGCGTCGCCGGGTTGATGTCCATGAACGCGACCGTGTGCTCGTCTGAATCGACGATCTGCGCGGGCAGATCGCCCGCGACGATGCCGCAGAAGATGCAATCGCCGCCGCTCGACTCCACGCCGCGAGAGCCTATTGGACGTCGGAGCGAAGGCGCCGGGCGAGCGCGATGGCGTCGTCGCGCGAGGTGGCCTCGCCCGCGAACCGCGCCGCCTCGATCTCGCCCAGCAGCCGCCCCAGCTCCGGACCGGGCTCGATCCCGAGCTCGGCCGCCAGCTCGTCGCCGCGGATCGGCGCGGTCGGAGGACCGGAGCGTCGCCACTCGAGCCCCTCGGCGATCATCTCCCGCGCCAGCTCGAGATGGGACTCGATCGCCTTCGACCGGGTCCGCGGGCCCTTGGTGGCGAGGCGGTCGGCGACCGTCAGCAGCGTCACGTCGACGGTCTCCGGCTCGGTCGCCCTGAGGTACTCGTACACGCGGCGGCGCGCTAGGGGGCGCTCGTGGACGAGGAAGCCGAGGCGGAGGTGGTTGCGGGTCAGCGACTGCAGGTAGGAGGTCAGCCGCCGGCTGGCGCGCAGCCGGGCGCAGATGTCGGCGACGATCCGCACGCCCTCCTCGTCGTGGCCGATGAACAGCACGCGACCTCCCTCGCCGACGGTCCGCGTGGCCGGCTTGCCGAGGTCGTGGAACAGCGCCGCGAACCGGAGCCCGCCGGCGCGGTTGAGCTCGTCCGCGAGCGGTTCCGCGAGCAGGGCCTCGACGTCGGAGGACAGCTCGCCGAGCGCCGCCGACGGGTCGGTCTCGAGCTCCACCACCCGCGCCAGCACCTCGATCGTGTGACCGTGCGCGTCGAGGTGGTGGTAGGGGTTCTGCTCGACTCCCCGCAACGCCTCGAGCTCGGGCAGCACGACCGGGGTCGCGCCGAGCTCGTCCATGAGCGCGATCCCGCGAACGGGGTGCGGACCCGCGACGATCCCCCGCAGCTCGCCGAGCTGGCGCTCGCCCGCCGGGTCCGCGGCGCGGGCCGCCTCGGCGCGGGCCAGGGCCAGCGTGCCGGGATCGACGCTCAGCTCGAGCGTCGCGGCTATCCGCGCGGCTCGCAGGATCCGCAGCGGATCGTCGGTGAACGAGCGCTCGCCGACGGCGCGCAGCACGCCGCGCTCGAGGTCACCGGCGCCGTCGTAGGGATCGAGCGGCAGCCCGCCCGCGAGCGGGGTGGCGATCGCGTCGACGGTGAAGTCGCGCGCGGCGAGATCGGCGTCGATCGAGCCGCCGCGCAGCGCGGCGACGTCGAGATGCCACGGCTCGGCTCGAGCCTGCACCCGCCAGAGCGCGAACTCGCCCGACAGCTCGAACGGGTGCCCGTCGGCGGCGGAGGCGATCGCGCGGGCGGCCGCCTCGGGGTCGCCGTCCAGCGCGAGGTCGACGTCGGTCACCTCGCGGCCCGCGAGCGCGTCGCGGATCGCACCGCCGACGATCCACGCCGAGCGATCCCCGAGCGCGGTGCGCGCCGCGCGGACCGCGGGGGATGCTGCGAGCGCCCGGTCGAGGGCCGGCGCCGTCATCGGTCGTACGCGCGCGGAACACGCGACGAGATCCCGCACGTGATCTCGTAGTTGATCGTCCCGATGTCGCGCGCGATCCGCTCGGCGAGGATGCGCTCCTCCCCCTGGGCGCCGATCAGGATCGCGGGGGCCCCGGGCTCGACGTCGGTGTCGGGGCCGAGGTCGACCGTGACGTTGTCCATCGACACCGTCCCCACGAGCGGGTATCGCCGCCCCCCGACGAGCACGTCCGCGTTGTTGCTCAGCGCCCGACGCACGCCGTCGCCGTACCCGATCGGGAGGACCCCGACCCAGGTGTCGGCCGGCGCGGTCCAGGTGCGACCGTAGCCGGCGCTCGAATCGCGCTCGAAGCGCTTGACGTCGGCGACGTACGAGCGCAGCTCGAGCGCAGAGTCCAGCTCGCGCTCCTCGGGGCCGATCCCGAACGGGTCGAGGCCGTAGACCGCGATCCCGCACCTGACCATGTCGAAGTGGGAGGTGCGATCGCGCAGGGTCGCGGCGCTGTTCGCCGCGTGCACGAGCATTCCGGGGTGATCGCGCTTCAGCGGCTCGGCGAGCTCCTGGAAGCGCACGAGCTGCTCGCCGAAGAACTCGGACTCGGGATCGTCCGCGGTCGCGAAGTGTGTCCACAGGCCGGCCAGCTCGATGCGCTCGTCGTCCGCCGCGTCGCCCACCAGCCGCCTGACCGCATCGGGGTCTCTCTCCCCCAGCCTCCCCATTCCGGTGTCGTACTTGACGTGGACCCGGGCCTTCATGCCGCGCCCGGACGCGCGCTCGGCGACGAGGCGCAGGAAATCGGGGCGCCACACGGCGACTTCCGAGCGCGCCTCGAGCGCGAGCTCGAGCTCCTGGGGGGTCAGCGCGCCCATCGTCAGGATCGGGGTGTCGGGAAGCTCGGCCCTCAGCTCGGCCGCCTCGCTCGCCGCCGCGACCGCGAGCCAGGTCGCGCCGCCGTCCAGGGTCGCCCGCGCGCACTCCACCGCCCCGTGGCCGTAGCCGTCGGCCTTCACCACCGCGCACAGCCGCGCGCCGGAGTGCAGCTCTCGTCGCAGGCGCGCGCAGTTGCGCTCCACGGCGCCGAGATCGACGCGCGCCAGCGCCCGCTGGACCCCGTCCCGGGCCATCGGTCAGACAGTGAGCCCCGCCGGCACCGATGCGATCACGTCGGTCGCGATCACCGACTCGGCGCCGACCCGGTCGGCCGCGACGCGTCCCGCGCGGGCGTGCGCGAGCACGCCCGCGCACGCGGCAGCGAACGGCTCGACCCCGCGGGCTAGCATCGCCGACACGACGCCGGTCAGCACGTCGCCGGTCCCCGCCGTCGCCAGCGCCGGGCTGTCGACGCGGTCGATCGCCACTCGGTCGCCGTCGACGACGAGCGTGTCGTCGCCCTTGAGGACCACGATCGCGCCGCTCTGCCTGGAAGCCTCCTGCGCGCAGCGCAGACGGTGGGCGGCGACGTGGTCGGAGTCGCTGTCGAGGAGGCGCGCCAGCTCGCCCGCGTGCGGGGTGAGGATCGTGGGAGCGTCACGCCGGGCGAGCGCGTCCAGGCGCCCCGCGTGGGCGTTGAGGCCGTCGGCGTCGATCACCAGCGGCGCCTCGATCGCCCCCGACAGCGACCGGGCGAGCTCGAACGCGCCGTCGGTCCGGCCGAGCCCCGGCCCGAGCGCCACCGCGGCGGCACGCTCGACGAGCTCGAGGATCTCGTCGGCCGCCTCGGGGCCGAGGCTGCCCTCCGGCCCCGGGCAGCCGCGCGACATCACCTCGGTCAGCTTGACCTCGAAGATGTCCTCGAGCCCACGCGGGACGGCGACCGTCGCGTACCCGGCGCCGGCGCGGATCGCCGCCTCCGAGGCCATGCACACCGCGCCGGTGAGCCCCCGGGAGCCGCCGACGACCACGACCTGCCCGGAGCTGAACTTCGTCGACTCGCGGCCGCGCGGCGGCGCGAGCGACAGGACGCCGGGGCGAATCAGCCCCGCCGCCGGCTCCGACGGCGCGCCGGCGGGAATCCCAATCTCCGCCACCCGGATGTCGCCCGAGTGCCACTTGCCGGGGGCGATCCAGTGGCCGAGCTTGGCGGCGTGGAAGCTGACCGTCACGTCGGCCCGCACCGCGACCCCCTCGACCTCGCCCGTCGACGCGTCGACGCCCGAGGCGATGTCGGCGGCGACGACCGCGGCGCCGCAGGCGCCGATCGCCTCGATCGCGGCGTCGGCGGGCGCCCGCGGCGCGCCGCTGAATCCGGTGCCGAAGATCGCGTCGATCACCACGCCGGACGCCGCGAGCGCGTCGGACAACTCGTCCGCACCGACTTCGCGCGCGGCGCCGTCGTACCGGTCCCGGTTGGCGGCCGCGTCCGGCGACAGCTCTGCAGCCGGCCATAGGAACAGGACCTCGACCTCGTGCCCGGCCTGTGCCAGCACCCGCGCCGCGACCAGCCCGTCGCCGGCGTTGTTGCCCTTCCCGCACACGACGCGCACGGGCCCCGCCCGCGCCACATCCTCGGCGGCGCGGGCGGTCGCCGCCCCGGCAGCTTCCATCAACTCGAGCGACGGAACGCCCCGCTCGTCGATCGCCCAGCGATCGCAGGCGCGCATCCCGTCAGCGTCGTACACGCCTTCCAGCCACGGCTCCAATGCCATCGCCGGCCAGCCTACCGGCGCGGTGAGCGGCCGCCGTTACGCGGTGTCAGCCACAACGACGGCAGCCGCCATCTCGTGCGAATGGGTCAGCGACACGCGCAGGGCGACGCGGCGCTCGCGGGCGGCGTCGGCGGCCCGCCCGCTGAGCCGCAGCGTCGGCGGCTCGCCCGCCACCACCTCGATCTCACGCAGCCCGAAGCTGCTCAGCCCGAGGGCCTTGACCGCGGCCTCCTTAGCCGCGAAGCGAGCAGCGAGGTGGCGGCCGGGCCGCCCTCGAGCGCGGGCGTAGGAGAGCTCGTCCGCCGTGAACACGCGGTCCGCGAGCCGCGGATGGCGCTCCAAGGCGCGCTCCATGCGGCCGACCTCGAGCAGGTCGATGCCGACTCCCGCGGTCATCGGGCCCGGCTACCGGAGGCCGAGGACGAGCCGCATCACGCTCTGGTCGTCCTCGCGCCCTTGGCCGGTGACCACGTAGTCCAGGGGGTCGAGGTAGGGCTTCGCGGACTGGAAGCCGGGATCGTCGTTGGCGCCGGTGCTCTCGAACAGTTCGAGCATCGGCTCGAAGTCGAGGAAGAAGCTCGCGGCGAAGTCGTCGCCGAGCGCGTTCGTGGCCGATCCGAACGCGTCCGAGCCGTCCAGGGTCTCGTCCGGCTCCAGCACGGCGTCGATCGACTTCTCGCCGAGCCCCGCGACGACGCGCCCCTCGCGCTGGACGACCGCGATCTGAACCGGAGCGTCCGAGGGGCTGACCGTGAACCCGGAATCCCCGTCGAGCGGCTCGATCCGCAGCGAGCGGATGCGTGACAGCGACCGCCGCAGGCTGTCGAGCGTCGCGGCCGAGGACTCCTCGTCGGTCGTCTCGAGCTCGAGCGCGGTCCCGAGCCCGAAGATCGAGGTGCCGGATGCGTATCCGCCGACGTCGCCGATCCAGCTCGTCAGCTCGGAGAGCCTGAGGCCGAGCAGCTCCTCCGTCGCCTCGTCGAGGTCGAACCGTGTCGCGCCGCCGGAGAGCTCCAGGCTCTCGAAGCTGTCACTCAGATGCTCGCCGAGGTCGTCGACGCCGAACGCGAGCCACGAGTCAGCCGGCAGCTCCCGCAGCAGCGGCGACTCCTCGGGCTCCGGGGTGTCGCCGGCTGCCGCGGCGACCTGGACCGCGACATCATCCTCGGCGGCGGTCAGCGTCGCCAGCGCGGGGCCCTGGACCGGGGCCCCGACCCGTTCCTCCGTCTCCTGCCGCTGGCGCTCGCTGATCTCGCCGTCCTCGACCAGCCGGTCGAGGACGGCGGGAACGTTCGCGTACAGCGTCGCGAGGGTGTCGTCCGGCGCGGTGCCGAGCTCCTCCGTGTAGGCGTCATCGTCGGCCAGAGCCTCGCCGCCGGAGGCATCGACCGATGCCCGGAAGCCGGCCTCGGTACCCGCGACGAGGAACGAGTCCACGAACCCGACCGCGCTGTCCTCCTCGTAGCGCGTGTACTCGACGCCCTCGTAGAACTCGTCGGTCCCGGGCGATCCCTCCGAGCGCTCGATCTTGTCCACGGCCGCCTCCGCGGCGCCCTGATCGGTCACCTCGAGCACGGCAGCGCCGTCCGGCTCGTCGGCGAACGTGGTGAAGAACAGGCCGGCGTTCTCGCCCAGCCACGGCTCGACGTCCTCTGAGTACGCGATCCCCGACTCGTCCTCCTGAAGCGCGTTGTCGAGTTGCTCGACCAGGAACGCGCCCGGGTCGTCGGTGTTGAGCAGCTTCGACAGCGCCGAGTCGGCGGCCTCCGCCTGGTCGCCCTCGGGCCGCACCGTCGCCTCGGCGAAGACCGGCGAGTCGGCCGGGGCAAGCGATGCCGACGCCGGGACCTCGGCCCGGCCGTCGTCGCCGCCGCATGCCGCCGTCCCGAGGGCGAGCGCGAGCGCCGCGCCGCCCGCAGCCACCGTCCGCGTCACTCGACAGTCACCGTCTTGGCGAGGTTTCGCGGTTGGTCGACGTTGAGCCCGTTGAGCCGGGCGATGTGGTACGCGAGCAGCTGCAGCGGCACGATCGCGACGATCGGCTGCATCACCCAGTCGGTGCGGGGGACGACGATCGTCTGGTCGGCGACCTCGGAGACGGTGGCCTCGGCGCCCTCCGTGGCGACGGCGATCACGTCGGCCCCGCGGGCGCGGACCTCGGCCACGTTGGACAGCATCTTCTCCATCACCGGGCTGTCGGTGACCACGCAGATCACAGGCGTCGACTCGTCGAGCAGCGCAATCGGGCCGTGCTTCATCTCCCCGGCCGCGTACGCGTCGGTCGGGATGTAGGAGATCTCCTTCAGCTTCAGCGCCGCCTCGAGGCAGACGGGAAGGCCGATGTTGCGGCCCAGATAGAGGAAGAAGCGCTGCTCGTAGTGGCTGCGGGCGATCGCCCGGACGCGCTCGTCGCCCGCGTCGAGCACCTCGTCGATCTTCGATGGCAGCGTCTTCAGCTCACCCACCAGCCGTGCGATGTCGGCGCGCTCGAGGCTCCCGCGGACATCGGCGAGCCACAAACCGAACAGGTACATCGCCGCGACCTGGCTGACGAACGTCTTCGTCGCCGCGACGCCGATCTCGAGCCCGGCCCGCGTGTACAGGACCGTGTCGGAGTCCCGCGTCACCTGGCTGCCCATGATGTTGGTCACGCCCAGCACCGTCGCCCCGCGCTCGCGCGCGAGCCGCATCGCCGCGAGCGTGTCGGCGGTCTCACCGGACTGGGTGATCCCAATCACGAGGTCATCAGGGCCGACGACCGGGTCGCGGTAGCGGTACTCGGACGCGATGTCCATCTCGACCGGGATCCGCGCCCACTGCTCGATCGCGTAGCGGCCCACGAGGCCCGCGTGGTACGAGGTCCCGCAGGCCACGATCACGATCCGGCGCAGCTTGGAGACGAAGTCGAGGTCGAGCTGGAGCTCGTCGAGGTCGACGCGATCGTCGTCGTGTACGCGATCGGCGATCGTCTCGGCCACGGCGTCGGGCTGCTCGTGGATCTCCTTCAGCATGAAGGTCGGGAACCCTGCCTTCTCCGCGGCGTCCTCGTCCCACGTGACCTCCTCGGTCTCGCGCACGACCGGCCTGCCCTCCGAGTCGCTGATCGCCACGCCGTCGGAGTCGAGGGTGACGATCTCACCGTTCTCGATCAGGGTGACCTTGCGCGTCTCGGCGAGGAAGGCGGGAATCGCGGAGGCGACGAACGTCTCGCCCTCACCCAGCCCGACGATCAGCGGGCACTCGCGCCGCGCGCCGACGATCACGCCGGGGTGGTCGGAGTGCATTGCGACGAAGGCATAGTGGCCCCGCAGCTCGTTGAACGCGCGCCGCACGGCCTCGGTCAGATCGCCCTCGTCATGACGTTCGATCAGGTGGGCGACGATCTCGGCGTCGGTCTCGGAGCTGAAGCGGTGCCCCTCGGCCTCGAGCTCGCGGTGGAGCTCGGCGTGGTTCTCGACGATCCCGTTGAGGACGATGTGGATCCTGTCCTCGCAGTCGCCGTGAGGGTGGGCGTTCTGCTCGGTGACTCGGCCGTGGGTCGCCCACCGCGTGTGGGCGAGCCCCACGGTCGACGGCGCCTCGGCGACCGCGACGGCGCCGTTGCCGTTCGGCTGGCTGACCGCCGCCCTCAGGTTGGCGAGGTTTCCCACCGCCCGCACCGACTCGATGCGGCCGTCGACGATCAGCGAGATCCCGGCGGAGTCGTAGCCGCGGTACTCGAGCTTCTCCAAACCCGCGATCAGCAGATCGCGGCAGGGGCGCCCTCCCACGTATCCCACGATGCCGCACATGGAAGGCGAGAAAGGATAGAGCGGAGCGCACCGCGTCGGCCACCAGCCCGCGCGTCCGACGCGGAGGCTCTCGCGCGCTCAGCCCAGCTCGCGCTCGGCGACCTCGGTCAGCCGCCCGAGCACCGCCTCGCATTCCTCCTCGTCCGGCGCCTCGACCATCAATCGCACCACCGGCTCGGTCCCGGAGGGGCGCACCAGCACCCGGCCGCGGCCCTCGAGCGCCACGCCCTCGCGCTCGACCGCGACCCAGAGCTCGGTCGCGCCCTCGAGCGCGTCGCGGTCCTCGAGCGTCACGTTGACGAGCCTCTGCGGAAGGCGCTCGAACGGCACCGCGTCGGCGAGGTCACGCCCGGCCAGCGCCGTCTCCAGGAGCAGCGCGGCGGCGATCCCGTCGCCCGTCGGCGCGAACTCCATCCAGATCACGTGGCCGGACTGCTCTCCGCCCAGCTCCCACTCGCGGGCAAGCAGCTCCTCGATGACGTATCGGTCGCCGACCTTCGTCGTCGCCACCTCGATCCCGGCGTCGGCCATCGCGGTGTGAAAGCCGTAGTTGGTCATCACGGTGACCGCGACCCCACCGGGCAGCGCGTCGCGGTCTCGGAGATGGGCGGCCGCGAGGGCGATCATCTCGTCGCCGTCGCGCACCCGTCCCGTGCGGTCCACCGCCAGTACCCGGTCGCCGTCGCCGTCGAACGCGTAGCCGATGTCGGCGCCGGCTGCCTCGACCCGCTCCGCGAGCGCCTGGGGATGGGTCGCCCCGCACTCGTCGTTGATGTTGCGCCCGTCGGGATCGGCCGCCACCGTCTCGACGCTGGCGCCGAGACGCTCGAAGACCATCGGCGCGGCACGCGACGTAGCGCCGTTCGCGCAGTCGAGCACGACCTTGCGGCCGCCGAGGCCGAGCCGAAAGCGGGAGGTCAGCTCCCGCAGGTAGTCGTCGAACGCACCCTCGAGGGTGCGGATACGGCCGACGACGTCGGACGTCCGTCGTTCGCCGGCGGCGATCCGCTCCTCGATCCTGGCCTCGACCTCATCGCCGAGCTTGACGCCGTTGGGGCCAAAGAACTTGATCCCGTTGTCATGCCACGGATTGTGGGACGCCGAGACGACCGCGGCCAGGTCGAGCCGGTGGCGCCGCACGAGGATCGATGCCGCGGGGGTCGGAAGCACGCCGCCCAGGTAGGCGTCGCCGCCTGCAGCGGCGATCCCCGCCGCGAGCGCCGCTTCGAGCATCGGGCCGGACTCGCGGGTGTCGCGGACGATCGCCACCTGGGGGCGATCGCCGCGTGCCTCCGCGGTGGCGGCGCGGCCGATGGCGACGGCCAGCTCGGGATCGAGTCGCTCCCCGACCCTGCCGCGGACGCCGTCGGTGCCGAACAGCTTGCGGGTCGCGGTCACGGAACCCGAGTCCATTGGGGAAAGCTGAGCCGGCGGAAGCCGCCTCAGCGCTTCGAGAACTGGGGACGCTTGCGCGCCTTCTTGAGTCCCGCCTTGCGGCGCTCCTTGCGCCGCGCGTCGCGTGTCAGCAGCCCGCGCCGCTTCAGCTCGCCGCGCAGCTCCGGGTCGATCTCGCACAGTGCGCGGGCGACTCCGTGCCGCACGGCGCCCGCCTGGCCGGACACGCCGCCGCCGTGTACGCGGACCTGGACGTCGAGGTTCCCCTCGTAGCCCAAGGTCACGAGCGGCTGGCGGGCCATCGTCTGGTGAGCGGGGCGCGGGAAGTACTCGTCGAGCTCGCGGCGGTTGACGACGAAGCGGCCGCTGCCCGGGACGAGCATCACCCTCGCGATCGAGCTCTTGCGCTTGCCGGTCGCCCGCACGCGAACGTCGCCCTCGAGCGCGACTGTGGGCTCGCGCTGCGGCGCCTCCTCCTCGCCGCCCTCCTCGGTCGCCTCGGCCTCGCGCTGTGCGCGCTCCTCGGCCTCCGCCTCCTGACGGGCACGCTCCTCCGCGCTCAGCGGTCGCTCGGACTCGATCGCGATCGGCTCGAGCTCGGCGCCCGGAGGAGCGTCCGTGTCCGTCTTCACCTCCTTGGCCGGGGGCTCATCACTTCCGGCCGGATCCTCCGCTCCCGCTCGCTCGGACCCGCCACCACCGGCGGCCTCGCTTGCGAGGTCGCCGCCGTGTTCTGCCTCGCTCGCTACCGCGTCCGGCTCGGCCGGGTGGTCGGCTTGCTCGGCCGGGGCATCACCCGATGGCTGCTCCTCGGCCGGAGTCTCTTCCTGCTGCTCGTCCTGTCGCTCTTCGTCCGCCATCAGTCGTCCTCGTCGAGCGGCTTCGGCTGCTGCGCCGCGTGGGGATGGTCGGGCCCGGCGTACACCTTGAGCTTCGTGAGCTGCTTGCGACCCAGCCTGTTGCGCGGCAGCATCCCGCGGACGGCGAGCCGGATCACCTCCTCGGGGCGGCGCTCGAGCATCTCGCCGAGCGTCCGCGACCGCAGCCCGCCCGGGTATCCGCTGTGCCGGTGGTAGAGCTTCGCGGCGCGCTTGTCGCCGGTCACCCGCACCTTCTCCGCGTTGACGACGACGACGAAGTCGCCGGTATCGACGTGCGGCGTGTACTCCGGCTTGTGCTTGCCGCGCAGCGTGTCCGCGACCCTGGTCGCCAGCCGGCCCAGCGTCTTGCCCTCGGCGTCGACGACGAACCACTCGCGCTCGCGGGTCTCCGGTGTGGCTACGAAGGTCTTCACGGTGAAAAGCCGCGCGGTCACGCTGGGCCGGCGCGGCGACGCCGGATGATAGTCGAGCGCGGCTCCGTTACGCACGTCTCGGCTGTCGCGGCCGGCTGGCCGAGTCGCGAGGGGGCGTCCCAACGCCGTCGGCGAAACCCCGATTGTGAGCGTTTCACAAAGGGGTTATGTGCACTCCGCCGCGACGATGTATATACTGCCGCGCCGATAAGGACCTGCCTAATCCCTCGTGGCCAAGCCGCGAGGGAGCGGGGGAACCAAAGGGACTGGACGTCCTGGGGCGAATCGGACCAAGAGGGTCTGTAGCGCCGCTCTTTCAGCGCGAGCCCGACAGCTAACCCCGTAGGCCTGAGAAAGAGAGGTTCGGAGCTTGGCTTCGAAGTCGCGGGCCCGGAGGGGCCGCAACTTCATCCTCATACTCGCACTCACGACCGCAGGCGGGACCCTTGCGGGCGGGAGCCTGGCCTCCGGCGCGTCGAGCGGCGGCGGCGGCGTCACGGCGCCTAAGCCGCCGAAGGTGAAGGGCGTGAGCTGCGTCGACCGTTGCGCGGGCCTGCGCGAGGCGGCGCCCGACGCCACGATCGAGCTCCAGGGCCGCAGGCTGCGCTATGTCGAGAGGGTGCGGTTCCCGACCGAGGACGGCAACACGTCGGTGAAGCCGACGAAGGTGGCCGGGAAGAAGGTCGAGGCCGAGGTCCCCAAGGACGCCAAGAACGGCAAGCCGCGCGCGATCGACGAGTTCGGCCAGGTGGCGAAGGCGCCCGAAGCGCTGAAGATCGTCGACGAGGCCGACCTCCCCGAGCCGGGGAGCTTCCGGCTGGCCGACGCGACCGTGAGCCCCGCCAAGTCGTTCTTCTACGGCACCGGCGAGCCGACGCTCACCTACATCTTCAGCGGCAACGGGCCGACCGACATCCGGGTCGACGTAGTACGCGCGAAGGACGGCGACACGGTCAAGAGCTGGGTGGTGGAGGACGCGCCGCCGAACTCGGAGCAGAAGCTGACATGGAACGGGCTCGGCGACGACAAGAAGGCCGTCAAGAGCGGCCAGTACGCGTTCCGGATCGGCGGCGTCGGCGAGCGGCTCAGGGACGTGAGCGGCACCAGCTTCGGGCTCTACGACCACAAGTTCCCGATCCGCGCCAAGCACACGTACGGCGACGGGGTCGGCGCCCCCCGTGCCGGACACAGCCATCAGGGCCAGGACGTGTTCGCGAAGTGCGGCGCCCCAATCGAGGCGGCACGCGGCGGCAAGGTGCAGGTCAAGGCCTACCACAGCGCCGCCGGCAGGTACGTCGTAATCGACGGCAAGAAGTCGAACCTCGACTACGTCTACATGCACCTCAATCGGACCGACGTGCGCGAGGGCGAGCGGGTGAAGACGGGCGAGCAGATCGGAACCAACGGAGACACCGGCAACGCCTCCGGGTGCCACCTCCACTTCGAGCTGTGGTCGGAGCCCGGCTGGTACGAGGGCGGCCATCACCTGCGCTCGGTGACGAAGAAGCTCAAGAAGTGGGACAAGTGGAGCTGACCGGGGGACGCGGCTGAGGCTCGTCCGGGCGGGAGCGGTCGCAATCGCGGCCGCGTGGATCTCCCCCGCGGTCGGTCTCGCCGCGGCGAAGCCGCCGCAGCCGTCCGGCCTCATCTGCCTCGAGCGGTGCGCGGGCGCGCGCGAGGCGGCGATCGGCGCCACCGTGCGCTTCACGGGCCGCCGGCTCGCCGGCGCGACCGGGGTCTTGTTCCCCGGCGTCCCCGACGACGTCGTCGCGACGCCGACCGCGGTCTCCCGGCGCGCGCTCCAGGTGACCGTGCCCGAAGGAGCCGTCGGCGGCAGGCCCCGCGTGGTCGACGATGGCGGGCGCGGCTCGCTCGGCCCGCGTCTCGAGATCGTCTCCGACGAGGAGTTGCCCGCGCCGGGGAGCTTCCGTCTCCGCGGTTCCTCGGCGCGACCCCGGACGGCGTTCTTCGACGATCGCCGTCCGGTCCGACTGCGCTATCGCTTCCGCTCCTACGGCCCGCTCGACGTCCGCGTCAGGCTGGTGCGACGCGGCGAGGTGGTGCGATCCTGGATCGAGCGAGACCGGGCGCCGTTCGCGCGGCACTCGCTCACCTGGAACGGGCTTACCGAGAAGGGTTCCGCCGCGCCCGAGGGGCGCTACAGGTTTCGCGTCGGGGCGGACGAGGGCGGCCGGTCGGCTGCGGGTCGGTTCCGCTTCCGCGACCACCGCTTTCCCGTTCGCGGGCCCCACAGCTACGGCGATCGCTTCGGGGTCCCGCGCTCAGGGGGCCGCACCCACGAAGGTCAGGACGTGTGGGCGGGGTGCGGCACGCGGCTCGAGGCGGCGCGCGGCGGCAAGGTCCAGTTCCGCGGCTACAGCGGCGCCCTGTACGGGCACTACCTCGTGATCGACGGCCGCCAGACCGACCGCGACTACATGTACTCGCACCTGATCCGCCCGCCGACCGTCAAGGACGGCGCCCGGGTGCGGACGGGCGAGCGCATCGGCGCGGTGGGCCGCAGCGGCAACGCGCGAGGCGAGGGCTGCCAGCTCCACTTCGAGCTGTGGCCCGACGGCTGGCGCCACGGCC
>DATHVJ010000080.1:0-4250 GCA_035461345.1 Solirubrobacterales bacterium | reverse complement strand
TCGCCGCCGAGCCCGTAGCGCAGCTCGAGCACGCGGCGCTCGCGGTAGGAGAGGTTCTCGAGCGCCTCGCGCAGGGCCTCCTTGGTGAGGATGTCGGCGGCGCGCTCGTAAGGGGACTCCGCCTTCTCGTCGGCGATGAACTGGCCGAACTCGGACTCCTCCTCGTCGCCGACCGGCTTCTCGAGCGACACCGGCGCCTGGGCGGAGCGCTTGATCGAGTCGACCTCGTCGGGCTCGATCCCGGTCACCTCGGCGATCTCCTCCGGGGTTGGCTCGCGGCCGAGCTCGGTGACCAGCTTGCGCTCGGCGCGCCCGATCTTGTTCAGCTTCTCGACAACGTGGACCGGGATCCGGATCGTGCGCGCCTTGTCGGCCAGCGCGCGGGCGATCGCCTGACGGATCCACCACGTGGCATAGGTGGAGAACTTGAAGCCCTTGCGGTAGTCGAACTTCTCGGCGGCGCGGACGAGCCCGAGCGTGCCCTCCTGGATCAGGTCGAGGAAAGGCAGGCCCTGGTTGCGGTAGTTCTTGGCGATGGAGACGACGAGCCGCAGGTTCGACTCGACCATCTTCTGCTTCGCGTCGAGGTCGCCGCGCTCGATCCGCTTCGCCAAGTCAACCTCCTCCTGCGCGGTCAGCAGGCGGACCTTGCCGATGTCCTTGAGGAACAGCTGCAGCGAGTCGGTCGTCATGTCCGGCTTCAGGTCGAGCGCGGTCGCCTGCTTGCGGCGTCGCCCGCGCTTGCCGGTCGGCTCGGGGGTGGCCTCGGGCTGGGCGCTCTGAGCCGGGTCGACGTCCTCGACCAGCTCGATCCCCGAGCGCTCGAAGTGCCCGTACAGCTCCTCGATGTCGCCCTCGTCGATGTCGACCTCGGACAGCGCCGACGCGACCTCGCCGTACGCGAGGACACCGACCTGCTGGCCCTTGGTCAGCAGGGTCTTGACCTCCTCCAGCTCCTGCAGCTCTCCAACTAGCATCGGGTTTCCTGGTCCGTTCCTCTCGTTCCGCCTCTATGCCTTATCGGTACATGCCCCGCGATACCTTGAGCCTGCGTCACCGCCCCTTCGCCCGGCTGAGCGCGAAAAACGCGGACCGACCGGATCCGCGAGTCCAAACTGGCCGGGAACCCCGGCGAGAGACAGGTCAAGACGCCTGTTCGAATGCTAGCCCGATGTTAGTCGCTTCATTTTTTGAAGTCAACGCCCGAACCGGGTCGGGCGGATGAGCCGACACGGATCGTGGGGCCGGTATCTGCGGGCGTTCTGGGACCGGGCCTATCGCGAGAATGTGACCGGCCTCGCGGGGATGGTCGCGTACAACCTGCTGTTCGCGCTGTTCCCGTTCGCGCTCCTGATCCTGTTCGTGGTCGGGCAGGTGCTCGAGAGCCCCGAGACACAGACCACGATTCTGCTCGACCTCCAGCGCCTGTTCCCCGCCAC
Organism: Solirubrobacterales bacterium; assembly: GCA_035461345.1. Taxonomy (GTDB): domain Bacteria; phylum Actinomycetota; class Thermoleophilia; order Solirubrobacterales; family 70-9; genus DASPWW01. The sequence goes on along the minus strand of DATHVJ010000080.1, from coordinate 2,811 downwards.
CGAGGAGGCGACGCTGGAGCGGATCCTCGATCAGATCCGCGACAGCTCGACGACGATCGGTGTCGCCGCCGTGATCGGCGCACTGTGGGTGGGGACGTCGTTCTGGGGCGCGATGGACACTGCCTTCTGCCGCATCTACCACGTCGAGTGTCGCGGGTGGATGGAGCAGAAGCGATGGGCGATCGGGATGCTGGTCGTATCGGTGCTGTTCCTCGCGGCGACGATCGCGCTCCCGACGATCGAGGGACTGCTGATCTCGAGCGCCGAGGACCTGCCGTTCGGTCTCCCCGGCATCGGCGGCCTCGAGAACCTGATCCTGCTCGCTGTCGCGCTTGCGGTCACCTTCCTGCTCGCGTGCGCGATCTACTGGCTGGTTCCGAAGGGCCACATTCCGTGGGTCGGGGTGTGGCCGGGCGCGCTGTTCCTCACGATGACCGCCGGGATCGCGAACTTCGTCTTCCCGATCTACCTCAACGAGGTCTCCGGGATCAACGAGTTCGGCGGCGCGGTCGGGTTCCTCGTCATCGCCCTGATCTGGTTCTACCTGCTCAGCCTCGCGCTGCTGGCCGGCGCGGTGATCAACGCGCTGCGCTACGAGCTGCACGACACGGGGGCGTTGACGGAGGTGGACCAGAGACCGGTCCCGGCTCAGCCGTAACGGCCGCCCGTCACCTCCCGCAGCTTCGGACGATCGTGGCGGGCGCGGACCTCGCGCACGGTCCCCGAACGGGAGCGCATGACAAGGGACTCGGTCGTCGCGTGCCCGTCGCCGAGGTAGCGCACGCCCTGGATCAGGTCGCCGTCGGTGACCCCGGTGGCGGCGAAGAAGACCTCGTTGCCGCTCACCAGGTCGTCGACCTCGAGCAGCTTGTCGAGGTCGTAGCCGGCGTCCACAGCGGCGTTGCGCTCGCCATCGTCGCGGGGCCACAGCCGGCCGAGGATGCGCCCGCCGAGGCATTTGATCGCGGCCGCGGACAGCACGCCCTCGGGGGTGCCACCGATCCCCCACAACAGGTCCACGCCGCGTCCCTCGGTGACCGCGAAGAGCGCCGCCGAGACGTCACCGTCGGTGATGAGTCGGATCCGTGCGCCCGCCTCGCGGATCTCCTCGACGGTGTCCTCGTGGCGCGGCCGGTCGAGCATGATGATCGTCACGTCGCCGGGGTCGGTGCCCTTGCGCTCGGCGACGCCGCCGATGACCTCGGTCAGCGGATCGTCGAGGCTGAGGCAGTCGGCGATCCCGGGCCCGCCGGCGATCTTCTCCATGTACACGCACGGGCCAGGGTCGAACATGGTGCCGCGCTCGGCGAGGGCGATCACCGACAGCGCCGAGGGCTGCCCCTGGGCCGTCAGCCGCGTTCCCTCGAGCGGGTCGACCGCGATATCGACCTCGGGCGGAGAGCCGTCGCCGATCCGCTCGCCGTTGTAGAGCATCGGCGCCTCGTCCTTCTCGCCCTCGCCGATCACCACCAGCCCGTCCATCGGGACCGTGTCGAGCATCAGTCGCATCGCGTCGACCGCGGCCTGATCGGCGGACTCCTTCTCCCCGCGGCCGACCCACCGCGCCGCCGCAAGCGCGGCGGCCTCGGTCACCCTGACGAGCTCGAGGGCGAGGTTGCGGTCGGGCTTGTCGCCCGAGCGGACCTCGTGCGAGATCACGGACATCATTGGGTTCGCGCTCGGCCCAAGATCAAATTTCCCGCCCGCCCCCACCTTGGTACAGCCTCGCGCTCATCATCCCCCTAGACGGTGCCGGGTGCTTTGCGCTCGCGGGTCTGGCCCGCGATCGAGCGCATGAACGCAACCCCGGCGATCGTCGCCGCGGAAAGCAGCGCCACCCAGTAGCCCCAGTCGAGCCCGATCCCGAACTCGAGCCCGGCGTCGGGCGACGGGCGGTCGATGAGCCCGTTGTAGGCGATCAGGACCATCGCCGCGAAGCCGACGACCATCGTCATCTCGCCCGGCGCCCAGGACAGCTGGTGTCCGCGGACGATCACCCACGCGAGGATCAGCGGCGCGAAGGTCGAGGCGATCAGAAGCCAGCGTAGGATCGGGAACGTCTCGAAGCCGGTGCAGCTGAACTCGTCCTCGCCGCACAGCCACGCCCCCTGCTCGGCGCGCTCGGGAACGTCGGTGAGCGAGAACCACGGCAGGAAGAGGATGCTGACCAGGAGCAGCACTCCCGCCACCCCGCCGATGATCGTCCTCCGCCGATCGAGCCGGGAGAAGTCCATCTACGGCGAGCTTATCCCACGCCCACGCACGCTGCTAGGGTCGCGCCGCCCATGCCGAACCCTCGCTGGGGGCTGACGCTCCCGCTCCCGACGCTCCCCCTGTCCCAGCACGAGGACCTCGTGCGGCGTGCCGAGGCGGCCGGCTACACAGACCTGTGGACGGGCGAGACGCAGGGGCCCGACGGCTTCACCCCGCTTGCGCTCGCCTCCGCGTGGACCGACCGGGCGCGTCTGGGAACGGGCGTCGCCGGCGTCTTCACGCGCGGGCCCGCGCTGCTGGCGCAGCAGGCCGCCGCCCTCGCCGACGCGAGCGGAGGCCGCTTCGCGCTCGGGATCGGCGTGTCCTCCGATCGCATCGTCGAGGGCTGGAACCGGATACCGCTCGAGCGCCCGCTCGCCAAGATGTCGGACACGATCGACTTCCTGCGCCAGGTGCTCGCGGGAGAGCGGGCCGCGGGGGGCGGGTTCAAGCTCGAGCAGCCGCCCGCCGAGCCGGTCCCGATCGTCGTCGCCGCGCTGCGCGGCAAGATGCTGCGGCTCGCGGTCGACAAGGGCGACGGCGCGTTCACCAACTTCC
>DATHVJ010000079.1:0-16377 GCA_035461345.1 Solirubrobacterales bacterium | reverse complement strand
CCCTGCTGGAGGCGATCGATCACCGGCGGGAAGTTGTTCAGGTTCTGGAGCGCGGTGATGTCGTAGGGGACGTCCTCGGAGGACATGCCCCACGAGTCGGTGCCGCAGAAGATGAAGTTGTGCTCCACCGCCATGTCGCGGATGTTCCCCGCGTTGATCGCCTCGTTCGCGGATCCCAGCAGGCCGTGCCCGTACAGGGACGCCCGGGCCGGGGTTTCGGCGGCGCCGCGTGGGATCACGCACGCGAAGGGCGCCTCGGCGACGTTGCCAGGGATCTGGGTGGGCAGCGCGTCGCGCTTGAGCGAGTCGTAGTTGAAGCCCGCGCCGGGCGGACATCCGTCCTCCACCAGATAGCAGGGAACCTCGACCGTGCCGCGCACGATCCTCAGCGCACGCGGGTCGGGCCGCGGATCCTCGTCGCTGACCGGCGGGTTGTTTTCAACGCTCGTAACGTCGAAGCGCGGCGCCGATCCCTCCACCGAGCCGTCGCCGAGGTTGCGGTCGCCGAGCTGTGCGAAGGCGTCGTCGCGGATCTCGAGCAGGCGCGAGGTCAGGCCGATGCGGCTTGCGACGGTAAAGTTCCACGCCTCGTACAGGCTCGAGCTGCGCTTGATGCCGGCCGCCTTGAGGGCGTGGAAGATGCCCTTGTAACGCTTGCGCTGACCCTTCAGCTCCTTCGGGATGCTGCCGCCGTCGCGCAGCAGCTCGAACCACCGCGGAGCCTCGATCCGGGCGCCGTTCATGTCCTCGAGGTTGCGCAGCACGACGATGTACCGGTGGCGGAGCTTGAAGTTGACCGCCGGGTGGATCAGCAGGTTGGTGCTCTCGGCCGAGTCCGCGTTCGAGTCCAGCTCGACCCAGATCGGATGGCGCTTGCCGGTCTTCTGGTCGATGACGATGACCGGAGCGCCCGGCCGCTTGTACTGCTTCAGGTTGGCGAGCGGGGCCGGCTTGGTGTTGGCGAGCGCCTCGGGGGCGTCGAGCCCCGGCACCTTGACCGTGATCATGCTGCCGGGGCTGAAGCCGTCGTTGCGGTTCCACTCGGCGGGGCTCACGGGAACGCCGTCGGCGTTGACTGGCATCGCGTCGGCGGGGAGCTTCACCCGGCGACCGGTCGGGGTGTTGGCCTTCTTCGTGAAGAGGTTGTTCGGGAACGGCTGCAGGCAGGGCTCGTCGTCGAGGAACGGCTGACAGGTGGCGATCGACGCCGACGCGCTCGACGCGGCCACCGCCGCGGTCGCGAGCATCGCCCCGATCGCAGCCGCAAGGAGATGACCTCTACCCGCTGCCATCCAACTCATCCCTGCTCTCTCCGTCATGGACGGGCGCTCAGTCTAATTAACGGCGGCCCGCACCGCCGCGCGGTGGGCCGCCGGCGGTGGCGTACGCCGATAGTCTCAAAACTCAGTCTTCCCGGCAGGGGTGGGACGCACACCGTCGACCGAGGAGGAACGGATGGGACGGATCGTCGTGTGACCGAGTTCCTGTCGCTCGACGGCGTGATGGAGCGCCGGCAGGCGAGGACCTTCAAGTACCCGCGGGCGGCCGATTGATTGTGCCCGCCCGGGCGGTCATTCGGGTGGGCGACCAAAGGAGCAGCGATGGAGCAGACCATTCGGGATCACGCGCTCGAGCCGCTCGACGCGCTCGTCGGCGAGTGGCGGATGGAGGCGGGCCCACCCGACGGACCCCTGTGGCCCGGGGAGGCCCGGGTCAGATTCGAGTGGCTCGAGGGAGGCAAGTTTCTGATCCAGCGTTGGACGGTGGACCTGCCCGAAGCCCCCGACGGGATCGCGATCATCGGGTTACGCGACGCTCCCGCGAGCGCCGAGGCGGTCGCGGAGGGGCTCGCCGACACGGGCGCGCCCTACCGCCAGCACTATTTCGACTCGCGCGGGGTCTACAGGGTCTACGAGATGACCCTGGCCGGCGGCGAGTGGAGGCTGTGGCGCGACTCGCTCGACCCGTTCGCGCAGCGCTTCACCGGCACATTCGGCGATAGCGGCAGGACGATCACCGCCCGCTGGGAGCTCGCCGAGGACGGCTCCACCTGGAGGACCGACTTCGACCTCACCTATCGCAAGCTGCGCTAGGGACGGATCGGGCACCAGTCAAGCCCGCGTCGCGAGTACCTCGACATACTCCGCGGGGACGATCATGGCGCGCTCCCCACCCCTGTTGAACGAGCGCGCGAGCCCGAGCAGCTCCTCGGCGAACGCGTCGGCCTCGTCCCCGAGCGACTCGAACGCCACCTTGGTGGGGCCGAAGCACGCGCGAAAGAACTCCAGCCAAGGCTCGGGGGAGCGATAGCGGAACACGCACTCGCGACGCTCCACCACGAGATCGATGATCCCGTCCCCGAACAGCTCCCGCAGCCGCTCCTCGGTTCCCCACAGCGGCGGGGGCTTTACTCCGGGCGGCGGCCCATCGGACATGAGGTGCGAGGCCGTCGTCAGGAACATCCTGCCGACGAAGCTCTGCGGCGTCCAGTTCGCCACCGACCCGTCCGCCGGGCCGGCACACCCGCAGCAGCTCGGCCGCGGCGCGCTCCTGGTCGGGGGCGAACATCGCCCCGAACGTGGACAGCACGCAGTCGAACACGCCGTCGCCGAACGGCAGCGCCTCGGCGTCTCCCTCCACGAGCTTGATCTCGAGCCGCTCCGCCGCCGCTCGCTCCAGGGTCCGATCGAGCAGCGCCGGGACGTAGTCGACTCCGGTCACCTCCGCGAACCGACGCGCCGCGGCGATCGCCGTGTTCCCGCTTCCGCACGCCACATCCAGCACCCGGTCGCCCGGGAAGACGTCGACCGTCTCGCACAGGCTCTCGCCGACGATCTGCTGAGCCGTCGCGATGACCGAGAAGTCCCCCTCCGACCAGGTCCGCTGCTGGCCCTGCTTCACCGTGCTCAGGTCGACCTGCTCCTGGTCCACCATCTCGCCTCCTCGCTCGCTTCGCGCAACGTAGCGGGTCGAGGACGAGGTCGAAGGGGCTCGATCGCGCGCGCCGCCTGCGGGGAACTACTGAGTGCGAATCCGAAGAACCCGCTGAAGCTTCGCGGTGTGAGAAGCGAGATGTTCGCCCCTGCATCCAGCGACGAAGCGAAAGGAGTACCTATGGCAAGTCCTGATACGACGAGGAGGAGGGCCGGCGGCCCGACCGGATGGGCCGTGTTCGCCGGGATGATCCTCGTCGTCCTCGGCTTCCTGAACCTGTTCTGGGGGCTCGGAGCGATCCTCGAGGACGAGAACCTGATCGTCGGCGGCGAGGGCGTGATCATCGTCGATCTCACGGCGTGGGGGTGGGCGGCGCTGATCCTCGGCGCGATTCAGGTCCTGGTGGGCTTCGGGCTGTTCGCCGCGCAGGAGTGGGCCCGTTGGACCGGTGTCTTCCTGGCGGCGCTCGCGGCCGTCGCACAGATCGGCATCGTGACCGCGTTCCCGATCTGGTCGTTGATCGTGATCATCCTCGCGGTCCTGATCATCTACCACCTGACCGTCCGCTGGGGGGAGCCGGTCTAGATCTAGACCGAGCCCGCGTGCCGGGGCCCTGGCGACGTCCGTCAGGGCCCTGGCCACTCCGCCTCTCCGAAACCGTCGTTGCGCGTTGCGGGGAGCGAGACCCGCCCAGAGCAGCAGCGGGCGGCAGATCCGCTAATGCCGTACCGGCTGGTGCCTCCGGATCACGCTGGCGAAACCTCGCGCCTTCTTCTTAACCCGTGACGGAACCATCATTCAGACCTCCGGACGTGGAGCAGGCGGGCGAACGAGCTTGACCGCGGGTGTACCCCGCGAGCCACGAAGACGGTGGTCAACTTCGGGCCCCGAGTCGGGGCAAATGAGGGCGGCCCGAACTGCCCGAACCGAGGCGGATGGAGGAGAAGCAGAAAACGGGAGCGACGGGACTCGAACCCGCGGCCTCCGGCGTGACAGACCGTGTCGGCGGGGGCGCCGCGGGAGGACGAAGGACTACGAATCCCGCTCTAGGACGCGCGTTGCGGGCCCTCCGGGGGCGCCGGATCGGGCCGCCGCGCGTCGCGCGGCGGGGACGTCTGGGCCACTACCGGGCCACTGCGACGGCGTTCGTCCGGCTCCTCGGGGCGCGGGCGGCGCGGTGGCGGTCCAAGCACGGCGTCAACCTTCGCCCTGCTCTTGGCTGCCTCGCGGCGCAGGGCCTCATCGATTCTTCCCCACGCCTTGTCCATTGCTGCGGCAGTGTAGTCCGAGCTGCTCACGCTGGGTGTGAGTTAGCTCACGCGACTAGACCGTCGGTGCGGATCGTCGGCGGGCGCCCTCGCGCCCCCACATCTATCCGGGCCGGCACGCTATCTACCGCGAACACATGTTCCGTACGACATGCAACTCGAAGAGGGACGAGAACGACCGCGCCCTGGCCGGGGCGGTCGCCGAGCTTCGGGAGAGCGCGGCGAGGTGGGAGGCGATTCTCGCCGATGCGCGCGAGGCCGAGGAGGCGAGGACGTGATGCTCGTCGCGACGCGCGTGACGGTTGCGACGATCACCCCGGTGCTCGTGCCAACCTCCGAGAGAGGATCACGTCCACTGCGGTCTCGCCGAGCCGATCGCGCACCGCCGTGTAATCGATGTCGTAGTGGCGATAGAGCTCAACCTCCTCGTCGGCCGAGAGTGCCTCGTCGGCGTCCACTCTCGGCGCATCCGCGACCTGGTCCTTGCTGACTGAGACCTCTACGTCCTCGTGCACCGGTGCGGCGTCCACAAGCGGGACGAACGAGGACTTCGATCCGAACAGGCCGGTGTTTACGAGCGCCCACGCTGGCGTGCGGCCGTCGTACTCGAGGTAGATGGCCTCGATCTTGCCGATCTTTTCACCGTCGGCGTCGACGACGGTACGACCCTCCCACTCGTACGCGCTCGAGAACTCGCCCATTTCGCCCCTCCTACGGCTGGCGATAGGCCCCGCTGGGACCAGCTGGCGCGGGCCCTCCCGGTGGCGGCTCGGGCTGGTCGGGCCCGACCTTCTCCTTGCCCTCCTCGACCCTTTCCTCGCCGCGAGCCCGTGCCTTCTCGACGTCCTCCTTGACCTGCTGCTTCTGCTCGCGGCCCTTCTGATAGGCGTCTTCAAGCATGCGCTCCGCGACGCTTCGGCCGCCGAGCCCGAAGGCTAGGGCGAGGCCGAGCCCCAGCGAGAACATGGTTGCCGCAAAGGCGATCCGCACGATCTCGGGAGCGATCTGAAGCTGCTCGAGGATCATGAAGAAGGCGATCGTCATGACTGCGGCGGGAACGGCCGTGGCCACAACCTTCCCGGTTGGGGTATCTCCCATCAGCTTCGCGACGCCTCCGGCCACCGCTCCGGCAATCGCCGCAGCGGCCACGAAGATCACGATCGCCGCGATCACGTTCGGCAGGTACGCGAGGACCTGGTTCATGAACGTGGTCACCGCGGGAATCTGAAGCGCGCCCACGGCCGCCACGAAGAAGAACACGAATATCAACCAGAACACCAGACGGCCGATCCAGCTGGAGGGACTCGCGTCGGGCATGACGCGCTCCACATACTGGCGCGCGTCGCTTTCGTGTAGCGCCTTGTCCAGCCCGAGCTTCTCCAATACCTTGCGGGCGATCGCCGCGACGATCTTGGCCACGAAGTAGCCGATCACCAAGATCACCACGAAGGCAATCAGGTTGGGAACGAACTCGAAGAACGCGTCAAACGCACCCTGCAGGCTGTCGCCGATGCTTACCGCCAGCGGAAGCTGCATCCCTCTCCTCCTGGTTCGGACTTGCCCGGTCCGCGATGTGCCAAGTGACGGATCTGGGCAGTCGGGGACCGATCCATCGTTGGCGGTGAACTACCCCCGCCGCGGCAGCCCGCAAACATCGCTGCGGTGGCGTTAAAGCAACTGATACTTAGCCTCGGCACACTCTGTCGCATTTCGGCGGGCCAGCGATACCGGCAGCGGACACACGCTTGAGCTGAGCAGGACCCGGGACCGGAGCCGGAGGACCCGGGAGCGACGCCCGCGGAACCTAGCCTGACGCTTGACGAGATCCACGGCGCGATCGACGTGATCGACGCCGCGCGCGGCGACATCGCCGCAGTGATCCCAGCCCCGGCGAACGAGTCAACTTGAGCCTGGCATCAGGTCAGAAGGATGATCAACAGGATGATGACGATGATGAGCAGCACTCCGCCGCCGATGTACATAGCGTCCTCCTGTGTTGGCTTTACCCCATCAATACCGCGACGGCCCGCACGTTACCTCTAGCCGCCGATGGAAGTGGACCTTTTTCGGTCCCGCGCCTCGCAGACGTTTAGGCCATTAGCGGGCCACGGCAGCAGGGGCTGTCCGCCGTTCCCCCGGCCACGAAACCGCAGACTGTGCAGGGGAAACGTCTAACGGGAGCGACGGGACTCGAACCCGCGGCCTCCGGCGTGACAGGCCGGCGCTCTAACCAGACTGAGCTACGCCCCCGTATGTGGCGAGCGCGAGGCCCGCGCGGGAGATTCTAGGCGCTCGTTACGCTGGGCCGCGATGCGGATCGTCACCTACCTCTCCGATCGGGGGGCGCGGGCGGGGGTGCTCCAGGACGGGCGCGTCCTCGACGCATGGGACGCGCTTGCCGGCCGCACCGACATTGACGGCGGCCCGCCCACCGTCCGCCGGTTGCTCGCGGAGGACCTCCTCGCCGACCTCGACGGCGCCCTCGCCGACGCCGACACCCGCGAGCGCCGGCCGCTCGACGGGCTCGCCCTCGGGCCCCCGATTCCCGACCCGGACAAGATCGTCTGCATGGGGCTTAACTACCGTTCGCACGCCGCCGAGGCCGGTCTCGAGCCGCCCGACAGCCCCACGTTCTTCGCCAAGTTCCGCAACGCGCTCGCCCCGCCCGGCGCCGAGGTCGCGCTCCCAGACGCCAGCGAGAAGGTCGACTACGAGGCCGAGGTCGCGTTCGTCGTCGGCCGCCGGCGGGCGACGTCGCCGGCGGCGACGCCCTCGACCACGTCGCCGGCTACACGCTGCTCAACGACCTCTCGGCCCGCGACCTCCAGTTCGCCACCCCGCAGTGGATGCCGGGCAAGGTGTTCGACGGCTCCGCCCCGTGCGGCCCGGCGCTCGTCACCCCCGACGACGCCGGCCCCCACGACGCGATCGAGATCGAGCTGACCCTGAACGGCGAGACGATGCAGGACGCCTCCACCTCCGACCTCGTGTTCGGCATCCCCGAGCTTGTCTCGCGCCTGTCGCGGCTGATGACCCTGGAGCCGGGCGACATCGTCGCCACCGGCACGCCGGCCGGCGTCGGCAGCGTCCGCAAGCCGCGCGTGTGGCTGAAGCCGGGCGACAAGATCTCGATCGTTTCGCCCACCCTCGGCCGGCTGGAAACCCGGCTCGCGTGAGCGAGATCCACACGATCGGGCACTCCACGCACTCGGCCGAGGAGTTCCTCGCGCTGCTGCGGCGGCACCGCATCGAGGCCGTCGCCGACGTGCGCCGCTACCCGTCGTCGCGGCGCCTCCCTCACTTCAACGCCAGCGCGCTCTCCGAGTCGCTCCCTGCGGCGGGGATCGAGTACGCGGAGCTCGGCGACGCGCTCGGCGGCCGCCGCAAGGCCCGCGCCGACACCCCCAACATCGGCTGGCGCGTCGCAGGCTTCCGCGGCTACGCCGACCACATGGCGAGCGAGGAGTTCCGCTCCGCGCTCGCGGAGCTCGAGCGCCTCGGCCGCGAGCGACGCAGTGCGTTCATGTGTGCGGAGGGCCCGTGGTGGCGCTGCCATCGCCAGCTGATCGCCGACGCGCTGCTCGCGCGCGAGTGGGACGTCGCCCACGTGATGCCGGACGGCCGGCTCGAGCGCCACCGACCCACCCCGTTCGCGGTTGTCGAGGGGGAGACGATCACCTACCCCGGCCAGGGATCGCTGGTCTAGGCGGGCCGGACCACGAACCGCTGCTCGCCGGCGCGCTCGACGCCGGTCCCCAGCTCGGCGCACGCCCGCTTCAGCCTCGCCGCGATCCACTCCGCGTCGGCGCCCTCGGCGAGCCGGCTGTGGCAGAAGTCGAGCGCCAGGCCGACCAGCTCGAGCTCCGCGTCGCCGCCCCCCGGCCGCCACACGGCCATCACCCCGAGGTCGTTGCGGAGCGCGGCGTCGACCGCGTAGTCGTCGAGGGCGTCGCCGAGGTCGAACATCGCCGGCCCCCGCGACGACCACCCGACGCCGTGGAAGACGTGCGCCGAGTGTCCGGCGACCGCGTCGGCGCCGGCCTCGTGCATCCGCTCGGCGACCGCCCGCTGCCATCCCGCCGGCGCGGTAGTCATGTTCGGCCCCCAGTGGGGGAACGCGATCACCGCGTCGCACGCGGCGCGCAGCCGCCCGATCTCGTCGACAAGCCAGTTGGGAGCGCCGCGCCGCAGATCCGCGTGGGCGATTCCGGGAGCTTCGCTCGCCGCCGCGAACTCTGCCGGGTGGTCTGAGACGGCGACGAGCCCGATCCGCGCATCCCCGGCGTCGATCGCGACGCCCCGCCGCGCGTCGGACTCGTCGAGCCCCGCGCCGGTCAGCGCGATGCCTGCGCCGCGCACCGCCTCCAGGGTGTCGAGGAGCGCCTCGGTCTCGTAGTCGAGCGCGTGGTTGTTCGCCAGCCCGACCGCCGCGACCCCGATCGCCCTCAGCGAGTCGATCGCCGCCGGAGGGGCACGGAAGAAGAACGGCTTGCCCGCGATGCGCTCAGTCGGCGTCCCGCGGGCCGACACGCAGCACTCGAGGTTGCACACGACCGCGTCGCACCCGGCGGCGATCTCGCGCACCTCGTCGGCCCACACGTCCTGCGGCGGCACCCGATCGAGCGCCTCGGCGACCGCGCGCCCGAGCATCACGTCACCCAGCACCCCGATCGTCGCCGAGGCCACTGCGCTAGCAGGTGAGATGGAGCGCCGCCGCGGTTCGCGCGGGGTCGTACCGCCCGTAGCGCCGCACCGCCTCGTCGGTGGGGACCGCCTCGACCTCGACCCCCCGCTCCGCGAGCGCCTCGATCACCGACGGATGAGGACGAAGCCGGCCGTGCGCGCCGCAGCCGACGATCAGCCGCGCGGGGAGCTCGTCGAGCACCTCGTCGAGATCGTCGAGCACGAGCAAGTGGCCGTCCCGGCGCCACCAGTCGGGCACCACCCGGCCAAGCAGCACGATCAGGTCGCGGGAGTGCCGCTCGCCCTCGACGACGACGTGTCCGAACTCGTATTCGGAGATCCTCGCCACAGATCCGATCGTATGCAGAAACACGACGGACCCGGGGGACGACCACCGGGCCCGTCGCTGGTACAGGGGGGAGCGGGGTTTGCTCCAGGCGCCGTTTACCCCACCCAACCGGTCCCTAAACGGGTCCAACCAGAATTTCTCATCCCCCCAGAGGGGGAGATCTCAGGACCAGCACGGCGGCGTCGTCGCGCGGGTCGCCCGCCTCGGCACGGGTCACCGTGTCGGCGATCCGCTGCGCGATCCCCGCCGCGTCGAGCCCCACGCACGCCCCCAGCAGCGCGCTCAGCCGCCTGGCGTCGAGGCCGCCGTTGCCGCGCCGTCGCTCGCCGGCGTCGGTGACGCCGTCCGTGTACAGCACGAGCGAGTCCCCGGCGGCGAGATGCGCGGGCTCGCTCGGGTAGGCGGAGTCCTCGAATCCGGCCAGCAGCGGCCCCCGTCCCCCGACCTCCTCGGCGCCGCCGTGGCTCCGCAGCAGCAGGGGCGCCGGGTGCCCGGCCGACGCGACCTGCATCCGCACCCACAGCTCGCCGAGCTCGATAGTCGCGTACACCGCCGTACAGAACCGCGACCCCGACACCTGGCGCCCGATCGCCTGGTTGAGCATCGAAAGCACGTAGCGGGGGTCGTCGTCGTGCTGTGCGGTGGCGCGGACGGTGTGGCGCGCGAGCGCGGCCGTGGCCGCCGCCTCGACCCCCTTTCCGGACACGTCGCCGATCAACACGCCCCAGCGGCGCTCACCGGTCCGGAAGAGGTCGTAGAAGTCTCCGCCGATCTCGCTCGCCTCGCCAAGCGCCCGAAACCGCACCGCGACCTGGAGCCCGGGCACCTCGGGCGCGCCCGGCGGCGCCAGCCCCTGCTGGAGGGTCCGCGAAACCGAGCGGTGGCGAAGCTCGCTCTCGCGCAGCGCCGCCTCGGTCGACTTGATCTCGCTGATCTCCTCGAACACGTTGACCGCGATGTGGCCGCCGCGGCCGTCGGGGACCGGGGTCGCGCGGGCCATCAGCCACCGGTCCTCACCGAGCCCGGAGCTCTTCAGCAGCGCCGCCCGCGACTCGATCCCGCGCAGGGCCCTGGTGCCGGGAAACTCCTCGCGGGGCACCGGCTCGCCGTGCTCGTCGAACAGCTCCCAATCCGCTAGGACCTCCTCGGCGTCGCGAGCGAGCACGTCGTCGGCGCGCTCGCGGCCCGCGAGCCTGGCGACGGTCTCGTTCGCGAACACGATCGTGCCCCGCCGGTCGACGACCATGATCCCCGCCGGCACGCTGCGCAGGATCGCCGCGAGCTGGTCGCGCGACTCGCGCAGCTCGTGCTCGGCGATCTCCCGCCCGATGAACTGGCCCATCTGGAAGCCGAACACGCTGAAGTCGGCCAGCAGGCCCTGGTCGGCCTCGCGCGTCTCGCGAGTGAAGAACTCGAGCACACCGAGGACGGCGCCGCCGCGGACGACCGGGAACGCGAACGCGCTGCGCAGTCCGGCGTCCGTCGCCGCCTCCGCGCGGGGGAGGTTGAGGTCCGACGAGACGTCGGTCACCCATGCGGGCGCCCCCGACTCCCACACCCGCCCCGGAAGGCCGATCCCGGGCTCGAACGTGAGCTCCATGCAGCGCTCCTCGAACCGCGCGGCATCCGTGTCCGGCGCCGCCCAGGTGTGCGCGCAGTGCAGCGAGGCCGCGCCGCCGTTCGGGCTCGGCATCCACAGCGCACCGAAGTCCCAACCCAGCCCGCGCGCGACCGCCTCCAACAGCCTCGGGACCGCCTCCGAGAGGCTCGCCGACTCGGCGAGCGCGCTGACCGCGGCATGCTGCGTCGCCAGGCGCCGCTCCGGCTCGCTCCCGGCGCTCCGGGGCAACAACCTCGTCTCCACTCGACTCACGCTACCCCCGGTTGCTCTCCCGCCGCTGTCGTCACGGCACCATAGTTGGAGCGGGCCCCGCCCGCAAGACCACTTCGCCCGGCGCCGCCGCCGTGCCCGGCCACGGGTTTGCCACCCCCGACACTCGGGGTATTCTCGCCACATGGATGCAGGGGAGATCGTTTCGGAGCGCACAGAGCCAGGGGTGGCCGTGATTACTTTCAGCGGCGAGCACGATCTCAACACCGCGCCCGATCTCCGCCAGAAGCTGGGGGCCGAGATAGAGGACGGATGCGCAATCGTGGTCGATCTCTCCGGCGCCGCTTTCATCGATTCGTCGATCCTGGGAGCGATGCTCGACGCGCGGCGCCGGGCGCGCGACGCCGGGATCGGGTTCGAGGTGGCGCTCAACGACGGGGCCCAGCCGGTGGAGCGGGTCCTCGACGTCACCGGGCTCCGCTCCAGCCTCCCCGTCCACTCGACCAGGGCCGCGGCGATCGAGGCGGTGCGCACGGGCCCGTCGGGTGAGTGAGCGCCCAGGGCCTAAACCTGACCGTCGCCGCCCGGCCGGAGAACCTCGCGGTGATCCGCCAGGCGCTCGCGGGCTACGCCGACGCGATGGGGTTCGACGCCGATGCGATCGCGGACCTGAAGACGGTCGTCACCGAGGCGTGCATGAACGTCGTCGTCCACGCCTATCCCGACGGCACCGGGGGCCCGCTGGAGATCGGCGCCGAGCCGGACGAGGACGGGCTCGAGATCAGCATCCGCGACCGCGGGTCGGGGTTCCGTCCCCGGCCGGCGGACGCCCAGGACTCGGGGCTGCGCCTGGGGCTACCGCTGATCGCCACGCTCTCCGACGAGTTCGAGATCCGGGGCGGCGGCCGGGGAACCGAGGTCCGCATGAAGCTGCGCTACTCCCGCAACGGCGCCACGGAGGAGTCGGGTGAGGAAGACGATCGGGGGATCGCGCAGGGAACGGCGATGTCGATCGCGGCGGGGGCGTTCGTGCGCCCAGTGCTCGCGCGGGTGATCAGCGCGCTCGCGGCGCGCGCCGACTTCTCCGTCGATCGCCTCTCCGACACGATCCTGATCGGCGACGCGGTGTCCGCCCACGAAGCGTCCGACTTCCGCGACGGCACCGTCGGCATCGATCTCTCGGATGGGGCCGGATGGCTCGGCGTGCGCATCGGCCCCTTGGTCGAGGGGGGCGGCGAGCGGGTGGTCGAGGGGCTCGAGCTCCCGGGCGGCACCTCGCTCAGCAGGCTCGCCAGCGACGTGTCGATCAAGCGCGAGCGGGTCGGGGACGGCGACGACGTCGCCGAGTTCGTGATCGTCCGTATCGACCGCTAGCTGTAGTTGCCGTCGGCTTCGGACTCCGGACCGACCTGGCCGCGCAGCCGCTCGACCGCGGCGCGCAGGATGCGCGACACGTGCATCTGCGAGACCCCGACGCGCTCGGCGATCTCCGTCTGAGTCATGTCCTCGACGAAGCGGAGGTGCAGCACGGTGCGATCCCGCTCGGACAACGACTCCATCGCCCCCTCGATCGCTGCCCCGTACTCGACGGTGTCGAACCCGGGGTCGCCGCCGCCGAGCCGCTCGGTGAGCGGGATCCCCTCGCCCTCCTCGGTCTGAGACTGGGCGTCGAGCGACATCGCGTGGTGCGCCTGCCCCGCCTCCATCGCCTCGAGCACGTCCTCGGGCTCGATCTTGAGCCGGTCGGCGATCTCGTTCACGGACGGCGCGCGACCGAGCCGCCCGGGTAGCTCGGCGATCGCGCGGTCGACCTTCGCGATCCGCTCCTGGAGATCGCGGGGGACCCGAACCGACCACCCGCGGTCGCGGAAGTGGCGCTTCAGCTCGCCGAGGATCGTCGGGACCGCGTAGCTCGAGAACGCGACGCCGCGCTCGGGGTCGAAGCGGTCGAGCGCCTTGACCAGCCCCAGGCTGGCCACCTGGACCAGGTCCTCGAGCGGCTCGCGGTCTCCGCGGTAGCGCGCGGCGAGGCGCCTGGCGAGCGGCATGAACCGCTCGACGAGCTCCTCCCGCACCCGCTGGTCGCGGTCGCGGTGGTAGCGCTCCAGCAGCTTGCGCTCGTCCGCGAGCTGCTCGTCCGGGCCCGGGGCCGGCGCGGCTGTGGAGTCCGTTCTTGACATCCGAAGCTGGGGGAACAGGCGCTGATCTGGCCGCCGGGGGCCAACCGCGCCCCGGACGAGGCGCCTACCCAGGATGGCAGAGCGATAATCCCCGCGTGCCGGTGCTGTGCTGGGGCGAGGCGATCGTCGATCTGGTGTCCGAGCGGCGCGGCGCGTCGATCGCGGACGCCGACTGCTTCCGTCCCCACTTCGGCGGCGCGCTGGCGAACATCGCCGTCGCCGCGCGGCGCGCCGGGGCCGACGTCGCGCTCGCCGGCGGGGCGGGGACGACGCGTGGGGAGAATGGCTGCGCGGGCGGCTCGCCGACGAGGGCGTCGATCTGCGGTGGTTCTCGCTCGTCGACGGCCTGCGCACGCCGGTCGCCTTCGTCACGTTCGACCGCGACGGCGAGCCCTCGTTCCAGATCTACGGCGACGGGATCGAGGCGTGCGTGCGCGCCGCCGGCGAGCGGCTGCCGGACGCGATCGGGACCGGCGACGCGCTGGTCTTCGGATCGAACACCCTGGTCGCCGAGCCGGAGCGCAACCTGACGCTGCGGGCGCGGCGGCTTGCCCTCGATCGCGACATCCCGGTGCTGTTCGATCCCAACGTCCGCCCCCATCGGTGGCGGGAGCTCGAGCAGGCGCTGGAGCTGTGCCGGCGGCTGTGCGAGGGCGCGTACCTGGTGCGGGCGAACCTCGTCGAGGCGCGGTCGATCACCGGCGCCGACCACGCGGCCGACGCGGCCACGGAGCTCGTCGCGATGGGAGCGCGGATCGCCGTCGTCACCCGGGGCGGCGGCGGAGCCGTCATGCGCGGCGCCGCGAGCGCCGATGAGCCGGGCGTCGAGGTGGAGGTCACATCTCCGCTCGGCGCCGGCGACGCGTTCATGGGCATGCTCGCGGCCCGCCTCGCCGCCGGCGATTGGAGCCCCGAGGCGGCGCCGGCCGCCCTCACCGCGGCCGTGGAGGCCGGGGCGCGTGCGTGTATCCATTGGGGCGCCATCGCCTAGCTGTCGGCCGGAAGCTGCGGAAAGGGTCTCGAGTGGGGTTCATGGACTGGCAAGGAGCTGACCGTCAAGGTCGATCCCGAAGACCCCAGAACGCGGTCCCAGGGGGCTGACCGCGAGCGCTTCCCGACGGTGACCGCGCGACGGCGGGCGCGAAGCGGAGCACGCGTCGCGCGCTTGATTCATGGGCGGTGCCGGGTTCGAACCAGCGACCTCTCGCTTGTAAGGCGAGCGCTCTCCCAACTGAGCTAACCGCCCCGCGGTCACTGATTATGGCCGTGGGCTAGGTTGAGCGCGTGGACCTGGGGATCGAAGGCCGCTCCGCGCTTGTGCTCGGGGCGAGCGCTGGGATAGGACGCGGCATCGCCGCGTCGCTCGCGCGCGAGGGGGCGCGGGTGGCGATCGCGTCGCGATCGCGCGAGCGGATCGAGGAGGCCGCGCGCGAGCTGGGGGATGGCGTGGCCCCGTACGTATGCGACACGGACGATCTCGACCGGGTCGCAGCACTGCCGGGCGAGGTCGCGAGCGCCCAAGGATCGATCGAGCTCCTGGTTGCGAACACCGGCGGCCCCCCGCTCGGCGGAGCGCTGGACCACGGGCTGGACGAGTGGGAGGCCGCGTACCGGTCGCTGGTGCTCGCCCCCCGAGTGCTGATCGAGGCGGTGCTGCCCGCGATGCGCGAGCGCCGCTGGGGGCGGATCGTCAACGTCGGCTCGAGCTCGGTCCGCGAGCCGATCCCGGGCCTGGCGCTGTCGAACGCGCACCGGATGGCCGCCGTCGGATTCTTCAAGACCCTGGCGCGCGAGGTCGCCGCCGAAGGGATCACGGTCAACACCGTCGCCACGGGCCGCTTCGCGACCCAGCGGCTCGCGGACAACGCCGGGTCGATGGAGGCGTCCGAGGAGCGGGCGCGGGAGGACGTGCCCGCGCGCCGGCTCGGCACGACCGAGGAGCATGGCGACCTGGTCGCCTTCCTCGCCTCGGAGCGGGCGGCGTACCTGACCGGCGCGGTGATCCCGTTGGACGGCGGCCTGCTGAGATCGGCGTGACCGGCAAGCTCGCCTGCGAACTTGCCGCCTGACTCTAGGCGCGCGCGGGCTCAAGGCCTCCGCGCCGCGCCTTGACGACAAGCCACGCGGCCCCCGCGGCGACCATCGCGAGGCTGAGGAGCTGCGCCGTCGTCAGCCCCGCCGCCACCGCGTCGTTGCGGCGGATGAACTCGACCAGGAAGCGCTCCGCCCCGGCGAGCACGAGGTAGATCGCGAACAGGATCCCGGGCGCGAAGCGGTCGCGCCACCGCCACAGCAGCAGCGCGACGAACCCCATCACGAGGGTTTCGTAGATCGGCGTCGGGTGCACGGGCGTGTCGATCGGCTCGGTCCCATCCGGATACGCCATCGCCCACGGGCCGTCCCAGTCCTCGCCGTAGTCGCCATCGCCCGACACCTGGCAGCCGATGCGGCCGATCGCGTAGCCGAGCGCGAGCGCCGGGGCGGCGAGGTCGAGCAGCGGCAACCCGAGCATCTTCCGCCGCCACGCCCACAGGACCACCCCGATCGCCCCTCCGACGGCGCCGCCGAACCACACCAGCCCGCTGCCGGAGAAGATGTTCCCGGCCACGTCCCCGGAGACGTCGTCCCAGTTCTGGATTGCGAAGTCGATCCGCGCGCCGACGATCCCTCCGAGCAGCGCCGCGAAGGTCATCTCGTACGCCCAGTCGCTCGGCTTGCCCCATTCCTTCAGCCGCCTGGCGACGAGCGCGCCCGCCGCCAGGAAGGCGAGCGCGAAGCAGATCCCGAAGGTCTGCAGGGTCAGCGGGCCGATGTCGATCTCGGGCTGCACCGGGGGCGGGTAGGTTGATCTTTCCATGAGTGGGAAGTCCGCCGGTTCCGGCGAGCCGCGGCGGAGTTCGCGGAGGTGCTGCGCGACGAGTGCGGCATCGACGTCGAGCACGAAGGGAGGTCGTAGACAGATGAGGGCTGAGCCCGCCGAGGCGGCGACGAGCTAGCGGCAGTCCACCCAGACGCCCTCGTCGGCGGCGCGCAGCGCACGGTCGACGAGCTCCGCCGCGCGGACGCCGTCCTCGACGCTGGGCGGCCGGGCGCGCTCGTCGCCGTTCACCGCGGCGTAGAAGTCGAGCACGA
>DATHVJ010000078.1:0-16208 GCA_035461345.1 Solirubrobacterales bacterium | reverse complement strand
CCTAGCCCTCAACGGATGCGAGGGTGCGCTCCAAACCGTCGTCCAGCTCTATCGCGCTGCTCCAGCCGAGCTCGCTGGCCGCGCGTGCGCTGTCGAGCGCGATCCGCTGCACCTCGCCAGGGCGCTCGGGAGCCATCCGGGGCGTGAAGTCGGATCGTTTCCCGATCCGCGCGAGTCGCTCGACGAGGTCGAGGACGCTCGTCTCCACGCCGGTGCCGACGTTGTAGGTGTCGTCGATCCTTGAGGCGGAGTCTGCCAACCTCGCGTCAGCGGCGAGCATCGCCGCGACGACGTCGTCGACGTGGATGAAGTCGCGCGTCTGGAGGCCGTCGCCGTACACCGTGGGCTGGTCGCCGCGCGACAGCAGACCGCAGAAGATCGCGATCACGCCCGCCTCCCCGAGCGGATCCTGCCGCGGCCCGTACACGTTGCCGAGCCGCAGCGCGACTGCGGGTAGCCCATGGACACGGCGAAAGTACGACACATAGCCCTCCGCCGCCAACTTGCTCTGCCCGTAAGGGCTGTCGGGAAGGCACGGCTCCGCCTCCGACAGCGGCAGCGGGCGTCCCGAGCCCTCGCCGTAGATGGCACCGCCGGTCGACCCGAAGACGACCCGCGCTCCGGCTCCGCGCGCCGCCTCCAACACGCTGACCGTTCCGGCGACGTTGACCGACGCGTCGGAGACCGGGTCCCGAACCGCTCGTCGTACGTCGATCTGGGCGGCAAGGTGGAACACGGCTTCCGGCTCGGACCGCTGCACGACCTCCGCCGTCACGGCGACGTCGGTGATGTCCACGACCTCGAGCTCAGCGCCCCGCGCGACCGCGGAGTCCAGGTTCTCCCTCCGCCCTGTCGACAGGTCGTCTACGGCGAGGACGCCGTCGCCACGGTCGAGCAGCGCATCGACGAGGTTTGAGCCGATGAACCCTGCGCCGCCGGTAACCAATGCTCGCATCGTGGCGAGAGGCTAGCTCAGGAATCGGGAGCATCCAGCCCCTTCCTCGCTGACACCGGCCGCGGCCGTTGCGCATTCGAGATCACCACCAGGCAACGATGCCCCCCATAAGCGAGTCCGTTTTGTTGCCGCGCACGGCGTCGCGGCGCTATTCGGCAGGGGTTCCGCCGGTTCCGTCCTGCGGAGGGGTGGTCTGCGTAGCGGTCGTGGTCTGCGTAGCGGTCGTGGTCTGCGTCGTGGGGGGAGCGGTGGTGGTCGTGGTCGTCGTCGAGTCGTCGCTTCCCGTGGCCACCACCAGCCCGATGGCGAGCCCCAGCACAGCGACGACGAGGATCGCGATCAGCGCCTTCGCGACCGGGCTCAGGCCACCATCCGACGGGCCCGGGCCACCGGGGCGCAGCGGAGGTGGCTGCCCCATACGGCGGGTCGGATCCTCGTGCACGATCCGCAGTCTATGCGCGCGGTCGGCCGGCGAAAGGGCTCAGCCGTCGATACTGCCCGCGAGGGTGGCGACGGCCTCGTCGACCTCTGCGTCGCCGATGACCAGCGGCGGCAGCAGCCGCAGGGTCCCGGGCCCGGGAACGTTGATCACCAGCCCCGCGCCGAGCGCGCGCGCGGCGATCTCGGGCGCGTCGAGGCCGTCCTCGAGCCCGACGCCGAGCATCAGCCCGCGGCCGCGCACCTCGGTCACCCCGTCGAGCTCGGACAGGGCGGAGCCCAGCCGGGCGCCCAGCTCGCGCACGCGGCGCAGCAGCCCCGGGTCGTCGATCAGCTCGAGCGCAGCGAGTGCCGCGCTCGCCGCGAGCGGCGCGCCGGCGAAGGTCGACCCGTGCTCGCCCGCGGCGAGCACGTCCTCGAGCTCTGGCGAGGTCACGCACGCGCCGACGGGCAGCCCGCCCCCGAGCGCCTTCGCCGCGGTCATCACGTCGGGGCGCGCTGGCCCCTGCTCCCACGCCCACAGCGAGCCCGTCCTCCCCATCCCGGTCTGGATCTCGTCGGCGACGAGCAAGGCCCCGGTCGCATCGCAGGCGCGACGCGCGGCCGCGACGACATCGTCCGGGATCGGATGGACCCCGGCCTCGCCCTGGATCGGCTCGACCAACACGGCCGCCGTTCCCTCCCCCAGCGCGCCCTCGAGCGCAGCGGCGTCGTCTCGCGGCACGGTCCGGAACCCGCCGGGCAGCGGCCCGAACAGCTCCTCGCTGGCGATCCTGGGCGACGCTGTCAGCGTCGCGACCGTGCGCCCGTGGAAAGCGCCGTCGAGGACGACGATCTCCGGTCGCCCGACCCCGCGCGCGTGGGCGTGCTTTCGCGCCAGCTTGATCGCGGCCTCGTTCGCCTCGGCGCCCGAGTTACACAGGAACACGCGCCCGCCGAGGCTCGACTCCGACAGCAGCTCCGCGAGCCGCATCCCGGGCTCCGAGTAGTACAGGTTCGACACCCCCACCAGCCGGCCCGCCTGGTCGCGGATCGCCTCGGTGATCCGGGGGTGGCAGTGGCCGGCGTTCATCACCCCGAGGCCGGCGAAGAAGTCGAGGTACTCTTTGCCGTCCGCGTCCCACAGACGCGCGCCCTCGCCGCGCACGAACTCGACCGGGGCGCGCTTGTAGGTGGGCATGAGCCACCGCGACTCGAGCTGCTGCAGCTCGCTCACGCTCACGGCGTGACCTTGGTGCCGATCCCGGCGTCGGTGAACAGCTCCAGCAGCAGCGTGTGCGGGCGGCGCCCGTCGATGATGTGGGCGTGCTGGACGCCGCCGCGGATCGCCTCGACGCACGCCTGGAGCTTCGGCCGCATGCCGCCGGCCACCCCGTCGAGGGCGCCCTCGATCTCCCCCACCGTCGTCTCCGATATCCGCGACGACGGGTCGTGGGGGTCCGCGAGCCACCCCTCGACGTCGGTGAGGAAGATCGCCTTGTGCGCGCGCAGCCGCGCCGCCACCTTGCCCGCGGCCTCGTCGGCGTTGATGTTGTACGAGTTGCCGTCGCGGTCAGCACCGAGCGAGGCGACAACCGGGATGTAGTCCTCCGCGATGTGGTTGAGGACCTCGGCGTCGACGCGCTCGATCTCGCCCACGAACCCGACCTCGGCGGCGTTGGCAACGGGCCGAACCTCGAACAGCGTCCCGTCCTCGCCGCTCAGCCCCACCGCCGGCTGGCCGTGGCGGTTGAGCCGCAGGACGATGTCCGAGTTGACCTTGCCGAGCAGCACCATCTTCGCGACCTCGACGGTCTCCGCGTCCGACACCCGCAGGCCCTCGACGAACCGCACCTCCATCCCTAGGCGCTCCATATACGCGGTGATGTCGGGGCCGCCGCCGTGGACCACGATCGGGTTCAGGCCCACGTACTTGAGCAGCACGATGTCGGTCGCGAACGCCTCGCGCAGCTCCTCGTCGCGCATCGCGGCGCCGCCGTACTTGATCACGATCGTGCGCCCGTGGAACTCCCTGATGTAGGGGAGCGCCTCGAGCAGGGTCTCGACGCTCGCGCTCATTTCATCTTCCAGGTTCGTGCTCCGCCCAACATCACACTCCCCACCCGCCCCCACCCTGGCAGAGCCTCGTGCTCACGTCGTGTACTCCGCGTTGATCCGCACGTACTCGGGGGTTAGGTCGGAGAAGAACACGTGCGCGGACGCGGCGCCGCGGCCGAGCGCGATCCCGAGCTCGACCTCGGCGGAGTCGGAGCCCAGCTCCTCGGCGTCGATCGCCTCGGGGCCGAGCTCGCCGAGCTCCTCGCCTGCGAGGGCCATCCCCGCAGCCTGCGCCACCCGCCCCCAGTTGGGGTCGCGGCCGTAAAGCGCCGTCTTCACGAGCGGGGAGTTGGCGATCGCGCGCGCCACCCGCTCCGCCTCGTCGGCCGAGGCGGCCTCCCGGACCGTCACGCGGGCGACCCGGCTCGCCCCCTCTCCGTCGGCCACGACCTCGAGCGCGAGCTGGAGCAGGACGGCGTCGAGCAGGCCCGCGGGCAGCGGCTCGTCGGCCGCGCCGGTGGCCTGGAGGAGCACGGTGTCGTTGGTGCTCATCTGCCCGTCGACGGTGATGCGCTCGAACGACGCGTCGACCGCGGCGCGAAGCTCGGCGTGAGGATCGTCGACGGCGGCGTCGGTCTGCACGAAGCACAGCATGGTCGCCAGACCCGGCTCGATCATCCCCGCGCCCTTGGCCTGGGCGGAGAGTGTCACCCCGCCCGCGCGCATGGCGCACGCCTTCGGGCCCCGGTCGGTGGTCATGATCGCCTCCCCGAGCCGGCTTCCACCCCACGGGTCGAGGCGCGCCGCAGCCGCCGCGATTCCGGCCTCGACCTGGCCGCGCGGGAGCGGGACGCCGATCGTCCCCGTCTCCGCGACCGCCACGACGCGCGGATCGACGCCGAGCTCGCGCGCCGCCGCGTCGCGCATCGCGAGCGCGTCCGCGTAGCCGCGCTCGCCGGTCGCGGCGTTGGCGTTGCCGGAGTTGACGACAACGGCCCTGATCCACGCCGCGTCGCACTGCTCGCGACACACCCGCACCGGCGCGGCCGCCGACGCGTTGCGGGTGAGAAGCAGCGCCGAGCCGACCGCGTCCGCGTCGCACGCCAGCAGCCCGACGTCGGTCTCCCCCCCGCCCTTCACGCCGGCGGGGACGCCGGCGGCCCGGAACCCCGGCGCCAGCTCGGCGGGATCGAGCTGCTCGACCCCGTCCGGTGGAGTTACCCAACGCGACGAGAAGAACCGCCCGATGCCTACAGCCGACTGGCCACTCACCCCAGCCCCTCCGTCTCCGCCAGCCCGAGCATCAGATTGAGGTTCTGCACCGCCTGCCCCGCGGCCCCCTTCCACAGGTTGTCGATCGCCGCGAACACGACCGCCCGGCCGGCGTCGTCGTCGACGGTGACGTGGATCCGGCACGTGTTGGTGTCGCGCACGTCGCGGACCCCGGGCGGCGCGTCGGCCAGCTCGACGAACGCCTCGCCGCCGTAGCGCCCCCAGTACATCCGTTCGAGCTCCGAGCGGCCGAGCTCTCGCGACAGCCGCACGTAGCAGCTCACGAGCTCGCCCTGGTCCAGCGGCAGCAGGTGGGGGACGAAGGTGAGCGGCGGGTCCGATCCCAGCGCCGAAAGCTCCTGGGCGATCTCGGGCTCGTGGCGATGGCCCTCGGTCCCGTAGGGGGCGAAGTTCTCGTCGACGGAGACGAAGTGGAGGCGCTCGCCGCCGCCGCGTCCGGCGCCCGACACCCCCGACTTCGCGTCGATCACGACGTCCTCGACGACACCGGCGTCGGCGAGCGGCGCCAGCGCCAGGACCGCGGCGGTCGGGTAGCAGCCCGGGTTGGCGACGAGCTCCGCGTCCGCGATGCCCCGGCGGTACAGCTCCGTCAGCCCGTAGACCGCCTCGGCCGCGAGCCGCGGGTCGGGAGGGTCGCCGTACCAGCGCCGGTACGCATCCGGGTCGCGGAACCGGAAGTCGGCGGACAGGTCGACGACCTTGAGCCCGCGCTCGCGCAAGGCCGCCACCGCTGGCGCCGAGGCGCCGTGCGGATACGCGACGATGGCCGCGTCGCAGTCCCGTGCCGCATCCGGGTCGAGCTCCTCGAGCACCAACGGCACCCGGTAGCGCGGATACACGTTGTCGAGCGGGGTCCCGACCTCGCTGCGCGCCGTGACTCGCGCCAGCTCGAGCCGAGGGTGCGACCACACGATCTGCGCTGCGAGCGCGCCGGTGAACCCGCTCGCCCCGGCCACCATGACCCGCCCGATCGGGTCGCCGTCGAGGGGTTGGCCTCCCTCACTCACGCAACGTCCCCCCGATCCCCTTCAACGCCTCCGTGATCGCCCCACGCCTCTCCGCGACCTCCTCGTCGGTCAGCGTCCGGTCGGGGGAGCGGAACTCGAGCCGCAGGGCGAGGCTCTTGCGCCCCTCCCCGACCTGGTAGCCCCGGTAGAGGTCGAACACGCGCGCCTCGCGCAGCAGCTCCCCGGCCCCGGCCAGGACCGCGTCCCGAACCCGCGACGCCGGGACGTCCTCGTCGACCATGATCGCGAGGTCCTGGTACACCGCGGGATAGGTGGTCACGTCCTCGTACTGCTCGCGGCCGTACGACGACGCCACCACCAGCTCGGCCAGCCCGAGCTCAAACGCGGTCGCCGCCTCGAGGTCCCACTCCCGGCACACGAGTGGATGGACCTCGCCGAGCCAGCCCGCGTCGAGCCCCCCGGCGAGGACGCGCGCCGCCCGGCCCGGATGCAGGAACGGCTGTGGCTGCGGCTCGAAGGCGAGCTCGGCGCCGAGCTGCTCGGCGAGCGCCTCGAGCACGCCCTTGACGGCGAAGAAGTCCGCCGCCGGGGCCTCGCCCCTCCAGCCCGAATCGGCGAGCGAGCCGGCCGCGACGCCGCCGAGCCGCGAGGGCTCGAAGGCCGGTGCGGGCCGGTCGCCGCTGAACTCTCCCCCCAGCACGCCCCCCGCCTCCGAGCGGCCGTCGCGGAGGTAGACCCGGCCGGACTCGAACAGCGCCACGCGCTCGGCGCCGCGGGCCAGGTTGTACCGCGCTGCGTCGAGCAGCGAGCCCAGCAACGTGGTGCGCAGACGGGAGTGCTCCTGCGACAGCGGGTTGGAGACGCCGATCGGCTCGCGTCGGGTGTCGTTCTCCGGGATCCCCAACCGCTCGGGCAGCCGTGGATCGACGAGGCTGAGGGTGACGATCGCGTCGAAGCCGACGTCGCGCAGCACGTCCTCGGCGCGGCGGCGCAGCGCCTGCTCGCGCGTGAGCCGCGCGCCGTGGCGCGCCGCCTCGGGCAGCGTCGAGGGCAGATGCTTCTCGTAGCCGTGGATCCTCCCGACCTCCTCGATCAAATCCGCCTCACGGCTGACGTCGTAGTGACGATGGAACGGCACCTCGGCCGTCAGCTCGTCGCCATCGCGCTCGACACCGAACCCCAGCCGCTCGAGGTAGGCGGCGCAGCGGTCGGGCTCGATCCGCATCCCGAGCAGCTCGTCCGCCCGCGAGCTGCGAAGCCGGACCCGGTGCGGCTCGGGTATCTCGGCGGCAACGTCGATCATCCCCGGCACCAGCGTGGCGCCGCAGACCTCAACCATCAGCTTCGACGCGATCCGCTGCGCGCGGATCGCCAGCTCGGGGTGAAGCTGCTTCTCGAACCGGTTCGAGGCGTCCGAGCGCAGGCCCAGCTTGCGCGAGGTGCGCAGGATGTTGACCCCGTTCCACGTCGCGACCTCGAGCAGCACCCGCGTCGTCGAGTCCGAGACCTCCGACGCGGCGCCCCCCATGATCCCGGCGATCCCCGACGGGCCGTCGCGGTCGCACACCAGCACCGTCTCGGCGTCGAAGGTCCGCTCCACTCCGTCCAGGGTGGTCATCTTCTCGCCCTCCGCCGCAGTGCGGACGATCAGCTCACCGCCCGGCACCCGGTCGAGGTCGAACGCGTGCAGGGGCTGTGCCGTCAGCAGCATCACGTAGTTCGTGACGTCGACGACGTTGTTGATCGGCCTCATCCCGGCGCCGATCAGCCGTGCCTTCAGCCACAACGGCGAGGGGCCGATCTCGACGTCGGTGAAGACCCGGGCGGTGAACCGCGGGCACAGCGCCGGGACCTCGACCGAGACCGACGCGTAGTCGGATGCCTCCCCGTCCCCCTGCGCCTCGGCGTCGCCCTCCCACGGCGGCTCGGCCAGCGCGGCGTCGCTGAACGCGTGGACCTCGCGCGCCATCCCGTACACGCCGAGGCAGTCGACCCGGTTCGAGTTGACCTCGAGCTCGAGGACGGGCTCCGCCACCGGCAGGACTTCCGCGAGCGGCGTGCCGGGACCAGCCCGGTCGTCGAGCACCGCGATGCCCGCCGCGTCGTCGCCGATCTGGAGCTCCGCCTCCGACAGGATCATGCCGTCGGAGACGACGCCGCGCAGCTTCGCCCGCTTGAGCTCCTCCCCGCCCGGCGTCACCGCGCCCGGAAGAGCGACCGGGACAGTCTGGCCGGCGGCGACGTTGGGCGCCCCGCAGACGATCGTTCGCGTCCCCTCGCCGGTCTCCACCTCGCACACGCTGAGGCGGTCGGCATCCGGGTGGCGCTCGACCGACACGACCCTGCCGACGACGAAGTTGTCAGCCGACGGCGGCCCGACATAGGAGATCCGCTCGACCTCGGTCGTGCGAAGCGCGATCCGCTCGGCGAGCTCCTCGACCCCGAGCCGGGGGTCGCAGTACTCGCGCAGCCAGGAGTAAGGGACCTTCATCGGAATTGCTCCAGGACTCGGACGTCGTTATCGAAGAACTTGCGCAGGTCGGGGACGCCGTGCTTGAGCATCGCGATCCGCTCAATCCCCATCCCGAACGCGAAGCCCTGCACCCGCTCCGGGTCGTAGCCGTGCTCGCGCACGAACCCGAACACGTTCGGGTCGACCATCCCCGACCCGAGGATCTCGATCCACCCCGTCCCCTTGCAGATCGAGTCGCGAGAGCCGTCGGCGAGCCGGCCCGAGCCGCCGCAGCGGAAGCACGAGACGTCGACCTCGACGCTCGGCTCCGTGAACGGGAAGTAGCCGGGCCGGAAGCGGGTCTCGCGCTCAGGCCCGAAGATCGCCCGCGCGAGCTCGTCCAGAGTCCCCTTGAGATCGGCCAGCGTGATGTCCTCGGCCACGGCGAGGCCCTCGACCTGGTGGAAGATCGGGCTGTGGGTGGCGTCGAACGGATCGCTGCGGTAGCAGCGCCCGGGCACGACGATGAAGATCGGCGGCTCCTGCGATTCCATCGCCCGCACCTGCATCGGCGAGGTGTGGGTCCGCAGGACGACGTCCTCCGGGCCCGGCGGCGGTGTCAGCGCGACCGTCGCCGGGTCGACGTAGAAGGTGTCCTGGGCCATCCGCGCCGGGTGCCCGGGCGGGTGGTTGAGCGCCGTGAAGTTGTAGTAGTCGAGCTCGACCTCCGGGCCCTCCATCACCCGGTAGCCGAGGCCGACGAACACGTCCTCGATCTCGCGCAGGGTGCGCACCAGCAGGTTGCGCGACCCCGCCGGCGCCGGCGGCGATCCGGGGAGGGTGACGTCGATCGCGTCGCGCGCCAGCCGCTCCCCCAGCTCGGCCACGTCGAGCTCGGCGGCGCGCGCGTCGAGCAGCGACTCGATCGCCGCGCGCGACTCGTTGCCCATCTTGCCCACCGCGCCCCGTTCCTCGGCGGGCAGCTCGGCGATCCCGCGCAGGATCCCGGTCAGCTCGGCCTTGCGTCCGAGGTAGCGGACGCGCAGCTCTTCGAGGGCGGCGGCGTCCTCGGCGGCCGCAATCGCGGACTCGGCCTCGGCATGGAGCTCGGCTATTCGGTCAGCGGTCGTCATGCATCCCCTTTTCGGCGCGCCGACGATATCCCGTGCAAGACGATTGCAGCCGCGGCGGCGACGTTGAGCGACTCCGCGCCGTCGGGGCGAAGCGCGATCGTCACCTCCTCGTCGCACAGCGCCAGCGCCTGCGGCGGCAGTCCCTCGCGCTCGGCGCCGAGCACGATCGTGACCGGCGGCTCGATCATGACCGCCGGCTTGCCGCCGTGCGCGGTCAGGGCGACCCGTGGCGCCGGCGTCGCGTCCAGCTCCGCCGCCGCCACCGGCTGGGCGAAGACCGACCCCATCGTCGCCCGAACCGCCTTCGGCCCGAACGGGTCGGCGCACGCGGGGCCGAGCACGACGGAGCCCTCGACCAGCGCATGAGCGGTACGGATCACGGTGCCCACGTTGCCCGGATCGCCGACCGCGTGCAGGTACACGCACACCGGCCCCCGCGGTTCGGAGAGCCGTCGGCGGTAGACGCCGATCACACGCGTCCCCGACCCCAGCGCGCTGACCTCGTCGAGCAACCCGGGGTCCACGTCCTTCCCAGCCCGCAGCACGAGCTCCGGCTCGACCCCGGCCGCGGCGGCGGCGTCGACGAGGTCCTCCCCCTCGGCGACGAACAGCCCCTCGCGCTCGCGATGCCTGCGCTCGCGCAGCCTGCGAATCAGCTTCAACTTCTCGTTGTGGGGGCTGGTGATCAAGTCGGTCCAGAAACGAAAAAGGGCGGAAGCCGCGTCGCGGTCCGCCCGGGATTGGTGGTCGTTGCCGTCGCGTCTACGCCGCGGCGGCCTCCCGGGCTAGCTCGGCAAATCGGCGGAACGCCTCGGGATCGCGGACGGCGATGTCCGCGAGCATCTTCCGGTTCACCTCGACGTCGGCCTGCTTGAGGCCGTGCATGAGCTGCGAGTAGCTCATGCCCTCGCGCCGCGCGGCGGCGTTGATCCGCACGATCCACAGGCGGCGGAAGTCGCGCTTGCGGCGGCGGCGGTCCCGGTAGGCGTACTGGCCGGAGGGCATCAGCTGCTCGTTGGCCAGCCGCGGGCTGGAGTGCTTGCGGCCCCAGTACCCGCGCGCCTGGCGCAGCGTCTTGCGACGCCGGCGGCGCGACGCGACCGTGTTGCGGGCGCGGCTCATTTCCGTCCCCTTCCGGCGAGCAGCGCGCGCACCCGGGGACGGTCCTGCCGCGAGATCTCGACCGGCCGCGAGAACCGGCGCTTGCGCTTCGGCGGCTTCTTCTCGAGGATGTGGCTCGAGAACGCGTGCCGACCGCGCAGCTTGCCACGCGCGGTCTTGCGAAACCGCTTTTTGGAGCCGGAGTGCGTCTTCATCTTCGGCATCGGACCGACTATTGAAGCAGGCGGGCGCCGGGCGATGTCGACCGCAGCGTCAGGCCGCCTGGCCGGCGGCCTTGGTGGGAGCGAGGAGCATCGTCATGTTGCGCCCCTCCTGCTCGGGCTCCTGCTCGATCGTTGCCAGTTCCTCGATGTCGGTGAAAAGGCGCTCAAGCAGCGCGCGCCCCCGCTCCGGATGCGCCTGCTCGCGGCCGCGGAACATGATCGTCACCTTGACCTTGTCCTGCTGGCGCAGGAACCGGACCACGTGGCCCTTCTTGGTCTCGTAGTCGTGGTCGGCGATCTTCGGCCGCAGCTTGATCTCTCGCACGTTGACCTGCTGCTGGTGCTTACGGGCCGCCTTCGCCTTCTGCTCCTGCTCGTACTTGTACTTCGAGTAGTCGAGCAGCCTCGCCACGGGGGGGTCGGCCTGCGCGGCGACCTCGACCAGGTCGAGGTCCGCCTCGCGAGCATGGGCCAGCGCCTCGTCGCGCTCGACGATCCCGACCTGCTCTCCGTCGGCGCCGATCAGGCGCACCTTGGGGGCCCCGATCTTCTCGTTGATCCGGGTGGTGTCCCGCTCCGGCGGTCGCCGGTCGAACCTGCGCGGGACAGGCACTAGCTGAAGATGGGGAGCATCAAGTCAGCGATGACCGAGGCGCTTCGACGGCGGCGAGAGAACGGCGTGGGGGCACGAGGCGCTCAACGGCGCGGCGTGGTGTTCGTGCCCGGCATCGAGGCGGAGTATAGACGCACGGCACACGCTCGCCGACCGGTCGCGAGGGTGATCAACCGGCGTCGACCTCGACCCGCAGACGCTCGATCACCTCCGCGACCGGCATCGCGCCGAGATCGCCCTCGCCGTGATGGCGAACCGAGGCCGCGTCGGCATCCTGCTCGCGGTCGCCGACGACCAGCATGTACGGCGCCTTGGCGAGCTCCGCGTCGCGGATCTTCTTTCCCACCGACTCGGAGCGCGCGTCGACGCGGGGTCGGAACCTCGCGTCACGCAGCCGCCTGGCCACCAGCCCGGCGTACTCGTTGTGGCGATCGGCCACCGGGAGCACGATCGCCTGCACCGGCGCCAGCCACAGCGGGAAGCGGCCGGCGTGGTGCTCGATGAGGATGCCCGCGAAGCGCTCCATCGAGCCGAGCAGGGCCCGGTGGATCATCACCGGGCGATGAGGTGCGTTGTCGGGCCCGGCGTACGACAGCTCGAAGCGCTCCGGCATCTGGAAGTCGAGCTGGCAGGTGCCGCACTGCCACGAGCGGGCGAGCGCGTCGGTGATGTGGAAGTCGATCTTCGGCCCGTAGAAGGTCCCCTCTCCGGGGCTGAGCTCGTACTCGCGTCCCTGTCGCTCGAGCGCTTCGCGCAGGCTCGCCTCGGCGCGCTCCCATTCCTCGTCGGTCCCGATCGACTTCTCGGGCCGGGTAGAGAGCTCCACCCGGGCTTGCTCGAACCCGAAGCGGGCGTACAGCTCGTCGATCGCTTCGCAGATCGCGTCGACCTCGGCCGTCACCTGGTCCAGCGTGCAGAACACGTGGCCGTCGTCCTGGGTGAACGCGCGCACCCTGAGCAGCCCGTGCAGCACGCCCTCGCGCTCGAACCGCGACACGAGCCCGAACTCGGCCAGGCGCAGCGGCAGCTCGCGGTAGGAGTGCCGCTCCGAGGCGAACACGAGGCAGGCGCCGGGGCAGTTCATCGGCTTCAGCGCGAAGCGGCGCTCGTCCGCGCGCTCACGCTCGGAGGGCTCGACGAAGTACATGTTCTCGCGGTAGTTGTCGTAGTGACCGGAGCGATGCCACAGCTCCTCGTCGAGGACCTGCGGCGTCTTGATCTCCGACCATCCACGGCGATCGAGCTGGCGCCTCACCTCGCCCTCGATGTTGTGCAGCAGGACCGTGCCGTCGGGTAGCCAGAAGGGCATTCCCGGTGCCTCCTCGCGCAGCAGGAAAAGGCCGAGCTCGGGACCGAGCCTACGGTGGTCGCGAGCCCGCGCCTCCTCCAGCCGCCGCAGGTGGTCCTCGAGGTCCTTGGGCGAGAAGAACGCCGTGCCGTAGATCCGGGTCAGCATCTGGCGGGTCTCGTCCCCGCGCCAGTACGCGCCCGCCAGCGAGCTGAGCTTGAAGGCCGCGATCTGCCCGGTCGAGGGCCCGTGCGGGCCGCGGCACAGGTCCTCGAACGGACCGTTGCGGTACAGCGACACGGCCTCGGCGCGCTCGTCGCGGATCAGGTCCTCGATCAGCTCGACCTTGTACGGCTGGTCCTCGGCGCGGAACTTCTCGATCGCCTCGGCGACCGGCAGCTCGCGGCGCTCGAACTCCTCGTCGGCCTCGATGTGCTCGCGCATCCGCTCCTCGATCCGGGCCAGGTCGTCCTCCCCCGGCGCGACCCCGTCCGGGAACTCGAAGTCGTAGTAGAAGCCGTCCTCGATCGGGGGGCCGATCGACACCTTCGTCCCCGGCCACAGGTCGATGACCGCGGTCGCCATCACGTGGGCGGCGTCGTGGCGCAGGACCTGGAGCGCGTCCTCGTCGCGGGAGGTCAGCAGCTCGATCGCCTCGCCGTCATCGAGCGGCGCGGTGAGGTCGCGCACCTCGCCGTCAACCCGCACCGCGATCGCGTCACGGGCGAGCCCCGGGCCGATCGCCCGCGCGGCGTCGGCGCCGGTCGCGCCGTCGGAGAGCTCGAGCGGCGACCCGTCGGGTAGCTTCACGGTCAGCTTCGACATCGCGATCCATGCTATCCGCGGGGACCCGGCCCGCCGGGCCGCATTCCCGCTGCGTCCGCCGGGCTAAACCTCGGTCCGCGGTGGTGCCGATGGCAGGGACGGCCATGCGAAGGCGACCGACAAGCACGGCGGCGTGCGGCGCGCTGGCCGCGTCGCAGGCCGGGCACGGGCCCACTCCCGAGCTCCGGCTGACGCCGGCACCCCGGGGTCGCATCTACCACGCGGGTCTTCGAGCCACGGTAATCAGCCACCGAGTCCGAGCCCGCACACGCTCGGGTTCCCGCGCTCGCCGTCGGGCGGGCGGTCGCGGACTCGCCCCTCTCGCCGCCACACCGCGTACGGGCCGTTCGCCCGCGTCTCGGTCAGCCCGGCGAACGGCGACTCGCGCTCGCCCTCTGTCGTGACCACGTAGCGGATCCCTGCGGGCGGTGGCTCGTCCGGGTCGGAGACCGCCGGCTCGATGCACACCGGGTCCCCGCCGCGTGCCTCCCAGGCGAGGAAGTCCCGGGCGTGCTCGGTTCGAAGCGCCTGGGCGTCGGCGAGCACGAGCGTCGACTCGCCCTCGAAGATCGAGCGCATCCGAGACAGCCCCGGCGAGTACTCCTCCGGCCCCACGGGGGCCTTGCCGAGCGCGAGCAGGCTCGAGGCGCCGGCGGCGACCACGAAAGCGGCGCCCAGGACGGCGAGCCCCGTCCGCCGCCATCCCCCGCTCGTCGCGCTGAGCGCGTCGGGAACGAGCAGCTCGCGGACCGAGATCAGCATCGCGAGCGGCGCGATCATCATCACCGCCTTGGCCGCCGTGTACGGGGTCGCCGCCGCCACCGCCGCGACGTACACCAGCACCGCCGCCGCGAGCGCGGCCGGGACCGCCGTCTCGCCGCGCCGCAGCCAGCGGCCGAGGGCGGCCAGCAGCACGAGCGCGCCGAGCAGGATCCCGGCGTAGAAGACGACCGCGGGTACGGCACCGTCGCCGGGGTCGACGCGGAAGTCGCCGCTGGGCCACACCCCGAGCGCCTCGGCCGGCGAGATCTGATCGAAGAGGTTGCCGAGGTCGTTGTCGTGGCGCCGGCGCTCGCGGCCCTCGCCCGTGCCTCCTTCGCCGCGCTCGCCGTCCGCGCTCTCGTCGGGGCGGCGGTCGAACGGCGGATCGCTGTGGTCGTTGCCGCCCGCGACGTCGACGGCGTTGCCCTGGAAGTCCACCACCCGCCCCAGCTCCGGGGCCGACCCGATCGCGAGGACGAGGAGGCCGACGGCGACGGGCGCCGTGGCTCGCCGAGCGACAACGGTCACGCCCTCGGTGCGCCGCCGCACCAGCTCGGCGGCCGCGAACAGGACCGCCGCGGCGCCGAGCCACGCGAGGCCGGGGGCGCTGTACGAGTACAGCGACCCGAGCGCGACAGCAGCCAGCGGCACGGCGGCGAGCAGCCGCCGGCGCGGCGGACCGCCGGCGCCCCAGCCGCGCGCCAGCTCGTGGAGGCAGAGGGCGAACCCGAGCAGGAACAGCCCCTGGACCAGCTCCTTGAACTGCCCTTGAGCGAGATAGGACGCGACCACGTACGGCAGCGCCACCAACGACGCGCCGACGACGCGGCGCAGCGGCGGCAGCTCGCGCAAGATCGCGAGCGAGCTCAGCGCCGCGAGCACCGGGACGGCGAGCGTCACCCCGTTGAACCCGTGGACGAGATTGCCACCGGCGAGCTCCGCCGCGGCGGCGGCGACCCCATGCGGACCGAGCGGGTAGCCCTGCTCGACGAGACCCGGTATCGACCCGACGGGGTCCGCGAGCCAATCGGCCGCGAACAGGTGCTGCGACATGTCGACGTTGAACCCGGTCCCGAGGACGCCGAACCGACCCTCGACTACGAACGGGATCGCGGCCAGGGCCAGCGTCACCAGGGCGACGGGGAGCCCCACCCGCAAGGCGGAAGCGAGCCCCTCGGGGCGCGTGATCGCGGCCACGACCGCCGCCACCGCGCACAGCGTCGCGATCGCCGCCAGCGCCGCCACACCCTCCCCCGGCAGCTGCACCGCGCCCCACGCGACCGCGAGCAGAGGCCCGAGGCCGACTGCCGGGGCCAGCCACGACGATTCCCGCCACCCGCAGGCGACGAGCACGGCGTGTCCGATCAGCAGCGCGGCACCACAGACGAGAACGGTCGACGCGAGGGTCCCGAGCACGGCGGCAGTCTAGGAGAGCGTCGCGGCGCTGAACCCGGCGCTAGCCGTGCCGGACCCGCTCGCCCTCGCGGGCGGAGCGATCGCGCGGGAGCGGGCGGCCGGGGGCCTCACCCTCGCCGGCCTCGGGGAGCCGGGGCGGCTCGCCCTCGGCGCTTGCCTGCCTGGCGGCCAGCTCGGCGAGCATGTCGTCGACGTCGCGGCTCGTCGGGTCGCTCACCTGGACCGAGATCTCGCCGAAGCTGACCGGCTCGCGCCACGTGTCGATGAGCGGCTTGACCTTGCGCGGCATCCGCAGCGGCGGGAGCTGTCCGCGCACGGTCATCCACCGCCACAGATCGTGCTGCCACCCCTCGCTGTCCCGCAGCACGGCGCGACGGTGTTTCGCGGCAAGCTCCGAGTCGCGGTACGCGCGCAGCGACTCCTCCTTCACCTGTGCCAGCGCCTCGGCGTGGGCGCGCTCGCCCTGGCTGCCCGACTCGGCGAACCGGCGGGTGGTGCGCTTCAGCTCCCGCTGCAGGCGGACCGACTCGTCCGCGACCCAGTTTCCGAGCTCCTCGTCGTACTCGCCGACGAGGCGGTTGTGCGAGCGCACCATCCACGGAACCCGCGCAAGCGTCGCGATCGCGGCTCCAGCCGCGCCGCCGGCCAGGGCTGCAACGAGTGGTTCCATTCCGAGGTGGGCGCTACTGGACTCGAACTAGCA
>DATHVJ010000077.1:0-3025 GCA_035461345.1 Solirubrobacterales bacterium | reverse complement strand
TCATCGAGGGGATGCTGATCGTCGTCGGCGCCGGGATCATCGTCTTCGAGGCGACGCGGCGCCTCGTCGATCCCCCGGACGGGGTCGAGGTCATCGCGGTCGGCCTCGCGGTGGCCGCGTTCTCGATGCTCGCCAACATCGCGGTGTCGACGTTCCTGTTCAGGCGCGCGCGCGAGCTGCGCTCGCCGGCGCTCGAGGGCGACGCAGCCCACCTCCAGACCGACGCAATGACCTCGGCCGGGCTGCTCGTCGGGCTGGGGCTGGTCGAGGTCACCGGAGTGGTCGCGTTCGACTCGATCACCGCGCTGCTGATCGCGGTCGCGATCGTCGTCGCCGGGATCCGAATCCTCAGCCGCTCTTCGCGCGTGCTGGTCGACGAGGCGCCGCCGCCGGAGGAGCTCGACCGCATCGAGGAGGCGATCGCCGCCGCCCGCGAGCCCGAGGTCGCCGGCTACCACAAGCTCCGCGCCCGCCGCTCCGGCGCCCACCGCCACGTCGACCTCCACGTCCAGTTCCGCTCCGGGACCACCCTGGAGCGCGCCCACGAGCTCGCCCACAAGCTGCGCGAGGCGATCGAGGAGGCGGTCCCGTACTCCGACGTGCTGATCCACGTCGAGCCGGAGACGTCGCTGACGTCGGAGGACGACGACGAGGACCATCCGCTGCGCCACGGGCGGCTATAGCGGGGCCCGACGCCCGCTACAGCAGGTTGACCGCGGCCGCGACGCCGACGGCGGCGACCGTGATCGCGTACCCGGTGTAGCCGTTGATCGCGAGCAGGATCACGGCGATGCCGGAGATGGCGACGATCGTGAGCCACGATGCTCGGGCCGCGGGCACGGGTGGGTATGTTGACTGAAGTGTCGGCGACGAAGCCCCAAGCCCACGTCCCCACCAGTGATGACGCCGAGGCCGCGATCGAGCGCCTGCGCGAGATGTCGGACGACGTCCGCGGGTGCGCGATCCTCGGCCCCGAGGGCGAGCTGCTGGCGGCCACCGGTGACCGGCGGCGGTGGCAGGAGGCGGCCGCGGTCCTGCTCGGCGCCGCCGACCTCGCCGGCGACGCGCTGGCTGAGCGGGTCCACGTGGCGACCGAGGACGGGGAGGTGTTCGCGGTCCGCCACGGCGGCCTCGCAATGGTCGTGGTCAGCGATCGCTTCACCCTCGCCTCGTTGATGGCGTTCGACATGCGCACCGTGCTGCGCGATCTCGTGGCCGGAGGGTCGTAGCGTGGAGAAGCCCCATCGGGTGATCCTCGACCGCGTCGCCGGCTACGCCGACGAGGCGGCCGCGTACCTCCGCCGCCGGAGGATGAGCCGCCAGCCGTTCGCACGCGTGTACTGGCCGGGCGGTCGCGGCGCCGACTTCGCCTCCGACAGCGAGACGGGCCGCACGCTGTTCCTCGCTGCCGCGCGGCTGATCGACGTGGCGAGGGAGAGATGACACCGCACGCCGACGGCTCGCCGCTGGTCGCCCCGGAGCTCGCGCAGCGGGTCGTGGCGCGCGCGCTCGAGCACGGCGGCGACTTCGCCGAGCTGTTCTGCGAGCAGCGCTCCGGCTTCGGGCTGTCGATCGACGAGTCCCGCGTCGAGCGCGCGCAGCGCGGCGCCGAGCGCGGCGCAGGGGTGCGCGTGGTGAGCGGCGACACGACCTACTTCGCCCACGTCGACGGGCTCGCCGAGCCCGATCTGCTGCGAGCCGCCGACGCGGCGGCCGCGGCGCTTTCGGGGGACCGGGCGGAGCCGCAGCCGCTGAGCGCGGTCGAGCCGCCGCAGCTGCAGGAGATCGAGATCCCGCCCGATGACGTGCCGGCCGAGCGCAAGGCGGAGCTGCTTCGCGCCGTCGACGAGCGCGCGCGGGCCGCGGGCGACGAGGTGACCCAGGTCCAGGCCTCGTACGCCGAAGGCCGCCGTCGGGTTGAGGTCGCCAGCTCGGAAGGCGTGCACGCGGCCGACGACCGCACCCGGGTGCGGCTCGGGGCGCAGGTCGTGGCCCGCCGCGGCGACGTCGTCGAGACCGGCTTCGAGACGCTCGGTGCCGTGCGCGGATTCGAGCTCGTCGAGGACGGCGCCGCCGAGGCGCTCGGCGCCGAGGCGGCTGACAAGGCGCTGACCCTGCTCGGCGCCGACCCGGCGCCGGCGGGCTCGATGCCGGTCGTCGTCGGCAAGGGGTTCGGCGGGGTCCTGTTCCACGAGATGACCGGCCACGGGCTCGAGGCGGACGCGGTCCAGAAGGGCGCCAGCGTGTACGCGGGGAAGATGGGAGAGCGGGTCGCCGAGCCGCTGGTCACGGCCTACGACGACGGGCGCCTCCCCGGCGCGTGGGGGACCGCGGCGATCGACGACGAGGGCACCCCGTCGCGCAAGACGCCGGTGATCGAGGACGGGAAGCTGACCTCGTACCTGTACGACGTCGTCCGCGCGCGCCGCGACGGCGCCGGCTCGACCTCGAACGGTCGCCGCGAGAGCTTCCGCCACCTGCCGATCCCGCGGATGACGAACACCTACATTGCCCCCGGCGACCCCGACCCCGCCGAGATCATCTCCGAGGTCGAGCGCGGGTTCTACGCGGTCTCGTTCGCCGGCGGCCAGGTTGACCCCGCGACCGGGGACTTCGTCTTCGGCGTCTCCGAGGGCTACCTGATCGAGGGCGGCAAGGTGACCAACCCATGCCGCGGCGCGACCCTGATCGGCAACTGCCTCGACGCGCTCGGGCGGATCGACGCCGTGGCGAGCGACTTCGAGATCAAGACCGGGTTCTGCGGCAAGGACGGCCAGCGCGTCCCGGTCGGGACCGGCCAGGGCCACGTCCGGATCCGCGAGCTGACCGTGGGGGGGACGGCCGTCTCATGAGCGCCGACCTCGAGACGCTCGCGGCCGGGGCCCTCGACGCCGCGCTCGCGGCCGGCGCCACCGACGCCGAGGCGTACGCCCAGGACGGCGAGGGGCTCGAGGCGCGGGTGTACGAGGGCGACGTCGAGGCGCTGACCGAGTCCGCCCAGCGGGGCGTCGGGGTGCGGGCGTGG
>DATHVJ010000076.1:0-14300 GCA_035461345.1 Solirubrobacterales bacterium | reverse complement strand
GAGAAGGACGGCACCTTCGTCAACTTCGACCGCCGCTTCCAGCGCGTGCGGCCCGCACTCGACCCGCCGGGCGAGGCACGCACCGACTTCGACGTCATCCACGCCGTCGGCGCCGCGATCGGCGCCGACCTCGGATGCCCGACGCCGGCGGCGGCGATGGACGAGCTTGCCTCGCTTGCCCCCCTGTACGCCGGAATCTCCCACGAGCGCCTCGATCGCGAGGGCCCGCTGCACTGGCCGTGCCGCTCCCCCGAGGACGCCGGCGAGGCGGTGCTCTACCTGGAGGGGTTCGCGACTCCGAACGGCCGCGCCCAGCTTCACGCCAAGCCCTACCTGCCGCCCGGCGAGCAACCCGACGCCGAGTACCCGTTCGTGCTCGTCACGGGCCGGCGCCTCGTCCACTACAACGCCGGCACGATGACCCGTCGCACCGACAACCTCGTCCTTCTGCCCGAGGAGCGGCTGGAGATCCATCCCAGCGACGCCGACCGGCTCGGGGTCGGGGACGGGGAGGGGGTCCGGGTCGAGAGCCGGAGGGGCGGCGTTGCGCTGTCCGCCGACGTCACCGAGCGGGTGGCGCCGGGCGAGCTCTTCATGGGCTTCCACTTCCCCGAGGCGCTGGCCAACGTGCTGACCTCCGAGGCGACCGACGAGGTCACCTCGTGCCCCGAGTACAAGGTCACCGCGGTGCGCGTTCACCGGACGGAGGTCCCGGCGTGAGCACGACGCCGGACGGGATGCTGCCCGACCCGGACCCCGTCGCGCCCGCCGTCTCCGTTCCGCCGGCGGAGCGCCCGGCGGGGCTCGACGCGCTGATGCCGCCGGAGATCGCGTCGAAGGCGACCGACGTCGGCGTCACCAAGGCGTCGATGAGCTTCCCCCGAACCTTCTCGCTCGCGGTGCTTGCCGGCGCCTTCATCGCCCTCGGCGCGATGTTCGCGACCACCGTGGTCGCCGGTGCCGACGGCGAGATGCCCTTCGGCGTCACCCGGCTGCTCGCGGGCCTGGTGTTCTGCCTCGGGCTGATCCTCGTCGTCGTCGCGGGGGCGGAGCTGTTCACCGGCAACAACCTGATCGTGATGGCGTGGGCCGACCGCCGCATCCCGATTGCGTGGATGCTGCGCAACTGGGTCGTCGTCTACGCCGGCAACCTCATCGGCGCCCTGGGCACGGTGGCGATCGTGTTCGTGGGCGCGCAGTACGAGTTCGGCGACGGTGGGGTGGGGTCGGCGGCGCTGACGATCGCCCAGGCCAAGACGAGCCTCGGATGGGGACAGGCCGTGGCGCTGGGGGTGATGTGCAATGCGCTGGTCTGTCTCGCGATCTGGCTCACCTACAGCGCCCGCTCCGTCACCGACAAGGTCCTCGCGGTGATCTTCCCGATCACCGCGTTCGTCGCCGCGGGCTTCGAGCACAGCGTCGCGAACATGTACTTCCTGGCGATGGGGGTGCTGGTCAAGGAGGCCGGCTCGGACGGGTTCTTCGCCGAGATCGGCAAGAGCCCCGCGGACTTCCCCGACGTCACCTGGATCGGCGCGGCAGTGGACAATCTGGTGCCGGTGACGATCGGCAACATCATCGGCGGCTCGCTGATGGTCGGGGTCGTCTACTGGCTGGTCTACGTGCGGACGACGTCCTGACAGGATCAGCGCGTCGGCCGCATGTCGGTCGCGAGCCCGGCCGGCTTCCCGCGCGCCACCCAGGCCCGCCACAGGTACAGGGCGATCAGCGCGGTGGCGAGCAGCGAGATCGCGGCGTCGATCCGGGTCAGGTTGACGGCGAGCACGAAGGCCACCAGCGCGATCCCGACCGCGTTGACGGCGAATGGGCGGCGGCTCCCCTCGCGCAACGACAGGCGAGCAGCTCCGATCAGGGCGCCGAGGAAGCTCGCGAACACCGCCACCGCGTAGAAGTGGACGATCTCCTGCTCGTCCCCGCCGGCGAGCGCGATCAACACCGCGGCGGCGACGAGCACAGTTACAACTCCCCAGTACGGCACGAGGAAGCGGTTGATGATCGCGAACCGGCGCGGCAACAGCCCGCTCCCGTCTGCACCGTGCAGCGCGAGCGCCTTCAGCACGCCCGAGGCGGCGAGGTAGGAGGAGCCGGCCGCCGCCAGCAGCAGCAATGCGGTCGCGCCTTGGAAGAGCGCGAAGGTGGCATCTCCGCCGGTCGCGCGTCGCGTGACCTCGGCGAGCAAGGTCGAATCCTCGGGGGGCAACCCGATCCCGAGTCGCACGGCGAGCAGCGCCAAGGCGATGGTCAGCGCGCCGACGATCCCGACCATGAGCCAGATCGTGACCTGACCGAACACGCGCCGGCCGCGATCGCCGAGCTGCGGAAGCTGCGCTATCGCGTCGGAGGGTGCTTCGACGCCCGTAGCGAGCGCCATCCCGAGCGGCATCGCGAGCAGCACGGGCAGGAAGGCCGCATCGACGAGTGCCGGCGTCCCGGTTCCCGCAGCCCCGACCGGGTCCGCGAACGATCCTCGAACGATCACCGCGAGGGCAAGTCCAAGGAACGCGAGCGCGGCGGTGGCGAAGAACACCCGGCCGCGATGGCCGAGCGAGATTCCCGCCGCGACTCCCGCCGCGAGCCCAAGTGCCAGTGCGGTTCGCCACTCGGCCAGCTCCGGGACGTAGGCGATCAGCGCCGCCGCGCCGGCCGCACAGCTCACGGCGACGGTGAGGGTGAAGTCGACGAGCAACGCGCCCAGAGGCAGGAACGCCCACCCGGTGCCGAACGCCACCGCGAGACTCCGCGGACCCCCGCCGCCGGCAGGGAAGCGACGGATCAGCTGGTGGTAGGTCGCCGAGACGATCGCGATCGTCGCGACCACCAGGCCCATGGTCGGCACCAGGTCCGCCAGATCGCCGTCGAGCCCGGCGAGCGCCGCCTCGATCGCGTACGCGACCGAGGACACCGGGTCGGCCATGACCGTGAATGCGAACGCAACGAAGAGGTTGAAGCGTGCAACCGTCACCTCTGACGCGATGCGTGTCAGCGCGTTCGCGGACGTGGCGGGCGGCGGGGCGGTGATGGAGCGAGGGTAAGGGGTGTGTTGCGGGTTTTCCGCAACGAAGCTCGGGGGGCGCACCGATGGCAGAAGCGGTTGCGTCCGCGACGCTTCGGCGTGACAATTCCTGTAACGAGGAGAGGCACTCCATCTTCGAGGTTCGAATCCACGGGCGCGGCGGTCAGGGGGCCGTGACGGCGGCTGAGCTGCTGTCGGTTGCGGCGTTCAACGAAGGGCGGCACGCCCAGGCGTTTCCGAGCTTCGGGTCGGAGCGCAGCGGCGCGCCCGTGGTTGCGTTCTGCCGCATCGACGACCGCGAGATCCGTGTGCGGGAGCCGGTCGCGCATCCCGACGCTCTGATAATCCAGGACCCAACGTTGCTGCATCAGGTGAACGTGTTCGGCGGGCTGGAGCCGGACGGCTACGTCCTCATCAACTCGACCCGGGGGCTCGACGAGCTCGGCCTCGACGAGCTCAGGGACCGGTACCGGGCGGAGCGCCTGCTTACGGTCGCGGCGACGGCGCTGGCGCGGGAGCACCTCGGGCGCCCGGTGCCGAACCTCGTGCTGCTCGGGGGGTTCGCGGCCCAGACCGGCGTCGTCTCGCTCGACTCCGTCGCCGCCGCGATTCGGGGGAAGTACAAGGGCAAGGTCGCCGAGGGCAACGTGACGGCCGCGACGAAGGCATTCGAGTACGTGCGCGCGGAGACGAAGGAGCTCGCAAGTGCTTAGGCAGCAGGAGGGCTCGATGGGCGTCGCCGAGGCGGTCGCGATGTGCCGGCCGGAGGTGGTGTGCGCGTACCCGATCACCCCCCAGACGCACATAGTCGAGCACCTCTCCGACATGGTCAGGGCGGCGGATCTCGCGCCATGCGAGTACGTCACGGTGGAGTCCGAGTTCTCGGCGATGTCGGTGTGCATTGGTGCGTCGGCGGCCGGTGCTCGCGCGTACACCGCGACGGCGAGCCAGGGGCTGCTGTACATGGCCGAGGCGCTGTTCAACGCCTCGGGCCTCGGCTTGCCGATCGTGATGACCTGCGCCAACCGCGCGGTCGGTGCCCCGATCAACATCTGGAACGATCACTCCGACGCGATGTCGCAGCGCGACTCCGGCTGGATCCAGCTCTACGCGGAGACCAATCAGGAGGCGCTCGACCTCCACATCCAGGCGTTCAGGATCGCCGAGGAGCTCTCCCTGCCGGTGATGGTGTGCATGGACGGGTTCATCCTCACGC
Source organism: Solirubrobacterales bacterium (assembly GCA_035461345.1). Lineage (GTDB taxonomy): Bacteria > Actinomycetota > Thermoleophilia > Solirubrobacterales > 70-9 > DASPWW01. Next base: position 10,050 of record DATHVJ010000076.1, on the reverse strand, counting down.
ACGCCTTCGAGCGCATCGACGTCCCGGCCCAGGAGCAGGTGGACTCGTTCCTGCCGCCGTTCAAGCCGCGGCAGGTCCTCGACCCAGACGACCCGGTGACGATCGGCGCGCTCGTCGGGCCGGAGGCGTTCTTCGAGGTCAAGTACCTGGCGCACGCTAAGCAAATCGACGCGCTCGACCTGATTCCAGAGATCGCGTCCGAGTTCAGCACGACGTTCGGGCGCGACTCGGGCGGCCTGATCCGCACCTACCGCGCCGACGACGCGGAGACGATCGTCGTCGCGCTGGGCTCGGTGCTGGGGACGATCGAAGATGTGGTCGACGAGCTCCGCGAGCAGGGAGTGAAGATCGGCGTCGTCGCGATCAAGTCCTTCCGGCCCTTCCCGCTCGAGGAGGTGCGCGTGGCGCTGGGTGACGCAGAGCGCGTGGTCGTGCTGGAGAAGGCGCTGGCGGTCGGCATCGGCGGGATCGTCTCCGCCAACGTCCGCATGGCGCTGTCGGGCATCCACCTGCACGGCTACACGGTGATCGCCGGGCTCGGCGGCCGCCCGATCACGAAGAAGTCGCTGCATCGCCTGTTCGCTGATGCGATCGAGGACGAGCTCGACCCCTTAAGCTTCCTCGACCTCGACCGCGAGCGGGTCGACCGCGAGCTGCGGCGGATGCGCGACGAGCACCGTCCCGGCCCGCACGCCGAGAACATCGTCCGCGACATGGGGATCGTCGGGTCCCGCCCCCACTGACGAGGAGCCAGCGATGCCCTACCAGAAGCTGAAGATGTACCAGACGGGGACGTTCGTGGTCGGAAACCGGCTGCTCGACCCCGACGAGCGCTCGGTGCAGGCGAGGACGGAGCGCTCGAACACGCTCACCTCCGGGCACCGCGCGTGCCAGGGCTGCGGCGAGGCGCTCGGGGCGCGCTACGCGCTCGACGCAGCGATGCGCGCCACCGAGGGCAAGCTGATCGCGGCCAACGCGACCGGCTGCCTGGAGGTGTTCTCGACGCCGTTCCCCGAGTCGTCGTGGCAGCTGCCCTGGATCCACTCGCTGTTCGCGAACGCGGCGCCGGTCGCGACCGGGGTCCAGGCCGCGCTGAGGGCCAAGGGACGCACGGACGTGCGGGTGGTCGGCCAGGGCGGGGACGGTGGCACGGTCGACATCGGCTTCGCGTCCCTGTCGGGGATGTTCGAGCGCAACGACGACGTGCTCTACATCTGCTACGACAACGAGGCGTACATGAACACCGGGGTGCAGCGCTCCGGCGCCACCCCGCCGGCCGTACGGACCGCGAACACGAAGCCGATCGGCGACCACCCGGGCAACGCCTTCGGCCAGGGCAAGAACGTGCCGCTGATCGCGATGGCGCACGAGATCCCGTACGTCGCCACGGCAACGGTCGCAGAGCTGCGCGACCTCGAGGACAAGGTCGAGCGGGCGATGGAGTTCCGCGGCGCCCGCTACATCCACATCTACGTGCCCTGCCCGCTCGGCTGGGGCAGCGCCTCGCGCGACACGATCCGACTTGCCCGGCTGGTCAAGGAGACGGGGCTGTTCCCGGTGTTCGAGGCCGAGCACGGAGAGGTCACCGGCGTGTCGAAGATCCGCCGCCGGGTGCCGGTGGAGGAGTACCTCAAGCTCCAGCGGCGCTACGCGCACCTGTTCGGCGATCCACCCCGGACCGACATCATCGAGCGGATCCAGGCCGACGCCGATCGCAACATCCGCCGCTTCGGCCTCCAGCCCGACGAGGACGAAGGACGGGACCTTCCGGGAGCGGCGACCGACGCGGCCGGGCTCGATGCCAAGCCGCACGATCTGGCTGGGCCAGGCGAGGAGAGCGACCTGATGCGGATGCTCGCCGAGACGCATCGGGGGCCGCAGTGAGATGACCGAGAAGCCGTTCGCGATCACGCTCGACGTCGGCTCCAGCCGGGCGAACAAGACCGGCAGCTGGCGGACCGAGCGCGCCGTGTACTCGGATCGCCTGCCGCCGTGCAACAACGCCTGCCCCGCCGGGGAGAACATCCAGCAGTGGCTGTACAAGGCCGAGGACGGCGGCGAGGGCTACGAGCGCGGGTGGCGCCAGATCATGGAGGACAACCCGTTCCCCGCGATCATGGGCCGCGCCTGCTACCACCCGTGCGAGGGGGCGTGCAACCGCGGCCACCTCGACGAGGCGGTCGGGATCCACTCCGTCGAGCGCTTCCTCGGCGACGAGGCGATCAAGCGGGGCTGGACGACCGATGTCGTCGCGCCGCGGTCCGGCAAGCGGGTGCTGATCGTCGGCGCCGGTCCCTCGGGCCTGTCGGCCGCGTACCACCTCACCCGCCTCGGCCACGAGGTGACGATCCAGGACGCGGGGGAGAAGCCCGGCGGGATGATGCGCTACGGGATCCCCGCCTACAGGCTCCCGCGCGACGTGCTCGACGCCGAGGTCCAGCGGGTCCTCGACATCGGCGTGACGCTGGAGCCCAACACCAAGGTCAACAACGTCCTCGAGGCGATGCGGGAGGGGGACTTCGACGCCGCCTTCCTCGCCGTCGGAGCCCACATCAGCAGGCGCGCGGAGATCCCGGCCGGCGACGCGGCGCGGATCCTCGACGCGGTCTCGGTGCTGCGCGACATGGAGGGCGCCGAGCGGCCGATGCTGGGTCGCCGGGTCGTCGTGTACGGCGGCGGCAACACGGCGATGGACGCCGCGCGGACCGCGAAGCGGCTCGGCGCCACCGACGCAGTCGTGGTCTACCGGCGGACCCGCGAGCGGATGCCGGCGCACGAGTTCGAGGTCGCCGAGGCGGAGGAGGAAGGCGTGACGATGCAGTGGCTGTCGACGATCAAGCGCGCCGACGAGGGCCGGGTGGTGGTCGAGCGGATGGAGCTCGACGAGACCGGCTTCCCGCAGCCGACGGGGGAGGTCGAGGAGCTCGAGGCCGACTCGGTGGTGCTCGCGCTGGGCCAGAACGCGGACCTATCGCTGCTCGAGGGCGTGCCCGGGATCGAGGAGGAGGACAACGTCGTCAAGGTGGGGGCGAACATGATGACCGGCCACCCGGGGATCTTCGCCGGCGGCGACATGGTCCCCGCCGAACGCACCGTGACGGTCGGCATCGGGCACGGCAAGAAGGCCGCCCGCAACATCGACGCCTGGCTTCACGGCGCGACATACGAGCCGCCGCCGAAGAACGAGCTTGCGACCTACGACACGCTCAACACCTGGTACTACTCGGACGCGCCGCGCAGCGTGCAGCCGCAACTCGAGATCGCGCGCAGGCGGTCGACTTTCGACGAGGTGATCGAGGGGCTCGACGACTCGAACGCCCTGTACGAGGCCCGGCGATGCCTGTCGTGCGGGACGTGCTTCTCGTGCGACAACTGCTACGGAGTCTGCCCCGACAACGCCGTGCTCAAGCTCGGCGACGCAGCCGACCCGCGCGAGAGCTACGAGATCGACTACGACTTCTGCAAGGGGTGTGGGATGTGCGTCGCCGAATGCCCGAGCGGCGCGATCCAGATGGTGCCGGAGGAGATCTGAGCAGCCTCAGCCGGCGGCGGTCAACACGAGGATGAGCATGAAGCCGGCGCCGGTAGCGAGCGCGCCCGAACCCTGATACTGGCGCTCCTCGGAAGGGGGCACGAGCGCGGAGACGGTCAGATACAGCATCCCGCCCCCGCCGGCCGCGAGAAGCACCCCGAGAAGGCCTTCGCCGACGTCCCGCAGCAGCAGCCAACCGAGGCACGCGGAGACGAACAGGCTGGCCGCGATCAGGCCGGTCCAGGCCAGGGTCCGGCGCACGGCGCTGCCGGGGCGCTCGCGCACGCCGCGCCCGCTGACCACGAACTCGCCGACGCTCATCCCCTCGCTGAGGTTATCGACCGCGATCGCCGCCGCAATCAGCAGCCCGACCTGTGGCTCGACCGCGACGCCGGCGCCGATCGCGAGCCCCTCGACTAGCTCCTCGGCGCTGGTTCCGCCGGCGAGCACGGTGACCCTGTCGCCGCGTGGCCGGTGGCTGCGGTGGTAGGCGCGCACCCGCGCGTACTGAGCGGCATGCTCCCCGGCGAGCCGCCAGCGGTTGATGTAGAGGTCGAAGACCCACACCGCCACGAACCCCAGCCCCAGCCCCGCGGACACTCCGGCCACCGAGCCTCGCTCTAGCGCCTCGGGGACCATCTCGAGCGTCACGGTGCCGAGCAGGACACCCGAGGCGACGCCGAACACGACCGACATCACGAGGCTGGTGGAGCCCGGACGAGTGCGGCGACACCGCCGACGATCGAGGCGATCCCGGCGCCCCCGGCCACGGCGAGCACCGTCAGCATGAGCGCACCGGCTCGGCACCGCGCCTACGAACCCACTTGACGAGCTCGGTCGCGATGAACGGAAGCGCCGCCAGCGCGAGCGCCGCGGCCAGCTGGGCGGCTCCCAGCTCGACGACGCCGAACGCATCGGCGACGGGCGGCAGCGCGAGCGCGAGGCCGCCGACGAGGGCGGAGATCGCGACCGCAAGGTCGAGTGCCCGGTTACGGCCCGCACGCAGGAAGAGCCCCTCGCCACGGACCGCGTAAACGAAGCCGAGCTGCGCGAAGAGGACGGTCGCGAACGCCATCGTCTGTCCGGTCTCGTGGCTGTCGCCGTTCCCGATCAGGAAGGCGGCGAAGGCGGCCGTGCCGGTTGCGAGGCCGCCGACGACCAGCCGGCTGCGCAACGGCCCCAGCAGGCTGTGCGAGCGGGGGCGGGGCGGCTTGCGCATCGCGCCCTTGTCGGCCGGGTCGACTCCGAGCGCGACGGCCGGAAGCCCGTCGGTGAGCAGGTTGACAAGCAGGATCTGCGCGATCGTGAGCGGGGCCCCCAATCCGGGGAGGACGGCGAGCGCGAACAGGAGCACCTCGCCGGCGTTCGCCGCCAGCAGGAAGTTGATGAATCGCAAAATGTTGGCGTAGATCCTGCGCCCGCCCTCCACCGCGGCGATCAGCGTCGAGAAGCTGTTGTCCGTGAGCACGATCTCGGCCGCCTCGATCGCCGCGTCGCTGCCGCCCCGGCCCATCGCCACGCCGATGTCGGCCGACGAGAGCGCGGGGGCGTCGTTGACACCGTCGCCAGTCATCCCGACGACCTCCGAGCGCGACTGCAGCGCGGCGACGATGCGCGACTTGTGCTCCGGCACGACACGTGCGAAGACGTCGATGCCGGGAATCCGCTCGCGGAGTTGGGAGTCGGAGAGAGCATCCAGCTCCGGGCCGGTGACGACAGAGGGCGGGCCGGAGTCGGGGCCGATCCCGCAAGCACGAGCCACTGCCACGGCCGTCTCGGGGTGGTCGCCTGTGATCATGATCGTTCGGATCCCCGCCTCCCGCGCCGTTTCGACGCTCGAACCGGCGCCCTCGCGCACCGGGTCTACCAGACCGATCAGCCCCAGCGGCTCGAGCTCCGCCTCGGGGTCGGCGCCCTCGTCGAGGTCGAGCGTGCGGGCGACCATCAGGACTCGGATCGCGTCCTCGGCCCAGCGGCTCGCCTCGGCCCCCAGCCGCGCCGCCTGGCGTTGGTCCGAGAGCCGTGCGAGCAGCGCTTCCGGGGCGCCCTTGACGTAGGCGATCGCCCGGTCGCCCCCGTTTTCGACCACCACGCTCATGCGCTTGCGCTCCGAGTCGAACGGCTCGCCACCGACCACCCTGATCTCCGTGAGGAGGTCCTCGCGGCGCAGGCCCCGATGTTCCGCCGCCTCGGCGATCGCCGCCTCGCCGGGGTCGTGGAAGTCCCCCGAGGCGATCAAGGCAGCCGCCAGGAGCCCGTGCTCGCCATCGGCCGAGGACCGGTCGGCTGGAAGCAGACGCGCCACCGTCATCCGGTTGGTGGTCAGCGTTCCGGTCTTGTCCGTGCAGATGACCGTCGCCGAGCCGAGCGTCTCGACCGCACGCAGCCTGCGGACGATCGCACCGCGCTGCGCGAGGCTGCGCATCCCGAGCGCCAGCGTGATCGTCACCACCGCCGCCAGCCCCTCGGGCACCGCCGCAACGGCGAGCGAGACGCCGATCAGCAGGCTCGTCCCCAGTGACTCGCCGTGCACGTAGGAGAGCGCCGCGAGCGCGAGGCAGATCACGATCGCGGCGCGCAACAGCGTCCGCGCCAGCCCGTCGAGCCGCTCCTGAAGCGGGGTGACGGGGCGCGGGCCGCTCGCCGCCTCGGCAATCCGGGCGAGCTCCGTCCGGGTGCCGGTGGCCCCCACCAGCAGCCGGGCGCTGCCCCGGGTCACGGTCGTGCCGGAGAGGGCCATCGTCACCCGGTCGGCGGGCGAGGCGTCGCGGGGCGCGGGCGGCTCGGCCCGTTTCGCCGCCGGGACGGACTCGCCCGTCATCGCGGACTCGTTGATCTCCAGCCGCGCCGCTTCGAGCAGCCGCCCGTCGGCCGGCACCCGATCGCCGGCGCTGAGGACCACCACGTCGCCGGGCACGAGCTCGGTCGCGTCGACCTCGGCCGCGGCGCCGTCGCGGACGACGATCGCGGTCGGGGAGAGCAGCGTCCGCACGGCTCGCGCCGCCGTCTCGGCGCGCCCCTCCTGCACCGCGCCGAGCAGCGCGTTGACGACGACGATCGACGCGATCACCGCACCGTCGAGCAGCTCGCCGAGCGCCAGCGAGACACTGGCCGCGCCGACGAGCAGCAGCACGATTGCGTCTCGAAACTGCCGCGCCACGAGGGCGACCGCGGACGGCGGCTGCGGCTCGGGCAGCGCGTTGGGTCCGAACCGCCGCTGTCGCGCAGCGACCTCGCTCGCGCGCAAGCCTCGCGCGGGGTCCGTGCCGAAGGCGCGCGCGGCCGCGCCACCCGCGAGGGCGTGAAGGGCCCCGACTCGGGGCTCGACCGTGCTTCGTTCCACGCCATATGCATACAGCTACGATCGGCTCGTGGTAGGCGCCTATCCCGCTCACCGGGAAGCCGACGTCGCGCTGCGCGACGGCTCAACCCTCCACGTGCGACCGCTTCGCCCGGACGATCGCGCCACGCTGCTGAGCTTCTTCCGCGGGCTGTCCGACGAGGCTCGAGGCTTTCGCTTCTTCTCGCGGGCGGTCGATCTCGACGACGCCTCGAAGTTGGCGGTTGACGTCGACTACCGAGACCGGTTTGGGCTCGTCGCCACGAGGGGGGCCGAGCGGAGGCTCGTCGGCCATGCCGCTTACTTCGGCGCGGGCGACGGGCGCGCCGAGATTGCGTTCGCGATCGCCGACGAGCTCCAGGGCCACGGGCTCGGCTCGATCCTGCTCGCGCATCTCGCGGAGGTGGCCGAGGAGGCCGGGATCGAGGTCTTCGAGGCCGACGTGCTGGCAACCAATCACCGCATGCTCGAGGTCTTCCGCGAGAGCGGCTTCCCGGTCGAGATGCGCTCCGAGCCGGGCGGGGTTCGGGCCATCCTCCCGACCTCGTTCTCGACCGAGGCGGTGGAGCGATTCGAGCGCCGCGACGAGATCGCGGCGGCAGCCGCCATGCGCCACTTCCTCAACCCGGGCTCGGTGGCGGTGATCGGGGCGTCGCGCGAGCGCGGGACCGTCGGCGGTGAGATCTTCCACAACATGCTCGAGGCCGGGTTCAACGGCCCCGTCTACCCCGTCAACCCGAGTGCGGACGTCGTCCAGTCGGTGCGCGCGTATCCGACGGTCGCCGACGTGCCGGGTGAGGTGGAGCTGGCGGTCGTGGCCGTTCCCGCGCCGGCTGTCGCCGGCACGGTCAAGGAGTGCGCCGAGAAGGGGGTCAGGGCCGTCGTCGTGGTCTCGGCGGGGTTCGCGGAAACGGACGAGGAGGGCTCCGAGCGACAGCGCGAGCTACTCGAGATCTGCCGCGCGGCGGGGATCCGCCTCGTGGGGCCGAACTGCCTCGGGATCCTCAACACGGCCGATGAGGTCCGCCTCAACGCCACCTTCGCGCCCGGGTGGCCGCGACCGGGGCGGGTCGCGTTCGTGTCGCAGAGCGGAGCGCTCGGGCTGGCGCTGATCGAGCTCGCGCGCGGGGGCGACCTCGGGCTCTCCTCGTTCGCGTCGGTCGGGAACAAGGCGGACATCTCGGGCAACGACCTGCTCAGCTACTGGGAGGAGGACGACAGCACGGACGTGGCGCTGCTGTACGTGGAGTCGTTCGGCAACCCGCGCAGGTTCTCGGCGATCGCACGCCGGATCGGCGCCCGCAAGCCGATCGTCGCCGTGAAGGCCGGCCGCTCGCAGGCCGGCGCGCGCGCGACCGGTTCCCATACCGGCGCCCTGCTGGCGGCCTCGGACGTCACCGTAGACGCCCTGTTCCGGCAGGCCGGCGTGATCCGAACCGACAGCCTCGGGGAGATGCTCGACGTCGCGTCGGTGCTTCAGAGCCAATCGCTGCCGGCCGGGCGGCGGGTCGCGATCCTGACCAACGCCGGCGGCCCGGGGATCATGTGCGCGGACGCGTGCGACGCGGCCGGCCTCGAGGTCCCGCCGCTTCCCGAGTGGACGCAGGACGAGCTATCAGCCTTCCTCCCGCCCGAGGCGTCGGTGGCGAACCCGGTCGACATGATCGCGACCGCCTCTGCGGATCAATACGGTCGCGGGATCGCGGCGCTGGCGGCCTGCGACGAGATCGACGCCGTGATCGTGATCTTCGTCCGCCCGTTGCTGATCCGCGCCGAGGACGTGGCCGGCGCGATCGGCGAAGCAGTCGAGGGACTGTCGCGGGAGCTGCCGGTGCTGGCGGTTTTCATGTCCGCCGAGCCCACACCCCCACTGGGACAGGGACCGCCAATCCCGCGCTTCCGATATCCAGAAGACGCCGCTCGGGCGCTGGCGCGGGCGGCGCAGTACTCGGAGTGGCGGCGGAGACCGGACGAGAAGGCCTCCGCGCTCGATGGCGGACGGCAGGAGGAGGCGGCGGCTGTGATCGCCGGGGCGCTTGCCGACGGGCCGGGGTGGCTGAGCTTTGATCGCGTCGCGCGGCTCCTCGACTGCTACGAGATACCGGCGGCGCGGTGGCGGTTGGCCTCCAGTCCGGCCGAGGTCGAGGAGGCTGCCCGGGACCTGGGCGGGCCCGTGGTCGTGAAGGCGATCGGCGGCGAGCTGGTCCACAAGACCGAGGCCGGGGCCGTGCGGCTGGGACTGGAGTCGGCGATCGCGGCGCGAAATGCCGCAGCCGACGTCGACCGGTCGCTATCCGAGGCAGGCATCGGGCGCGAGGGTTTCCTGGTGCAGTCGATGGTCCCCCGCGGGGCCGAGATGCTGATCGGGGTCGTCGGAGACCCGGTCTTCGGCCCGGTGGTGGCATGCGGGGCAGGCGGCGTCTACGCCGAGCTGCTGAAGGACGTCACGGTCCGACTCGCGCCGCTCTCGGACCGCGACGCGAGCGAGATGATCCGGTCGCTGCGAACGTTCCCTCTCCTCACCGGGTACCGGGGAGCACCCGCGGCGAACCTCGAGGCGCTCGAGGAGCTGCTGTTGCGAGTCAGCGCCCTGGTCGACAGCCACCGGGAGGTCGCCGAGCTCGACCTCAACCCGGTGCTGGCCGGGCCGGATCGGGCGGTCGTCGTCGACGCCCGGGTCCGGATCGAGTCCGCTACGCCCGAGCCGCCCTGGCCGAGGGCGTAGGCACACATCCGGACGCGGGGTCCGGACCGACCCCGCACAAGGTCCGGGACCGAGGTGGGAACGTCGAGCGGTGACCGCCCGGACGATCGAGGGGCCGGCCGAGCGATTTCAGGAAAGGTCGCCGGTGTCGAAGACATCCAGGACGGGGTCGAGCGCGCGCTGATCGAGATGGGACTCGACGACATCGCGCGACGCTATGTCGTCTACCGTCGTCGACGCGCCGAGCTCCGAGACGCGAAGCGAATGCTGGGATCCGCGACGAGCTGAAGCTGACGCTGAACGCGGCGGCGGTGCTCCGCGAGCGTTACCTGTGCCGCGACGAGGAGGGAGGGATAGCTGCGGGATACGAGCCTTGGTCTTGCCCGCCGGCGGCTCGTCGGCGGGGCGCCGAGTAACCGACGTACTAGGTCCTCGTGCCCCCGGGCTCCGGGCGCCCGAGCTCGGTCACCGGCA
>DATHVJ010000075.1:0-16989 GCA_035461345.1 Solirubrobacterales bacterium | reverse complement strand
GGCGTGCGCATGTGGCACTACAGGACGACCGAGGACGCCGTTCGCGACGCCCTGCGGCTCGCCGCCGGGATGACGTACAAGGCCGCCGCGGCCGGCCTCGACCTCGGCGGCGGCAAGGGCGTGATCTGCGCGCCCGACGGGGCGGCCGCCACCGGCGCCGTGCGCCGCGCGCTGCTGCTCGACTTCGCCGACCTAGTGGAGTCGCTGGATGGCCGCTACATCACGGCCGAGGACGCCGGCACCGCGCCGGAGGACCTGGTCGCGATCGCGCAGCGGACCGAGCACGTGACCGGGCTCCCGGTCGAGCACGGCGGCGCCGGCGATCCGAGCCCCGTCACCGCGCTCGGGGTCGAGGCCGCGATGCGCGCCTGCGCGCGGCAGCGCTTCGACTCCGCCGACCTGTCCGGGGCGAAAGTGGTGGTCGTCGGGCCGGGGCATGTCGGGGAGCCGCTCGCTCGCAGCCTGGCGCGGGCCGGCGCCGATCTGGTGCTGTCCGACATCGACGACGGAAAGCGCGCGCTGGCCGCCGAGCTCGGCGCGTCGTGGGTGGATCCCGCCGAGGCGATCGTGGCGGAGTGCGACGTGCTCGCGCCGTGCGCCCTCGGGGGTGCGATCCACGCCGGCAACGTGAAGCTGCTGCGTTGCGGGATCGTTTGCGGGAGCGCCAACAACCAGCTCGCCGACGACGCGCTCGACGCCGATCTCGCCGAACGCGGGGTGCTCTACGCGCCGGACTTCATCGTCAACGCGGGCGGGCTGATCCACGTGTACCGGGAGATCCAGGGCTACTCCGCGGAGCGGGCGCGCGAGCTCGCGATGGGGATCGAGCGCACGCTTGGCAGCGTGCTCGAGGCGGCCGACGAGCGCTCGGTGACGCCGCTGCGGGCCGCGCGCGAGCTCGCCCACGAGCGGCTGGAGGCGGCGCGACGGCCGGCGGTCGCGGCGTAGCGGCCGTCGCCGGGCGTGCGAGACTTGTGAGCATGCGCCCCGAGGTTTTGTGCGTGAGGGCCGGGCAGGTCGCGTACGCGGGCGCGCGGGAGCTCCAGAAGCGGCTGGAGGAGGCGCGCCATGCCGGCTCGATCCCCGACGTGCTGCTGCTCCTCGAGCATCCCCCCGTCTACACCAAGGGCCGCCGGTCGACGGCTGCGGAGCTGCCGATGGGCGAGCAGTGGTACCGGAGACAGGGGATCGAGGTGACGGACACCGACCGCGGCGGGCGCGTCACCTACCACGGGCCGGGCCAGCTCGTCGGATACCCGATCGTCAGTCTCCGGGCGTACGACGACGACGTCCACGACTACATACGCCGGATGGAGCGGGTGATGATCGACTCGCTCGCCGAGTGGGACGTCGAGGCCGGCTGCATCGAGGGCCAGACCGGCGTCTGGGTCGGCGACCGCAAGGTGGGCTCGATCGGCGTCCACGTCAACCGCGGCGTGACCACCCACGGCTTCGCGATCAACGTCAACAACGACCTGCAGCCGTTCGAGTGGATCGTCCCGTGCGGAATCGAGGCCTGCCGGGTGACCTCGCTGTGCCGCGAGCTCGGCGTCGAGCAGGACATGAATCGGTTCATCGACACGGTCGCGCGCACGTTCGGCGAGGTCTACGAGCGCGAGCCGATCGAGACCGGGCTCGAGCGCCTCGAAGGCACGGCGCTAACTTTGGGACATGCCGCGTAACGTCGAGGCCGTCGAGCGGGTGCACGTGACGCGCTCCCGCGCCCGCCCGGGGGGCGGGGGCGGAGACGAAGGGCTTCCGTTCCGTCACCGCAAGCCCCCGTGGCTGAAGGTGCCAGCGCCGGGCGGGACCAACTACCGGCGCCTGAAGAAGGCGATCGACGCCGACAACCTGCACACGGTGTGCCAGGAGGCGAACTGCCCCAACGTCGGCGAGTGCTGGGAGCGGGGAACCGCGACGTTCATGATTCTCGGCGACGTGTGCACGCGGCGATGCGGGTTCTGCAACGTGCAGACGGGCAAGCCGACGTGGAACGACCCCATGGAGCCGATGCGGGTCGCGAACCAGGTCAAGCGGATGGGGCTGCGCCACGCGGTCGTCACCTCGGTCGACCGCGACGATCTGCCCGACTACGGCGCGAGCGCGTTCGTCGGCGTGATCCGCTCGATCCGGATGCTGGCGCCGGCGTGCAAGGTCGAGGTCCTGACACCCGACTTCCGCGGCCAGGAGATGCCGATCGCGAAGGTGATCCACGAGCGGCCCGACGTCTTCAACCACAACGTCGAGACCGTGCCGCGGCTGTACCCGAGGGCTCGGCGCGGCTCGGACTTCATGCGCTCCGCGCGTGTGCTGATGCTCGGCAAGGAGATGGGCGGCGACGAGGTCGTGACCAAGTCGGGCCTGATGGTCGGGCTGGGCGAGAGCTTCGAGGAGATGGTCGAGGCGTTCGGGATCCTGCGCGAGCACGACGTCCAGGTGCTGACCGTCGGCCAGTACCTGCGCCCGACCGAGAATCATCTGCCGGTGGAGCGCTACTGGCACCCGGACGAGTTCGCGGCGCTGGAGATGGCCGCCTACGACCTGGGGTTCGAGTCCGTCGCGTCGGGGCCGCTCGTCCGCAGCTCCTACCACGCCGACGAGCAGGTGCCGGACCGCCGCGCGGCGGTCGCCTAGAGTCCTGCGGCGGCCGCCTACGGCGCGAGGCGGTCGACGACCGTGCCGTCCGCCGACACGGCGACGACCGTCGGCACGATCGCGATCCCGTACTTGCGCGCCAGCTCCGGCCGAGCCCGGACGTCCACCGTCACCAGCGGTCGGTCGTCGGCGTCGCGAAGCCGCCGCTCCCACTCGCGGCACTCCGCGCACAGAGGATGGGTGAACTCGACGTACGCCTCGCGGTGCCCGTCGAGCCCCGCGAGGTCAGCCGGCTCGATGTGCCCGTGGTGGCGCGGCGAGATCCCGCGCAGGCGGGCGCTCAGACGGTAGATCTCGCACCCGACGCACAGGCCGGTGCTCGCCGACAGCAGCGCCAGGCCCGCGACGAGCCCCCCGAGCACGGTGCCGACGGTCCCCGCGCCGAGCCACCATGCGATCGCGGCGCCCCCCAGCACGACGGCGCCGATCGCGTTCGCGAGCCGCGGCGGGCGGGAGTCCTCGAGCGGTCCCTCCCCGAGCCGGGGCTGGACGAGCTCGAAGTAGGCGACGCACGGAAGGCACCAACGGCGGCCGAGCGTCAGGCCGACGAGCAGCTGTCCGGACATCAGCGCCCACGCGAGCGGCCACCCGAACAGGGCACCGAGCAGCGCCACGGTCCCGGTCACGCCCTGGCCGAACCGCGCCGCGTGCGAGTCGATCACGTCTTTGTCGCCGTAGGGGTGCGCCGTTCGAGGGGAAGCGGGCATGGGTCAAGTCTGGCAAACCCGATCCACTTACCGGGAGTTCTCGGCGACTAGTCTTGGCCCGCCGTGCTGCCGCTCAAGGACAACATCCCGACCACGCGGTTCGCCGTCCTGACGGTGCTCCTGATCGCGATCAACGTGATCGTGTTCGCATGGGAGTTCTCGCTCTCGCAGGATCCGGGGTCGGCGCCGGGCGAAGCGGGGCAGCTCGGCGCCTCCGAGTACGACGTCGAGCTGATCGAGCTCGGCGCGATCCCGTACCGGATCACGCATCCGGGCGAGGAGTGCGCCCTCGGCGCGGTCGGCAACCAGGCGGACATCGTCTGCGAGGGCACCCCCGAGTACCGCCAGGCGGAGGCGACCACCCCGGGCGGAGTCGTGCCGCTCGACGCGCCGCCATGGTGGGTGACGGTCCTCACCTCGATGTTCCTGCACGGCGGGATCCTCCACCTGGCGGGGAACATGCTCTTCCTGTGGGTGTTCGGCAACAACATCGAGGACGCTCTCGGCAGGGTGCGGTTCATCCCCTTCTACCTGCTGGCGGGCGTGGTGGCGGTGTACGCGCAGGCGTTCCTGGACACGAGCGCGACCGTGCCGACCGTGGGCGCGAGCGGCGCGGTGGCGGGGGTGCTCGGCGCGTACGCGCTCCTGCATCCGCAGGCCCGTGTGCTGACGCTCGTGTTCATCATCTTCTTCGTCACCCTGGTCGAGATCCCGGCGATGGTGATGCTGGGGATCTGGTTCGTGCTCCAGTTCCTGCCCGCGGTGGGGCAGCTCGCGACCCCGGACGTCACCGGGGAGACGGGCGGCGTCGCGTACTTCGCCCACGTCGGCGGATTCCTCGTCGGGCTGGCGCTGATCAAGCTGCTCGCCGTCCGGCGACAGGAGGAGCCGCCTCCCGCGTACCCCGTGTACTGATGGATCCCGACGTCAGGACCGCAATCATCGCGGTCGGCATGGTGTTCTGCCTCCTGCTCGGGGGGCTGACGCTCGGCGTGATCGCCGAGTCCGGGCTCGACATCCTCTCCCTCGCCTCGCTGCTGATCGTCGGCCTGCTGCTGATCGGGCTGATCGGCGCGATGCGCAACCCTCCGGAATGACTCGGTGGCGTCTGGCGGGCGGCTTGCTGGTCGCGCTGGCGGTGGGCGTGGCGACCGCCGGCGTCGGGATCGCGCTGCTCGAGTCGTCGCGAGAGGAGGCCGCCAGCCCGGCCCCGCCCGAGAATGCCGAGGTGGCGCGCGCCGCCCCCCGGCGGCCGGCCGAGCGCTCTCCCTATGCGCTGAGGCCGGCCGCCGACCCGCTCCCGGTCGAGGTCGACTTCAGGCGCCCGCCGCGAGCGGGCATCCTCTTCGACGTCGACACCGGTGAGGTCCTCTGGGAGCGGCATCCAAGGCGCGAGCTGCCGATCGCCAGCCTGACGAAGATGATGACCGCGCTGCTGATCGCCGAGCGGCATCGGCCCTCGGAGCGGGTGCGGATCACCCCCGAGGCGCTCGCGTACGAGGGCTCGGGTGTAGGGGTGCTGCCGCGCGGACGCACGGTGAGGCTCGAGGCGATGCTCAACGGGCTGCTGCTCGTGTCGGGCAACGACGCCGCGATCGCCCTCGCCCAGCACGACGCCGGGACAGTCCCCCGCTTCGTGCGACGGATGAACCGGCGGGCGCGGAAGCTGGGGCTGCGGTGCACCAGGTTCTCGAGCCCGCACGGCCTCGAGGATCGCGGCAACCGCTCATGCCCCGCCGACCTCGCGGCCCTTGCCCGCGCCGACCTCGACAACCGTCGCGTCCGGGCGATCGCGCGCAGCGACCGCGTCCGGCTGCGGTTCCCGATCCGCGGCGGCTTTCTCGACCTCTACAACAACAACCCCTTCATCCGCACCGGCGCCGAGGGGATCACCGGGCTCAAGACCGGCTATACCGACGCCGCCGGCCGCTGCTACGTGATCACCGCGGAGCGGGGCGGACGCCACCTCGGGGTCGTCCTCCTGCACTCGCCGAAGCCGCTCGACCAGGTCCCCGCCTTGCTGCGGGCCGGTGCGCGGCGGGGCTAGACACGAGTCGATCGGCGGCGCGCGGCTTCGGTCGCGCGCCGCCTCTCTACTAGGTGACCCCGATCGCGAAGCTCGCGTGGAAGAGCCTGTCGGGGTCCCAGCGGGCCTTCACCTCGGACAGGCGCTTGCGCGCCTTGGCGTCGAACAGCGTGTCGAGCTCCGGCCGGCGCTCGGCGAAGTTGAGGTAGCAGCCGCCGTTCGCCCACGGGTTGATCGCGTCGCAGATGTGGTCGAGGTGGCGGTTGATCGGATCCGCCATGCTCGGGTCCATCAGCGCACCGACGCCGTTGAAGACGAACGCGCCGTCGAGACGGGAAAGTGCGCCGCCGTCGGTCGCCGGTGTCGAGGTCGCGCCGCCGAGATGTCTGAGCTCCGCCATCACCAGCGGCGAGCCGGAGTCGGGCCCCGCGGCATCCACGAACGCGTCCATGGCGTCGTCCGGCAGCTCGCGGAGGAGGGCGTGGTGGCCGCTTGCCGGGACGGGCTGCTCGGGATCCATCGCGACGGTGACGAGCTGCGAGCTCGGGATCGTCCCGAAGGTGTCCATGATCGGCTCGCCGAGCGCCCGCAGGGGCGCAATCAGCTCGGCGCCGTCCTCCTCGCCGCCGATGAAGCACGCTCCGAGCATGACGAGCGGCCGGTCCCGGATCGGCTCGGGGATGTCCTCGAGCGGCGGTAGGCGAAGGAACTTGCCGGTCGAGGTGACCTCGTCGGGAGCGGTCTGCGTCCACTCGCGGTAGCCGTGCATGATCTCGCGCCCGTCGTCCGCCGGCAGGAGCAGCGATCCCGCGTAGACCTCGGCCACCGGATAGAGGTCGAGCTCGATCGCGGTGACGACGCCGAAGTTCCCACCGCCGCCGCGCAGGGCCCAGAACAGGTCGGAATCGGTGCCGGCGTCCACACGCCTGGGCTCGCCGTCGGCGGTGACGAGCTCGATCGCGCTGACGCTGTTGCACGCGAGCCCGTACTTCCGCGCGAACCAACCGACTCCACCGCCGAGCGTGTACCCGACGACCCCGACGTCCGGGGACGAGCCGGCGAGCGCCGTCAGGCCGCTCTCCTGCGCGCGATCGAGAGCGTCGCGCCAGATCACGCCGGCCTCGATGCGGGCGCGGCCGGCGGCGGCATCGATCTCGACACCCTGCAGGCGCTCGGTCTTGATCAGCAGAATCTCGTCCACCGGGTTCAGGGCCGACGCGCCGTGGCCCGTCCCCTGGACCGCGACCCGGAGATCGCGCTCGCGGGCGAACGCGACGGTCGCGGCTATGTCGTCGGCGTCCGCGACGACCGCGACGGCGGCCGGTTGCTGGTCGATCGCCAGGTTCCACGCCTGCCGGGCGGCCTCCCAGCCGGGATCGTCTGGCGTCACCACCTCGCCCGTCAGCCTCGCACCGAGATCCTTCGCCCCGCCGGCGGTCATCGCGGCGGAACACTATCGTCGCTGTCCACCGTCTACCCGACCCGGTTCGGCGGTTCGACGCCGCTCAGGACCGCGAGGACGCTGTCGGCGACCATCGATGCCATGGCGTCGCGGGCGCGGCCCGTAGCGGACCCGATGTGCGGCAGAAGCACGCACCGGGGCGCGCCGAGCAGCTCCTTCGGAACGGTTGGCTCGTCCTCGTACACGTCGAGGCCGGCGCCTGCGATCAAGCCCTCGCGCAGCGCCGCGGCGAGGGCGGCGGAGTCGACGAGCGAGCCGCGTGCCGTGTTCACGAGCACGGCGGTCGAGCGCATCGTCGCGAACTCCGCGGCGCCGATCATGTGCCGCGTCTCGCGGGTGGCCGGCGCGTGGAGGCTGACGACGTCGGCCCGTCGGAGCGCGTCAGCGAGCTCGACGCGGATCGCTCCCAGCTCCCTCTCCACCGCCTCGTGCCGGTGGCGGGCGACGTACACGATCTGGGCTGCGAGCGGGCGGACCAGCTCCCCGTAGCGGCGCCCGATCCTCCCCGGCCCGACGACCGCGAAGCATGCGCCGCTCAGCTCGAGCCCGAGATGGGCGCCCGGGTCCCAGCCGATCCACCTCCCGGCGCGCAGGTCGTCCTCGGCGTCGGTGGTGTGACGTGCCGCGGCGAGCGTCAGGGCGAGCGCGAGCTCCGCGGTCGCGTCGGTGAGCACGTCGGGGGTGTTGGTGACCGCGACGCCGCGGCGACGGCAGGCCTCCAGGTCGATGCCGTCGTAGCCGACGGCGAAGTTCGCCACCACCCTGAGCCCGGCCCCGGCGGCGTCGAGCAGGCGATCATCCACGATCACGGTGGGATCGGCGACGATCGCCGCGACGCCCGGCGCGAGCTCGCACAGCCGCTCCGGGGTCGCGTCCAGGCCGCCTTCCCTGAGCTCGCACTCGGCCGCGAGCCTGTCCCTGCCGGCGGGCAGCAACCGGCGCGCGATCAGGACCGAAGGAGTCGACCGAGATGCGGCCATCGGCGGGACACGCTACTCGTCGACGCAACGCGGGGATCGGTGTCGAGATGGAGCCAGCGGGACTCGAACCCGCGACCTCCCGGATGCAAACCGGACGCTCTCCCAACTGAGCTATGGCCCCTGGGGGGTGATTGTAGGTTGCCCCGACTCCACCGCCGCACGGCGTGACACGGCGGCGCAGCACAAGCCGATTCCGTCGTGTGTGAGAGACTCCGGCCACGCACCGGGACCTGGAGGGGACCAGATTGGCTTCTGAGACCGATACCGCCACCGAACCCGTCGGCGAGCGCGAGCAGGTCGAGAAGTCACCGCAGGCGGTCGAGGAGGCCCGGCGCGAGGCGGAGGTTGCGGGGGCGCCGAAGCCGGGACAGCGCGCCGAGGTCACCAACCTCGAGATCGTCCACCACTACTTCAACCGCGCCGCCGACCGGATGGGGCTCGAGGACGACGTCCGCACCGTCTTCTGGGAGCCCTACCGCGAGGTGACCGTCCAGATCCCGGTGAAGCTCTCGGACGGCAAGATCCACACCTACTCCGGCTACCGGATCCAGCACAACGGCGCCCGCGGGCCCTACAAGGGCGGCGTCCGCTTCCACCCCGAGGTCGACATCGACGAGGTCCGCGCCCTCGCGTCGCTGATGACGTGGAAGACCGCCGTCGCCGGCATCCCGTTCGGCGGCGCCAAGGGCGGCGTCAACTGCCCCGCCGGCAAGCTCGAACGCCACGAGGTGCAGAAGATCGCCCGCTCGTTCATGGACAAGATCGAGAAGATCCTCGGCCCGACCCGCGACATCCCGGCCCCGGACGTCAACACCAACGCCCAGGTGATGGCGTGGTTCATGGATGAGTACGGCAAGCTCCACGGGCACACCCCCGCGATCTGCACCGGCAAGCCGATCGCGCTCGAGGGCTCGTACGGGCGCGAGGCAGCCACGGGGCGGGGGCTCGTGTACATGTTCCGCGAGGCCGCCCCGCACCTCGGCATGACCCCCGCCGACACGACGTTCGTGATCCAGGGGTTCGGCAACGTCGGCTCGTGGGCCGCCCGGATCATGCAGCAGCTCGGGTGCCGGATGGTCGGCGTCTCCGACGCCAGCGGCGCGATCCGCAACGACGACGGCATCGACGCGAACGCGCTCGCCGAGCACGTCGACGGCGGTGGCATCCTCGCCGAGTTCGACGGCGCCGACCGGATCGAGCCCGACGACCTGCTCGTGATCCCGTGCGACGTGTTCGTCCCGGCGGCGCTCGGCGGAATGATCCACAACGGCAACGCCGATCGCATGGAATGCAGGGTGATCGTCGAGGGCGCCAACAGCCCGACCACGCCAATGGCCGACGAGATCCTCCACGACAAGGGCGTCTACGTGATCCCCGACGTGATGGCGAACGCCGGCGGCGTCGTGTGCTCGTACTTCGAGTGGGTCCAGAACCTGCAGCACTTCCGGTGGGACGAGCGCGAGGTCAATGACAAGCTCGGCAACATCATGCGGCGCGCGTACCGCGAGGTTTCCGGCCGCGCCAAGAAGGAGAGCCTGCCGCTGCGCGAGGCCGCCTACCTGGTCGGCATCGAGCGCGTCGTCGAGGCCTCCCGCACCCGCGGCTACGTATAGTCAATCCCGCCGCGTCCGGAGCGGCGGGGTAACCGGCGACTCAGCGGCGTGGTTCTACTCGTCGAAGTCGAAGTCCTTCGGCGGGCGCTGCTCGAACCACAGCCGGTCATGCTCGGGCGTCTCGCGGAGGAAGTCCGGTGTCTCCTCGAGCACGTCTTCGCCCTCCTCGTCGCCCTCGACGACCTCCTCGACCTCGACGTCCTCGACCACGAGCTCCTCGCCCTCCTCGACGACCCTGGGGTCACCGGACGGACGTTGCTCGCCCTCCTCTTCGACACCCAGCTCGAGATCCTCGTCCGCGATCTCGAACTCGCTCGACGACTCTGCCGGCGGCTCCTCTGGCGCCGGGGTCGGCTCCTCGGTCTCGCTGAGCTCCGCCTGCATGTCGTGCGGCTGCGTGTCGTCGAGGCTTGCCTCCTGGGCGGGCGGGGCGGCCTCGGCGGCCGGTTCCTCGCGGGCCGGTTCCTCTGGGGCGGGCTCCTCGGCCGCGGGCTCCTCGGACTCGCGTGCCACCTCCGGCTCGGCTCGCGCCGCTGGCGCCTCGGCGCTCGGCGACACCAGCCCCTCCTCGGCTGCGAAGTCTTGGAAGACCCCGCCGACCTCGGCCTCGGCGGCGGCGGGCTCCTCGCCGCTCCCCTCGGTGGGGGCGGGCTTCGGCGACTCGACCTCCGGCTCGCGGACCACCGCCGCCTCCTCGGCGCCACCCGGCTGCGACGGCTCGCGCTTCAGCGCCTCGGGCATCTCGGCGGGGGCGGCCACGGCCGCGGCAGCGTCGCCCGGCCTGCTCGGAAGCCCGAACGCCTCGTCCTCGAGGCGCTTCAGATCGGTCTCCTGCGCACCACCCTTCCGCTTCAGCTCCAGGTGGTCACGAATGGCTTCGTCGAGAATTCCCATCTCTGACCGTCCTACAAGCGTTGCAAAGTCTCGCTGGGAAAGGCCGTTCACGCAAGGGCACATCTTCCCGCACTGTGCGCGTTCTCGCGCCGCGTAGAGGCTATGTTCGCCGCTCCGGCACCTGTCCCTGCGCAACCCTCGACCACGCCGGCTCGTGCGCGGACTCTGCCTGCACGCATCGATTCTTGCCGCTCCGCTTCGCCGCGTACAGCGCCTCGTCGGCGACCGCGATCAGCGAGCGCACGTCGCGCGCCGCCTCGGGCATGGTCGCCACGCCCACGCTCGCCGTCACCCGCAGCGTCCCCGACCCGTCGACGCGCGGGAGGCGTGCCTACTCGACGCGCCCCCGCACCCGCTCCTCGAGCGCGCCCTCGGCACCCGTCTCCGGCAGCGCGAGGACGAGCTCCTCGCCGCCGTAGCGGACCGGCGCCTGGCCGACGAGATAGCGGAACAGCTCCCGGTGCCCGGACTCACCCCGAGCCGCCGGTTGGCGTCGTGGATCCCGGTCAGCGCGCCGGTCAGCACCTGGACCTCGCCCCGTCTCACCTCTTCCTCGCCGCCCCCTGGAGCGCCGCGGCCTCCGCCCTCTGCATCGTCTCGGCGACGGAGCCGTCGGCGGGCACGCCCGCCTCGGCGATCGGCTCGTCCGAGCCGGTGTCATCGAGTGCCTGGCCGCTGGGGCCCAGCACCGTGATCGCGGCGAGGTCGAGGCGAAGGAGCAGCGAGCGGGCGGCCTCTCGCGTCGCCTCGGGGCGGCGGTCGCGCAGCGCCTCGACCAGCCGATAGTCGCGGGTAGCCTCGTGCGCCGCGCGCCTGCTCTCGGCCAACTCCGCGTCGTACACCGCCTGGGCGCTCTCCACGCTCACCGAGAGGCGGGCGTCCCGCCTTACCGGTCGAGGACTAGCCGCTGAGCTGCGTCACGAGGACCGCCAGACCGACCATGGGCAGCACGACGATGAGGACGAAGAACAGCGCCAGGCGGCGGCGAAAGCTCAATTTGCCTCACGCATAAGATCGGCAGCGTCGGACGCGCGGATGAACCCGGTGCGACGGTATCCTTGCGCGCGGTGGCTCGCCACGCGCGGGTAGCACGCTCGGGGCTATAGCTCAGTTGGGAGAGCGCCTGGATCGCACCCAGGAGGTCGCCGGTTCGAGCCCGGCTAGCTCCATCTCGAAGAAAGCCCTGCTCAGGTGCGGCGTTCTCCAGCACCTGTTCTCTGTGCGCCATCTCGTACCTCCTGGGTTGGCGTCCGGGCTCGCCGGACGGGTGGTCAGTGGTGGCGCAGTGTGGCCTCGGGAATGCCGTTCGCCAATGCGGCCCGTCAGTCGGGGTGCGCCTAACTCGACGTCCGGTCCCGAGGAGTACGGCTAGCCGTATTGGCGCCAGGGCGCGGCGCGCCCACAATTCGGTCGTGCGACGCACTGTGCTCGTCGTCGACGACCATTCGGGCTTTCGCGAGACAGCCCGCCGCATGCTCGAATCCGACGGATTCGAGGTCGTCGGCGAAGCCGCGGACGCTGCCACCGGTCTGGAAGCGGCGCGCAGGCTCGAGCCTGAAATCACCCTGGTTGATGTATACCTTCCCGACCTCGACGGCTTCGCGCTGGCGTCACGCCTGGCGGCGCTTGACAGTCCACCGGCCGTCGTCCTAACCTCCAGCAGGGAACGGGGGGAATTCGAGCTGCTGCTCGACCGCAGCTCCGCTCGGGGGTTCGTGCCGAAGCACGAGCTCTGCGGTGAAGCCTTGGAGGAGTTATTGCCTTGAGAGGGGCGCGCAAGGCGCTGACCGGAATCGCGCTGGCTGGGGCAGTCGCCGGTGTGGTGACGCTTGTTGTGGCCCTCGGCAGCGACGCAGGCCCCGGGCGCGGGTTCAACGCCGTCTTCGGGCCGCTGATCGGGTGGACATTCATCGGCACCGGGCTGTTTGCCTGGGTGCGCCACCCCGGGAACCGCGTCGGGCTCCTGATGATCGCGCTCGGCTTCAGCTGGTGCGCCTCGGCGCTCATCGTCTCCGATCAGCCGGGTGTGTTCATCGTCGGGTATCTCAGCGTCGGCCTCCCGTACGCGATCCTCTATCACCTGCTGCTGGCGTTCCCCGACGGCCGGTTGCACTCGACGCTCGAACGAGCGCTCGTGCTGGCGGGCTACTTCAGCGCCACCGTCCTGAAGGGAATCGAGACGCTGTTCGAGGACACGGCCCGCGACGCACGCGGGTTCCCCGAGAACCCTCTGCTGATCACTTCCGACGAGGGCGTCGGCGTCGCCATCGTGCGGCTCCGGCCCGCGCTCGGGGTTCTGCTCGCGCTGGGGGTGGTGATCCTCCTCGCCAGGCGCTGGCGCGCCGCGCCCAGACCTCAGCGCCGGGCGCTGACTCCCGTGCTCGTCGCCGGCGGGCTCGTCACCGCACTGCTGGCGGTGTTCCTGGCGGCGGGAGTGACCGGGATCTCCGGCGTCAGGGACCAGCTCGAGATCGCCCGAATCGCCGTCTTCGCGACGATCCCGTTTGCCTACCTCGGCGGTCTCCTCCACAGTCGCGTTGTCGGCGCCGCCGCCGTGAGCAAGCTCGTTTCGCGGCTCGGCGACCAGGGCCGACGCGTTGACATACGCGACGAGCTCGCCGTGGCGCTCGGCGATCCTTCGCTCACCCTCGCGTACTGGCTGCCTGAGCGGGGGCTGTACGTCGACCCCGCCGGCCGGCCGGTCAGGCTTCCGCTCACGGGATCGGGCCGACTCGTCACGATGGTCGAAAGGGAAGGCGAGCCGATCGCGGCGATCGTCCACGACGGCTCGCTGGCCGACCAGCGGGAGTTCGTGCAGGCGGCGGGAGCAGCTGCTTCGCTGGTGCTGGAGAACGAGCGGCTAGACGCCGAGCTGCGGGCGACGGTCGAGGAGGTGCGGGCGTCCCGTGCCCGCATCGTCGAGTCCGAGGACGCGGCTCGGCGGCGCCTCGAGCGCAACCTGCACGACGGCGCTCAGCAGCGGCTCGTCTCGGCCGCGCTCAGCCTGCGGATCCTCGCCCAGAAGCTCAACGGCGACGCCGAGAGCGCTCGCGAGCTCGACTCGGCGCGGGGTGAGCTGGACGAGGGCCTCCGCGAGCTGCGTGAGCTGGCGCGGGGGATCCACCCCGCGGTGCTATCAGATCGGGGGCTGCGGGCGGCCCTGGAGGGGGTGGCCAACCGCGCTCCGATTCCCGTCGAGCTGCTCGAGGGGCCGCGCGACCGCTTGCCGGAGAAGGTCGAGGCGGCGGCGTACTTCGTCGTCGCGGAGGCGCTGACAAACGTCGCCAAGCACGCCGCTGCGACGCACGCCACCGTAAAAGTCAGCCACACGGACGCAAGACTCACCGTCGAGGTCAGCGACGACGGCGTCGGTGGCGCCGACGCGGCCGCGGGATCGGGACTGCACGGGCTCGCGGACCGAGTTGCCGCGCTGGAGGGCCGGCTCGCGATCGACTCGGGGCGCGGTCGGGGCACGACGATCACGGCGACGATCCCATGCGCGTAGTAGTGGCGGAGGACTCGGTGTTGCTCCGCGAAGGCATCGTGCGATTGCTCGAGGAGGCGGGCTTTGAGGTCGTTGGCCAGGCAGGCGATGCCGAGGACCTGGTACGGAAGGTCGGCGGACATAAGCCCGATGTCGCCGTGATCGACATCCGCATGCCCCCCACGAACACCGACGACGGGCTGCGGGCGGCGCTCGAGATCCGTGCTCGCCAGCCCAGCACGGCGGTACTGGTCCTGTCGCAGTACGTGGAGGAGGGGTATGCGCTCGAGCTCGTGGGCGAGCAGGCGGCGGGGACGGGCTATCTGCTCAAGCACCGGGTCGCCGACGTCGAGGCGTTCATCGACGCCGTGAGGCGGGTCGGCGAGGGTGGCTCGGCACTCGATCCGGAGGTCGTGGCTCACCTCCTCGGTCGCCGCCGGCGCGACGATCCGCTCGACGAGCTCACGCCGCGGGAGCGCGAGGTTCTCGGCGTGATGGCCGAAGGACGCTCAAACCGAGCGATCGCGGAAGAGCTCGTCGTCACGGAGCGCGCCGTGGAGAAGCACATCACGAGCGTCTTCGACAAGCTCAATCTGCCCCCGGCGCCCGAGGACCATCGCCGCGTCCTCGCCGTCATCGCCTTCCTGCATCCGGAGCGGGGAAGGCGGGAGCCCGGGCGCTCGCCCGCCCCGTAGCCGTCGTTCCACGTGGCCCCTCCGTGTGGCCAGCCGCACCGGGGGACGTGGGGCACCCGTATAGGCGAGCACGCTCCCGGCTGCGAGTCTGGTCGCGAAGCAGATAACCACGCGATCAAGGCACGGCATCCACATGACGAATCATCTTCCACAGCGAGCCGGGCGGCAACGACTGCGTCCTGCAGCAGCAAGGTTGACACGCCCCATCACGACGTCCGGCAGGACGAGGGGAAGGTCGTCGCGTCGAGTCCGGTCGCTGAGGGCTGCCGGCGTCGGACTAGCCGCGGCACTGTCTGCGGTGGCGCTGATCTCGTGCGGGCCGCTCGAGGAGGTGACCGGAACGAAGGTCGACACCGTTGGTCAGGTGCGCTTCGAGAACCGGCTCGCGGTCCCGCCGCTCGCTGACTCGGAGCTCGACGCCGAGGGCCGACGCGTGTTCACGCTGACCGCGGAGCCCGGCGAGCGCGAGTTCCGGCCCGGCGAGAGCACCGAGACCTGGGGATTCAACGGCTCATACCTCGGACCGACGCTGCGGGCCACGCGCGGCGAGGAGGTGCGCGTCGACTTCGAAAACGGGCTCGACGAGGCGACAACCGTGCACTGGCACGGCATGCACCTGCCGGCCGATTCCGACGGAGGTCCGCATCAGATGATCGAGCCGGGCGAGAGCTGGACCCCGAGCTGGGAAATCGACCAGCCCGCCGCGACGTTGTGGTACCACCCGCACCCGCACGGCGATACTGAGGAGCACGTCTATCGCGGGCTGGCCGGCATGTTCATCCTCGATGATGCGGATGAGGCCGAGCTCGACCTGCCCCGCCGGTACGGCGTCGACGACATCCCGGTGATCGTCCAGGACAAGCGCTTCGCGGAAGACGGGTCCCTAGTCGAAGATGACCGGGAAGAGCTCGGGATCCTCGGCGACACGCTGCTGGTCAACGGCACCTACGGCCCCCACCTGGACGTCTCGACCGAGCGCGTGCGGCTGCGGCTGCTCAACGGCTCGACGGCGCGAACCTATGACTTCGGCTTCTCCGACCAGCGCGACTTCGCCGTGATCGCAACGGACGGGGGCCTGCTCGAGCGGCCGACCGAGCTGGATCGGATCCAACTCTCGCCGGGTGAGCGGGCCGAGATCGTCGTCACGGTCGAGCCTCGCGAGCGCGTGGTCCTACGCTCGTACCCGCCGGATCTGGAGCCTGGCTCGGACACCTCGCGCCAGGACGGCGGAGAGGACTCGTTCGACGTGCTCCAGCTACGCGCCGCCGCACAGCTTGACCCCTCACCGGCCCTCCCCGATGAGCTGGTGGATGTCTCGGAGCTCGATCCAGGGGACGCCGCCGAGACGCGCGAGTTCGAGCTGCGGTCGCACAGGATCAACGACGAGGAGATGGACATGGAGCGCATCGACACCGTCGTCAGCAAGGACACGACCGAGGTTTGGGAGGTCGAGAACGGCCACGGACAGCCGCACAACTTCCACGTCCACGATGTCCAGTTCCAGGTGCTCGACGTGGACGGCGAGAATCCGCCGCCCGAGCTATCGGGCTGGAAGGACACGATCCCGCTGCCGCCCGGGCTGCCGGTGCGGCTGATCATGAGATTCGAGGACTACGCCGATCCGGACTCCCCGTACATGTACCACTGCCATCTCCTCCGGCACGAGGACGAGGGGATGATGGCCCAGTTCGTCGTCGTCGAGCCGGGCGAGGGGGCTGGTGAGACGCCCGCGCACGGGGAGCCCGGGCACGACCACGCCGAAGATCACGGGTGAGACGATGAGCGCGAGGCGCATCCGCACGAGGGAATCTCGCTTCATTGCGAGCGGTCGGCGACACCGTCGACCACGACGATCACGGTTCCTAGGTTCGGCTCAGCGGCGTGCAATACCCCCGTGGATGCTCGGGAGGGGGCCTCGTGCCTCGTGAGGATCTTCGCCGCTCGCGCGGCATTCCATGCATGGCGGAAGGTGGGCTTCCGCTTCTCGTCATCGCGCAGAGGAGTAGCGGCCGGCCGCGTGGGAACGGTTCAGCCCGGCTGGCAGCTCACGCCCCGACCCCGCGTACACGGAATCGGCGCCACCGCGCGTTCATGCCCTGCCCCGCAGCCCGGCGGCTTTGAGCGCCTCATCGTTCGTCTGAAAGACGCGGTGTCGGGTGATCCTTCCGTCTCCCACGGTGATTACCCAGGCGCACGGCGAATCCGTCTCGATCTCGCTGGCCTTTCCCCGAATCGAGCAATGGCCGAAGACCACCACCATGTCACCGGTTGTCGTGATCTCCCCAGCCACCGGGCGGACCTCATCCCACACCTCGTCAGCTTCCTCGAAGTACTGACGCACCCCCTGATGGCCGCGATAGCCGCCGCTCTCGACACGAGTGCCAGTGAGAGGCTCGAATTTGATGTCCTCGTCATAGAGGTCGAAAAGGGCGTCGAGGTCACCGCGCCCCATTGCGGCGAAGCTCTTGCGCAC
>DATHVJ010000074.1:0-4194 GCA_035461345.1 Solirubrobacterales bacterium | reverse complement strand
AGCGTCGACGACATCGACCGCCTCGTCGAGGCGCTGCACGACGCCCGCAAGGTCTTCCGGCTGGGCTGATGGACGAGCAGCTCTACCGCGAGCAGATCCTCGAGCACTACAAGCACCCGCAGAACTTCGGGCGGCTGGAGGAGTTCGACCTCGAGTACGAGGACTCGAACCCGTTCTGCGGCGACGAGCAGCACATGTGGATTAGGCTCGACGAGGACGACCGGGTCGCCGAGGTCCGTTTTGAGGGCAAGGGCTGCGCGATCTCGACGGCTGCCACCTCGCTGCTGACCGAGGAGCTCGCCGGCAAGACGCGGCAGGAGCTGTTGGCGCTGCCGAAGGAGTTCGTGCTCGACCTGCTCGGGATCGAGATCTCAGCGACGCGGATCAAGTGCGCCCTGCTCGGGCTCAAGGTGGTGAAGAGCGCCAGCCTCGGCGAGCCCGCCGACTGGGAGGACGAGGGGGAGCGCGGCGATCCCTCCGAGACGACCCGGGCCGGGATCTGATGGGGCGCCTGGTGAGGCCACGCCCGGTGCTCCCGCTAAAATCCGACTTCCCAAGTAGGAATAACGTGACGACGGATACAACCACAGAAGTGAACGAGACACTTACCGTGTGCAGGCTCGACGAGCTTCCCGAGGGCGAGATGCGCCTCGTGGAGGCCGACGGCCGCAAGATCGGGGTGTTCCACGCCACCGACGGCGAGCTGTACGCGATCGAGGATCGTTGCTCGCACGACGACGGCCCGCTCGCGGAGGGCGACTTCGACCCCGCGGCGTGTACCGTGGAGTGCCCCCGTCACGGATCGCTGTTCGACCTGCGGAGCGGACGCCCGAAGACGCTCCCCGCCTATGTTCCGGTCGAGACGTTCGAGGCACGGGTCGAGGATGGCAAAGTGAAACTGGAGGTCGACTGACAATGGCGACACCTGAGACCAAGATCAAGGAGCTGGACCCGAAGCTCGCCGAGCAGGAGGCGCTGAAGGAGATCGGCGCCGACTACGCGGAGAAGTTCGGGTTCCACGACCCCGAGGGCGACTACGCCTACAAGGCCCCCAAGGGCCTCTCCCGCGAGGTTGTCGAGTCGATCTCCGAGTACAAGGACGAGCCGGAGTGGATGCGCGAGTTCCGGCTCAAGGCTCTGGACCACTTCGAGCAGCGCCCAACTCCGACGTGGGGCGGCAACCTCGGCCAGATCGACTGGAACAACATCCACTACTTCGTCCGCGCCTCCGAGAAGCAGAGCCGCAACTGGGACGAGGTCCCCGAGGACATCAAGAAGACGTTCGACCGGCTGGGGATCCCCGAGGCGGAGCGCGACTTCCTGGCCGGAGTCGGGGCCCAGTACGAGTCCGAGGTCGTCTACCACCAGATCCGCGAGGACCTCGAGAAGCAGGGGGTGGTCTTCCTCGACATGGACTCCGGCCTGCGGGAGTACGAGGACATCGTCCGCGAGTACTGGGCGACTGTGATCCCGCCGAACGACAACAAGCTCGCGGCGCTCAACTCCGCCGTGTGGTCGGGCGGATCGTTCGTGTACGTGCCGAAGGGCGCGAAGGTCGAGATGCCGCTGCAGGCCTACTTCCGGATCAACACCGAGAACATGGGTCAGTTCGAGCGCACGCTGATCATCGCCGAGGAGGGCTCGGACGTGCACTACATCGAGGGCTGCACGGCGCCCGTCTACACGACCGACTCGCTGCACTCGGCCGTGGTCGAGATCGTCGTCAAGCCCGGCGCCAAGGTCCGCTACACGACGATCCAGAACTGGTCCCAGAACGTCTACAACCTGGTCACCAAGCGCGCCATGGCCCAGGAGGGCGCGACGATGGAGTGGGTCGACTGCAACCTGGGGTCGAAGCTGACGATGAAGTACCCGTCGATCTACCTGCTGGGGCCCGAGGCGCACGGCGAGATCCTGTCGATCGCATTCGCCGGGAATGGCCAGCACCAGGATGCGGGCGGCAAGATCATCCACGGAGCGCCGAAGACGACCTCCTCGATCTTCGCCAAGTCGATCTCCAAGGACGGCGGGCGCGGCAGCTACCGCGGCCTGCTCGAGGTCGCCAAGGGCGCCACCGAGGCGCGCTCCAAGGTGGTGTGCGACGCGCTGCTGCTCGACGAGGAGTCGCGCTCCGACACCTACCCGACGATCCGCATCGACGAGAGCGACGCCAACGTCGGCCACGAGGCCTCGGTATCGAAGATCGGCGAGGAGCAGCTCTTCTACCTCCAGGCCCACGGGCTCAGCGAGGAGGAGGCCGGTAAGACGATCGTCAACGGCTTCATCGAGCCGATCACCAAGGAGCTTCCGATGGAGTACGCGGTCGAGATGAACCGCCTGATCGAGCTGCAGATGGAAGGGAGCATTGGCTAGGACCACCGCCCCGCCGCCGCTGCCGGACGCGAAGACCAAGGGGTGGGAGTTCACGGACCTGTCGGACCTCGACCTCGACGCGCTCGAATCCGAGCCGGGGTCGATCGAGTTGGACGGCGCTGAGCCGCTCAACGCGGGCTCCGAGCTGGTCCGGGAGCGGCTCGGCTCGGTGGTTGACGCGGACGACCCATTCGTGGCCCGCAACGCGGCCGGATGGAGCGAGGGGGCGCTGGTGCACGTCGCGTCGCGCGAGGCGCTCGACGAGCCTGTCCGGATCGCGGTCCGCCCCGGGGCCGAGGGGAGCCGTGTCGACTGGCGGACGCTGATCGTGCTCGAGGAGGGAGCCGAGGCCGAAGTGTGGGAGGAATACGGGTCCGCCGGGGGGTCCGGCGTGTTCAACGGCGTGACCGAGATCGTGCTCGGTGCGGGCGCCAACCTGCGCTACGTCTGCAAACAGGCGCTGCCCGAAGAGAGCTGGGTGTTTGCCACCCAGCGGGCCGAGATCGGTCAGGACGCCTCGCTCGAGTGGGTCGCGCTGGGGTTTGGCTCCGCGCGCGGCAAGGTCCGGATGGAGACCAAGCTGGACGGGCGTGGTTCGAGCGCCAAGGTCACCGGCGCCTACGTGGGGGCGGGCCGCCAGCACCTCGACTACGACACGACCCAGGAGCACGCGGCGCCCAACACCACCTCCGATCTCGCCTTCCGCGGCGTGCTCGCCGGGCGCGCGACCGCCGTGTGGCGGGGGATGATCCGCGTGGACCCCGGCGCACAGCAGACCGATGCCTTCCAGGAGAGCCGCAACCTGCTGCTCTCGAAGCGCGCCCACGCCGACGCGATCCCGGGGCTCGAGATCGAAGCCAACGACGTGCGCTGCACCCACGCTGCCGCGGTCGCCCAGGTGGACCGCGAGCAGCTCCACTACCTCCGCGCCCACGGCCTCCCGGAGCCGACCGCCCAGCGGCTGATCATCGACGGATTCCTCCAGGAGCTCGTCGAGCGGGTCCACCCCGGCCCCCCTCGCGATACGCTCTCGCAGGCGCTCGAGCGGCGGCTCGCGGAGATCCTCGACTCGCCGGCGGCGGGCTAGACTGCCCGTTTCTTCGGGGGAGTCGAATGGACACCGATCTGCGCGGAGAAGACCCCGGAAGCTGGGGGCACTCGCTCGCCAACCTGATCGAGATCGTGTTCCCGCTCCTCGACGCGATCGGGGCGCGATCGATTGTCGAGGTGGGCTCCTACGCGGGCGACCTGACGCGCGAGCTCCTCGGCTGGGCAGCGGGCGGGGACGCGAGCATCAGCGCGATCGATCCTTCCCCGCAGCCGGAGCTGATCGAGCTCGGTGAGCGCCACGAGGAGCTGGAGCTGATCCGCGAGACCAGCCACGAGGCGCTGCGCGAGATCCCGGTCCCCGACGCGGTGATCATCGACGGCGACCACAACTACTACACGGTCCGCGAGGAGCTGCGGCTGATCGACGAGCGGGCTTCCGGATCGACCGCTCCGCTGCTCATATTCCACGACGTGGGCTGGCCGCACGGGCGGCGCGACGCCTACTATGCCCCCGATCAGATACCCGCGGAGTACCGCGAGGCGATGGTGCCGGGCGGCGGCGTGTTCCCGGGCAATCCCGGTCTCGTCCCCGGGGCGCTTCCGTACCGCCACGTCGCGCGTCACGAAGGGGGCCCCCGCAACGGCGTGCTGACCGCGGTCGAGGACTTCGTCGAGGGACGGGAGGGGCTGCGGCTGGCGATCGTGCCCGCGTTCTTCGGACTCGGGGTGCTGTGGCGCGAGGACGCACCGTGGTCGGGAGAGCTGGCCGAG
>DATHVJ010000073.1:0-1834 GCA_035461345.1 Solirubrobacterales bacterium | reverse complement strand
CGCCTCTATCGCGCCCACTGGTCGACCAACTGCGAGCGCGTCGCGCTCGCGCTCGGCCACAAGCGGCTCGACGTGGAGTCGGTGATCATCGACTACTCCGATCGCTCCGCCGTCGAGCAAGTCAGCGGCCAGCCGCTGGTGCCCGTGATCGTCGACGAGGGCGAGGTCGTGAACGATTCGAGGGCGATCCTTCGCTACCTCGAGGACCGCTATCCGCGGCACCCGCTGTTCCCAGACACCGACCCCGAGCGCGCCGAGGTCGACCTGTTCCTGGAGTGGTTCGACGAGGTGTGGAAGCAGGCCTCGAACCGAATCGAGGACGAGCTCGCGGGCGGCGCCCCCGACGCCGCCGTGATCGAGCGCTGCAGCTCCCGGATCGTCGCGTGGCTCGATGTGTTCGAGGGGCTGCTCGCCGGCCGCGACTTCATGCTCGGCGATCGCGTCTCGGCCGCAGACTGCGCCGGGTTTCCGTTCCTCAAGTACGCCCGCGGCCGCGATCCCGGCGACGACGAGCTCTACCACCGGGTGGTCGACGAGCACCAGAGCCTCGACGGCCGACCGCGCCTCGCCGCGTGGATCGAGCGGGTCGACGCACTGCCTCGGGCGTACGGGCCAACCGTCAGCGACGCGACCGCGCCGCGCTAGTCGTCGCGCCGGCGAACGCGCGGCGCCAGCCACCCGATCAGCGCGCCGAGCAGCGCCGAGAACACGAGCGCCAGGATCAGCGGGGTGGTGACGCTGGTGAAGAACAGGAAGTCGATCTTCACCTCCTGCGAGTTCTGGACGACGAACACGATCAGCAGGACGACCAGGACGAGCATCGCCCAGCCGCGCCAGTTCGTCCCCTGCCGCCCGACCTCGCCCGACTGCCGGTGCTCGTCCACGCCGCGACTCTAACAGCGACCACGGGCGCCGGAGAGGCGTTTCCGTCGCGGTGCAGGATCGCCACGGTCCGCGTCCCACCCGCGACTCCGCGCGGCCTAGCGTCGGCGCGTGGGCGGCGATCGGCGACTCCGGGGGGAGGCGGGACAAGGAACGGTCGAGTGGATCGGGCTCGTGCTGCTCGTGGCGCTGCTGCTCGCCGCTCTCGTCGTCGCGGGGCCGCGGGTCCCGGGCGGCGCGCTCGCCCGGGCGATCGCGGAGCGGATCGTGTGCGCGGTGCGCCTCTCCGACGTGTGCGGAGACGACCCCGAGCTCGAGCGCGCCTACGGCGCCGAGATGGCGGCGCTGGCGGCCGAGCACGCGCCGCGGATCCGCTACGAGCGCGGGATGACGGCGCTCCCCGTCGACTACCGCCGTTGCCGCGAGGACGCGTGCTCGCGAGGAGCGCCGGCCGGAGCGGTGTGGCGCTCGACGAGCGGCGAGCCCGTGGTCGCGTTCGTCCACGTGATCGACTGCCGCGCGACCGCGATCGCCCGCACCCGTCGCGCCGGCGCCGATTGCTCCGGCCCCCGCCGCGGGAACGTATACCTCCAGTACTGGTTCTACTACGCGGGCAGCGCAACGGCGGAAGGACGTGTGATCCCCGGCGCGATCCGCGACATCAGCGAGGCGCTCGGCGCGCCCTCGCACCACCGCGACGACTGGGAGAGCTACCAGGTGAGGATCCGCCCCGGCTCCGCCGACGCACGCGCCAGCGCCCACCACGGCTACGTCTACGACCTCGACGGCGGATGGCGCCCGCGCGTCGGCTCGCGCCCCGACGGCTCGCCGATGGTGAGGCCGCCGTGGCCGAAGGAGGGCTGGGGGCCGGAGACCCGGACCTTGTACGTGTCCGGGGGAAGCCACGCCGGCAACGCGCGGGCGCTGCGGGGCGTTCAGCGCGTCACCCCGC
>DATHVJ010000072.1:0-3394 GCA_035461345.1 Solirubrobacterales bacterium | reverse complement strand
AGGCGCGTGTCCGGCCGCGCGAGCGTGCGGGCCACGGGCCCCAGGTCCCCGAACAGCGGGGCGAGCCGCTCGATCGCCTGGTTGAGCGAGGTGCCCCGCCCCGCGAGAGCGCCGCCGAACCCCTCCAGGTTCGTTCGCACGTTGCGGCGCGTGGGCGCATCGAAGGTGTCGCCGATGTCGTCGAACTCGACCTGCTCGACGAAGTTCTCGGGGTCGTCGAAGATGTAGCCTTCGGGGACTCCGGACTCCGTGCCGCGCGTGACTTCGAGGTACTTGAGGCCGAACGCCGAGTGGTAGCGGATGCGGAACCGCGAGTCCTGGGGCAGCGGATCCACCTCCTCGTCGAGCACGAGGTCGAGCCGCGCGATCGGCGCATCCGGATCGGCCCGCCCGGCGACCTCCTCGTCGGCCGCCTCGGCCTCGGTGGGCGGATCGGCGGCACTGCCTTCCGTCGGCTCGACCGTCTCCAGCGAGTCGACGATCCCAACCCGATGGCCGCCGATCCGCACCTCGTTCAGCTCCACGAGGCGGGCGGCGTTGGGGACCTCGACGGAGACCCGGTACGTGGACACGAAGGGCAGCCCCCGGTTGGCGTTGTAGGCGAGGAAAACCGCCACGATCACGATCAGGGTCGTGATCGCGCCGATCATCGTCGGCGAGGCCGACAGGGCGTCCACAGGCCGCCTCATCGTTTGGCCTCCCGCGTGGTCGCGATCGTGGCCATCGTGCGCATCAGTCCTCGAACAGGAACGCGCCGAGGTCTCGAACCCCCGCGTTCCCGCCTCCGGTGCCGCTGTTCGCGCGCCGGTTGCCGCGGCCGCCCCCGGCTCGGGAGCCGGTCGTGGCTGCGCCGGCCGGAGTGCAAAGCTCGGGCGCGTTGCTTCCCTCGTCGCACACCGACGGGTGGTAGGGCGGCAGCTCCATCGGCTCGCTGAGCCGCGGCTGGTTGGGACCCAGCCACGACACGCACGGGTGGGCCTCGAGGATGTTGGTGGTTTGCCCGCCGTCGATGCTCGGCACGCCGAAGTCCGGGTCGCCGGGTTTCCCGCCCGTGAGCTGGTCCGAGCACGGCCCCGCCACCTCCTCCCAGATGCCGACCCGCAGCAGATGGCTGACCTGGTCGAACTGGTTGATCGATCCGGTCTGGTAGTAGAGGAAGTTGAGGAGGCCCTCGAGGCCCGTGTATCCCATCGTGTTGCGACGCCCGGGCCGCATTCCCGTCCGCCCGGTGTCCGTTCCGGCGCGGCGATCGATCTCCACGGCGCGGCGCGGGTCGTCGATGTCGCGCGCCAGCGCGGCGAGCGGCGTCGCCGTCCCCGGCGCGTCGCGGCTCGCCCGGCGAAGGCGGCGAATGTCGCGGCGGCCGGCGCGCAGCGCCCGCCTGCCGACGACGCTCGTCCGACCGAGGGTTTGCAGCGAGACCGTCGCCGAGTCGCCGAAGTCCGGCAGGTTGAGCGCCAGCCGGTTGAGGCCCGGACCGGCCGCGCGCAGGTCCGCGAGCAGCGGTGTCTGCTCGCGTGCCAGCTCTCCCAGGTCCGCCATCGTCGGCTCGAGCTCGGCGAGAGCGTCGTCGAGGATCTCGAAGTCGCGGGACAGGTCCTCCCGCCTGTCCGCCGATGCCGCCGCGGTGTCGCCGGCCTCCTGAACGAAGCGGACGACGTCGTCGCGGCGGTCGGCGAGCCGCACCATGATGCGGTCGGAGTCGGTGACCAGCGAGCGGATCGTCCGGTTGTGGTCCCCGAGGATCCTCAGCACCGTGCGCAGGTTGCGCAGCGCCGGGGCACCGCGTCTGATCGCGGCGTTCAACGCTTCGGGGTTGCCGGCGAGCGCGGTGCCGAACTCGTTGATGATCAGCTGCAGGCGGCGGTTGAACGGCTCGCGCAGCATGTTCTGGACCAGGTCCTGCTGCACCGTCTGGCGCGTCTGCTCGACCGGGATGTCGGGGTCGGCGACGCTTCCCCGCGGCTCCATCGGGGCCCCCCGGGAGTCGCAGTCGATGAAGTACTCGGCGATCAGCGACTGCGGCTCCGAGGAGCAGACCGTGTCCTCGCCGAGCTCGGACACCGGCCCGCTCAGCTCCGCGGTGACCACGGCGCGCTTGGCGTTGTTGACGTCGAGGTCAGTCACCGTCCCCTGCGTCACCCCGGCGACCCGGACCTCGGAGCCGTCGACGATCCCGAACGCGTTATCGAGCTCGATCGTGTAGGTCCGGGCGTCGTCCGCGCTCGCGGCCGCGACCACGGAGGCGGCGACAAGCCCGAGGAGCGTGAGCGCGAGAGCGATGCGGCGCATCAGATGACCGACTCCATGACCGGGTGCGCCCGGGGGCGCGCGTGGGCGAGCAGATCAAGGACGCAGGGCGCGAAGTGTGCTTGCGGCACACGAGCGCCCGAGGACGAAGAGATGCGAAGCGCCATGTGCGGCATACGGGCGTGCGTGGTTGGGGGGTCGGTCATCAAGGCCCCGGGGGGACCTGGCTCGGGTCACAGTTGAGCCGGCCGTTGTCGGTGAACGGGGTCGAGCCGTCGCCGGGATCACGCTCGTTGGCGCCCGGGCAGCGCCGGGTGTTGCCGGTGTCGAACAGCGAGCCAAACACGACCTCCGGGTCGATCGGCGGCTGGAACACGCTGGGGATGTTGGGCTCGGCGATCGGGAACTGGTTGAACGTGCTGCCGATCCGGCCGATCCCGCCGGTCGCGTCGTACACGCCCGAGTGGGAGAAGTCGTCGAACCACCCCACCAGCTCGGGCGTGTACGGGCGCAGGAACTGGAGCTGGGGCAGGGAGTCCCGGAGCGCCTCGGTGGACTCAGGGAAGGCGCCGCGCCGGCTGGGGCTGTCGGGGTTCTTCCTGGTCCCGTCGCGGCGCACGGGCCCGACCGCGATCCGCGCCAGCGGCGGCTGCAGGCGGGTCAGCTCCACGAGGTCGTTGTCACGGCCCGGCCGTCGTACCGTGACGTCGAGGTCGCGGACGGTGGGCACGAGGTTGCTGGCCGCGCCGCGGAACTCGCGGAAGAAGGGGCGCAGTCTGGGCGCCACGGGCTTCGCCGCGTCGACGAGCGGATCGACGTCGTCGAGAGCCGCCCGCAGGTTGACCGCGGTTGTGTTGAAGGAGCGCATGAAGCGCGGCAACTCCGCGATCGCCGCCGACAGCGAGTCGCGCCTGTCGCCGATCGCTCCCATCATCCGGTTGAGGTTTCCGACCAGCGCCGAGACGTCGTCGCGGCGATCCGCGAGTGCTCCTGTGAGCGATGAGGTGTCGACGAGCGTCCGCTCAAGTGAGCGCTCGTCGCGCGCCAGCTCGTCGAACAGCCGCCGCGACGTGAACAGGAAGGGGTTGAGGTAACGGAAGCCGCGGTTCGCCGCCTTCCCAACGCCGTCGTAGGAGACGTCGAG
>DATHVJ010000071.1:0-1589 GCA_035461345.1 Solirubrobacterales bacterium | reverse complement strand
ACCAGCGCCCGGTCTCCCATCGTCCCCGACATCGCCTGCCGGCGCTCGGAGGCGACCACCACCTCGGCGTCCAGCGCCCGCGACGCGGCGAGGAAATCGCTCGCGCGGTAGGTGGCTGTGGGCAGCAGCAGAAGAACGCGGGGCATGGGCGTATCGTAGGTAGCGGCGGGCCGGCGCCCCCGGCGAACGACCAGCCATACGGGATATGAGATGAGCGCCGAAGACACAGCCGAGCCGACGCTCGCGATCACCGAGCAGGCGATCGAGAAGGTCAGGGGGTTCCGCGCGCAGTCCGAGGACCCCGAGAACCAGGCGCTGTGGGTGGAGGTGAGCGGCGTCTCGGACGGCGAGTACGTCTACAAGATCTCCCTCAACGCAGTGCATGTTGCGCGCCAGGACGACGTGGTGCAGCGCCACGGCGACCTGGCGATCGTGGTGCCGGAGTCGAGCGTCGAGAAGCTGCGAGGCGCCACCATCGACTGGTCGCAACGCCTCGAGCAGAGCGGGCTCGCCGTCGTGAACCCGAACAAGCCGCCGGCTCCGGCGGAGCTGCCGATGATGAGCCCGCCGATGGCGCCGCCCGCGAGCCCGCCCATGGACGCTCCTCCGCCCGCCGACCTCAGCGGCGACGTCGCGCAGCGGGTCATCCAGGTGATCGACCGGCAGATCAACCCGGCCATCGCCGCGCACGGGGGGCATGCGGATCTGGTCGCCATCGAGGAGGACACCGCCTACCTGCGCCTGGGCGGCGGCTGCCAGGGCTGCGGGATGGCCACCGTTACCCTCGGCCAGGGGATCGAGGTCGCGATCACGGGTGCGGTTCCCGAGATCGCCCGCGTGGTCGACGTCACCGACCACGCCGCCGGCACCAATCCCTACTTCGAGCCCGCCAAGAAGTAGGGCACCCGAAGCGCACCTCAGGCCGGCCGATCGGCAGGCGAGCGGCTCCGCAGAGCCGCCTCAGGCGTCACGTCGCACAAAGGGTCCCCGCCACAAGCACCCCTGAGGACGCTCAGATAGGGACTGGAGTACTGGGCGGGCGGCTTGCAGGACGAGCGCGGGGCCGAGGAGGCCGACCCGACGTTGCCCGGATTGTTAACCCGTCGGAGATGGGCTCCTATCGGCCTGGCTGGGTTTGTGCGACAGCCTCACGCGAGAGGAGGCGCGCGGTCAACGTGCACCGACGCTGCTGCTCTTCGTCCAACTCGGGTGTGACGGTGTCTCCATCGAGACGCTCGCAACCACGCGAAAGCGAAAAGCGCCGACAACCGTCTAGTCGCCGATCGCGAGCACTCGAGCAAGGACTGGTTCAGCCTTGCCTCGGAGGTCAAGTCGCGTCGGCGCCGCTTTTGGATAGCGACGACTGATGCGCTCGTAGACGGCCTCGGAGACCACGATCTCGCCGGCGCTTGCGGCGTCTTGCAGCCTCGCCGCCGTGTTCACGACGTCGCCGACTGCGGTGAAGTCCTTGACCACGCCGGCACCGACGTTGCCGACGCGGGCGATCCCGAAGTTCAGGCCGATGCCGACAGGAAGGGCCGTCGCCCCGCTCGTGGCGTCGTTGAGGCCGCGGATGATGCGTTCCGCCG
>DATHVJ010000070.1:0-23533 GCA_035461345.1 Solirubrobacterales bacterium | reverse complement strand
GTCGTCGGGCTCGAGGTGGCCAGGGGCGCGATGAGCGGCGCTGAGGTCCGCTCGGTCAACCACGAGCTGCTCACCTTCCGGGATGGCCAGATCGCGCGCTTCCGGGAGTTCTACGACGAAAGCGACGCCCTTAAAGCCGCGGGGCAGTCGGAGTAAAGGCGATGTCGCGGGAGAACGTCGAGGTTGTGCGCGAGATCTGGGACGCCTACTCGCGTGGTGACTTCGATCACATCCGGTCGCTCAGTGACCCGAATGTCGTGATGATCACGGTGGAAGAGGGCCCGCTGTACGGCATCGAAGCGGTGCGGGAGAACCACGAGCGTTGGAAGGAAGCGTGGGAGGAGCCCGAGACGACGGTGGAGGAGGTCATCGGCGCCGGAGACCACGTGTTCGTGATGGCTCGCTTCCGGGCCCGTGGCCAGGCGAGCGGAGTCGAAGTCCAGGCGCGCCTCTTTGAGGTCTACACGATGCGCAACCGGAAGGTCGTCCGTGTCGAGGAATTCAGTGAAAGAGGGGAGGCCCTCGACGCCGCCGGGCTCCGGGAGAAGGCGATGCCGCAGGAGAACGTGGAAAAAGTTCGCAGCTGTATCGACGCCTGGAACCGCGGTGACCTTGATGCTTGGCTGGCGCCCGCCCATCCCGAGATCGAGTGGACCTCCGAGGTGGCCCGACGGGTGGAGGGCTCGGATTCGGTGTACCGCGGAACCGCGGGGCTGCGGCGATTCTGGGACGAGTTTCACTCGGTGTGGGAGCTGACAATCGACGTCTTGGAGACTCGCAGCGTCGGCGAGACGGTCGTCGCCGTCGGGCACGTTCGAGTCCGCGGCGACGCCAGCGGGATCGATTTGGAGCAGCCGATTGCCTACGTGTTCGAATTCGATCGAGGCTTGGCCCGGAGGGTGCGCGCATACTTCAACCCCCAAGAAGCCCTCGAAGCCGCCGGGCTGCGAGAGTAGGCGATGTGGGCGACGACGGAGTCGCTGCGCTGATTGAGCAAGTACAACGGCGCAGGGCGAGCGGCACACCGCCGCTGGATTCGGGGGAGTTCAAACCCCCAGCGCGGCCCTGGAGGTCAAATCGCCCAAGGAACGCGACGTGCCACGAAGGGGGTCGCGAACGGCTTGGCTACCGGATGGCGAGGGCCGGAATCGAACCGGCGACACCACGATTTTCAGTCGTGTGCTCTACCAACTGAGCTACCTCGCCGCGCGGGCTAAGGCTAGCGCCCGGCTTGGGCACGGGAGCGCGGGCCGGCGGCATGTCGAAGGTCCCCGAGATCCTGTCGTAGCCCGACCCCGCCCAGGTCGAATCTATGGACTACGAGCTCGGCCCCGACTTGGTGCAGTGCGAGCTGCGCCTGAGCTCGTGGCCGGAAGGCTCCGAGCGCCTGCTCGGCCCGGCGACGTCCATCTGGCGCCGGTCAGGTGGCTCGGGCAGCCGACCGGCTGATCACGACAGAGCGCGCTGGACCGCGTCGACCGCCTCCGCCGGGGACGCGGCGGGGACGATGCCGGGCGCGTCCTCCATCGGCCCGGTTCCGCGAACCGTCCACGTCCGGAGCGCGATCACGGGGCGCCCGAGCTCGCGGGCGAAGGCGATCTCCGACAGCGTCCCCCACTCGCCGCCGATCGCGATCACCGCGTCGCCGGAGGCGACGACCGCCAGGTTCCGGGCGTGGCCGACACCGCTCGCGACGACGTGGGTGCAGTAGGGGTTCGCGTCCGCGGGGTCCGCGCTCGGCACGATCCCGATCACGTCGCCGCCGGCCTCGGCCGCGCCCCTGGCGGCTGCCTCCATCACTCCCCCGAGGGCGCCGCACACGACCGCGATCCCGGACTCGGCGAGCCGTTCGCCCACCTCCGCGGCGGTGTCGAGGACGTCGCCGGGCGGGTCCACCCCGCCGCCCGAGACGGCGACCTGCGGCCGCCTCCGCGCCATCGACTACGACTCGTCGCCCAGGAGTTCTTCCACCTGGTCGACCTTGACCGGGATCGAGCCCGACAGCCCGACCGTGTCCTTGGCCTTGACCATCCCCTGGTCCTCGACCTCGTACGGGGTGATGCCCTCGACGTGGACCTGGCGCGTCATCGGCAGATTGAAGCTGGTGCCGCCGCGGTCGAGCGCCCCCATCTCGACGATCGTCGCCCGTCCCGGCATCCCCCTGTTGAGGATCTTGCGGTGGGT
Source organism: Solirubrobacterales bacterium (assembly GCA_035461345.1). Classification (GTDB taxonomy): domain Bacteria; phylum Actinomycetota; class Thermoleophilia; order Solirubrobacterales; family 70-9; genus DASPWW01. The sequence continues at coordinate 21,349 of DATHVJ010000070.1, read as the reverse complement.
GAACGGATTGAGCATGTAGCAACCTCCCGCACGAGGCGCCAGGTTCGCAAGCGAACTTGGCGGTGGTCTGTACCTGGGGGCGACTATATCCCGCGCCGCATCAGCTCCATGAGCTGCAGCGCGCCTGCCTTGTGCAGCGGCTCGTTGAGGTTCCCGCACTTGGGGCTCTGGACGCACGACGGACACCCGTCCTCGCACGGGCACTCGGCGATCAGCTGCGCGGCGTCGGCGACGAGGCGCTCGAACTCGTCGTAGCCGCGCCGGGCTATCCCGACCCCGCCAGGGTGGCCGTCGTAGACGAAGATCGTCGGGCTGGCGGTCTGGTAGTGGACGTTCGTCGACAGCCCGCCGATGTCCCAGCGGTCGCACATCGCCACCAGCGGCAGGACGGCGATCTGGCTGTGCTCGGTCGCGTGCAGGGACCCCAGCAGGATCTCGGTCGGCAGAACCCCCGCGAGCCTCGGCGGCAGCACGTACCACAGCGCCTGGGTGGGGAAGTTCTGCTCCGGGAGCTCGATCCCGATCGTGTCGATGACCTCGTGGTCCGACAGCCGCTTGCGCTGGTAGGCGATCACCTGCTCGGTGACGGACACGTCTCCGAACGACAGCTTGACCCCCAGTGCGTCGCGGGAGACGTCGGTGCGCTCGATGAACGTCTCGGTCTCCTTCTTCGGCTGCGTGTACCAGTCGCCCTCGAACCGCTCGACGATCGCGCGGCGGGCGTCGACGTCGAGCTCGCGAACCTCGTACGACACGCCGAGGTGCAGGTACACCGCGCCGGGGTGGACGGTCGAGAACGCGCGCTCGGCCTCGACGCCACCGAGTAGCTCGCCGGATCGGCCCTCGACGACCGCGACCGTGTCGGGGGACGCGGAGCGCAGCGACAGCTCCCCGGCGGGGAAGCCCGATCCGCGGACGACGTAACGGCCGCCGCGCCCGCGCCGCAGACGCCCGCGCCGCACGAGGTCGTCGGCGCGCTCTCGCCACCGCGACCCGAGCAGCTCGTCGTCCGGCGACCCGCCGGCCTCGCCGTCCTCCAGCGTCCCCTGCTCTCCGCCGCCGAGCGGGGCCTCGTAAGCGGCGGCGACGAGATGCTGGCCCTGGATCTGCTCGTTCTCGTGGTCGAGGATCGCGGCCTCGACCGGTCGCCCCAGGAACTCGTCGGGGTGGCGGCAGAAGAACTGGTCGAGCGCGTCCTGGCCGGCGACGTACACCGCGAGCCCCTCGCGGCGCCGGCCGGCGCGGCCCCACATCTGGCGCAGGCTGGCGACCGTGCCGGGGAACGTGACGCAGATCGCGGCGTCGAGCTCGCCGACGTCGATCCCCAGCTCGAGCGCGTCGGTGGCGACGACGGCGAGCAGCTCGCCGCTCGACAGCGCCGCCTCGATCTCGCGCCGCTGCTGCGGGGTGTAGCCCGCCCGGTACGGGGCGATCAGCTCCGCGAGCTCGCCGCGCCCGTCCTCCCGCAGCCGCTCGTGGGCGAAGCGCTGGATCAGCTCGATGCCCCGGCGGCTGTTGAGGAAGCAGATCGTCCGCAGCCCCTCGCCGACCAGCGCCGCGAGCAAGTCCGCGCCCTCGGACAGCACCGACCGCCGGGTGCCGGAGCGCTCGTCGAGCAGCGGCGGGTTCCACATCGCGATCCTGCGCGGGGCGCGCGGGGCGCCGTCCGAGTCGACGAGCTCGAACTCTTCGCCGGCCAGCCGGGTGGCGAGCTCGCGCGGGTTGGCGATCGTCGCCGACGCGAGCACAAACCGCGGCCGACCGCCGTAGATGCGCGCCACCCTGCGCAGACGGCGCAGCACGTTCGCGACGTGCGATCCGAACACCCCGCGGTAGGCGTGCGCCTCGTCGACGACGACCCAGCCGAGGCTCGCGAGGAAGTCCCCCCAGCTCTTGTGATGCGGGAGGATCCCGACGTTGAGCATGTCCGGGTTCGTCAGCACGAGGTTGGATCGGCGGCGGATCGCGGGGCGGTCGTCGCGCGGCGTGTCGCCGTCGTAGATCGCGTGCCTGAGCCCGGGCGGGCCGAGGACGGAGAGAGCGCGCGCTTGGTCCTGAGCCAGCGCCTTGGTCGGGTACAGGAACAGGGCGCGCTGCCGCGGTTCGCGCGCCAGCCCGTCGAGCACCGGCAGATTGAACGACAACGACTTGCCGCTCGCGGTCCCGCTGGTGACGATCACGCTGCCGCGACGCGACGCTTCGAGCGCGTCGAGCTGGTGCGAGTACAGCGTCTCGACCCCCGCCGCCCGCAGCGCCTCGCGGAGGTCGGGGTGAAGCGAGGAGGGCACGGGAGTCAGCTTCGCCGCAGACCCGTCCTCACTGCCCTCGGCCACCAGGCGGCCGTCGTCCCTCCCCGGCTCGATCGTCCGCTCCCACACGGCGGCGACCGATGGCTGCAGCGCAGCGGGGAGCGGATCGGCGGCTCGTCTAGCCATGGAGCTCGCGACCACCGCCAGGTTCGCTTGCGGACCTGGCGCGCATGATCCTGTGCGCGACCCGCATCGCGTCGACCGCGCTGGTGTCGTGCAGCCGCAGCAGCCCGGCCCCCGCCGTGACGGCCAGCGTGACGGCGGCGGCGGTCGCCCACTCGCGGTCGCGGGGCGGGACGCGCTCCGCCCACGACCCGGCGAGCACGGCGCCGAGGAAGTCCTTGCGCGACAGCGCCACGAACAGCGGCCGCCCGAGCTCGTGCAGCTCCGCCAACCGCGACAGGATCTCGAGGTCGTCGTCGACCGACAGGTCGAAGTCGAAGCCGGGGTCGAGCGCGATCTGCTCCGCCGCGACGCCGCGCGAGCGTGCGTCCTCGAGTCGGGCGGAGAACCACCCCCGGAGGTGATCGACAGGGTCGTCGTAGCGCGGCAGCGGCCTGTTGCGTCGCGGCGGCCCCTCCGTGTGCATCACGACGAGGCCGCAGCCGGTCTCCGCTACGAGCTCGAGCATTGCCGGGTCGCTCCCGCCTCCGGTGTCATTGATCGCCACCGCGCCCGCGTCGAGAGCTCGGCGCGCGACCTCGGGGACGAACGTGTCGACGATCACCGGGACCGGGCGGGCCGCGATCACGCCTTCGATCGTGGGGATGAGCCGCGCCGCCTCGTCGTCGGCCGCGATCGGCGGGCCGCTGGCGGCGGGCACGGCGCCGACGTCGAGGAGGTCGAACCCGGCGCGCGCCATCCACAGGCCGTCCCGGATCGCGACGTGGGGCGTGCCGCTCCGGGCGCCCTCAAAGAACGAGTCGTGCGTGACGTTGACGATCCCGACCGCCAGCGGACGTGGGAACCCCACGCTCCGATCTCGCAACCGCCACCGCAGAGCGTGGCGCCGTGCCGCCCCCGTCGAGGCCATGCGGCTACGGTAGCGCCGTGGCCCTGCGCTGCGTGTACACCGACCTCGACGGCACCTTGCTCGGTCGTGGCGGCTCCCTGTTTCGCGACTCCGAGGGCGCTTTCTCGCTCCTGCAGGCACGTGGCCTCGAGGCCTGCCACCGGGCCGAGATCGAGGTGGTGATCAAGTCGGGTCGCCGCGAGCCGCAGGTGATGGAGGACGCCCGCGTGATGGGACAGCGCTCGTACATCTTCGAAGCCGGATGCGCGATGCGGATCGACGGCGAGCTGACCGTGTTCCCGGGCGAGATGGAGGCGGACGGCGAGGTGACGATCGCCGAGCAGATCTACCGCGCCGGGGTGCCCGAGCTGCTGTTCGCGGCCTACCCGGGTCGGATCGAGTACCACTCCCCGTGGCATCACGACCGCGTCTACTCGCACCTGTTCCGGGGGCTGGTCGAAGTCGAGGAGGCGAACGTGTTGCTGGCCGACGAGGGGCACGGGCAACTGCGGCTGCTCGACAACGGCGCGATCGGGCGTCCGATGGGTGAGTTGGGAACCGCCCACGCCTACCACCTCGTCCCGCGCGGAGCGAGCAAGGCGGGGGCGGTGGGCGCCCACATGCGCGCCCGCGGCTACGCGCCCGGGGAGTGCATCGCGATCGGCGACTCGATCGAGGACCTCGCGGTCGCCGACGTCGTCGGTCGCTTCTTCGTCCCCGCCAACGGCCCCGAGCGCGACCCCGGGCTACCGGCCGCGATCGCCGGCCGTCCCAACGTGACGATCACCGAGGGGCGGATGGGGGAGTGCTTCTACGAGGCGGTCGTGGCGAGCCTGATGGGCGGTGGCTAGTCGCGTCGAGGAGCCGCCGTCGCGCCACGCAGCGATGCCAGGATCCGGTCGGCGAGCCGCGGGGCGATGCCGTTGAGCCCCAGCGCACGGACGATCCCGGGCACGTACGTGGCGCGGCGGTCCTCCTCCACCGCCTGCACGATCGCGTCACCGACCCGCTGCGGCGGGATCGCCTCGTCGGCGTGGTACCAGTCCGGCATCCGGTCGCGCTCGTGCGCGTGGAGGTCGGTCGCGATCTCGCCGGGGAAGATCGTCGACACCGACACCCCGGTTCCCGAGAGCTCGTGGCGCAGCGCCTCGGCGAACGCGCTCTGGGCCGACTTGGTCGCGCCGTAGGTCGCCGCCCACGGGAACGCGCGCAGGCTCGCCCCCGACGCGACGACGACGATGTGACCGGCGGCGCGGTCGAGCATGTGCGGGAGCGCCGTCTTGAGCGTGTACAGGGTGCCGAGGAGGTTGATCCGCACCATCTCCTCGGCGCGCTCGATCGGCAACTCGACGAACGGCGCGTAGTGGGCGATCCCGGCGTTGGCGACGAGCAGCTCCAGCCCTCCCGCCTGGCGCACGAACTCCTCCACCGCCACCTCGACGTCGGCGCGCTCGCCGACGTCGGCCGGCAGCACGATCGGCTCGCCGGCGAGCTCGCGGGCGGCCGCCTCGAGCGGCTCACGCGATCGGGCCATCAGCCCGACCGTGGCGCCGCGGGCGGCCAGCGCCGCCGCTGTCGCACGGCCGATGCCGCGCGAGGCGCCGGTGACGATCGCGCGGGTTGAGGAGTCGATCCTCACGCGTTCATCCTCCCACGGAAGGGACGACTAGTATCGGGACGATGGCTGGGCACGAGGCGACGGTCGCCGAGGAGGAGTACCTCCAGATCATGTACTGGCTCGAGGAGGCGGGGCTGCCGATGACCGGCGCCAACGTCGCCCGCGCCATGCACCTCTCGCCGCCGACGGTCCACGAGATGATCGGCCGGCTGGAGAAGGACGGCTACGTCACCCGAGCCGACGACAAGTCGCTCGTCTTCACCACCGAGGGGCGCGAGCACGCACGCGTGATGGTGCGGCGCCACCGGCTCATCGAGCGCTTTCTCACCGACGTGCTCGGGATCCCGTGGGACGAGGTGCACGAGGAGGCCGAGCGGCTCGAGCACGCGATGTCGCCGGTGCTCGAGGAGCGCATGGAGGCGGCGATCGGCGACGCGACGACGTGTCCCCACGGCCATCCGCTCGTCGAGGGCAGCCGCGAGCAGGGCGTGCTGCTCGCCGACTGCGAGCCCGGCGCCAGGGTCGAGATCCTGCGGTTCGAGAACGAAGCCGAGGAGCTGCTGCACTACCTCAAGGGCACCGGCGTGTACCCCGAGCTCGAGGGGACGATCGAGAGCTCCAACGACGAGGTCGTGATCGTCTCCGACGAGGGCAGCCACAAGGTCAAGCGCGACGTCGCGGAGACGGTCTCGGTGCGGGCGGATCCCGCGCCTCCGCCGCGAGCGCCGCTTCCCGAGCAGCTCGAGCTGTCCGCGGACCGCTACGGGCGCTGAGCGGCGCCGGCCGGTGAGGCGTCGGCGCGCGGCGGGTCCCGATATCAGCCATACTTACGGCCGACGGATTAGGGCAACCTAACTCGAAACGACTATCCCGCCGTGACGACGATGACCGCTCCGGGGAAGCTCTCACTCGCGCTCGCGCTGGCGCTCGCCACGCTGGCGGCGGCGGCGTGCGGAAGCAGCGACGAGTCGGGGTCGGACGATGATCCGAGCGCGTCCGGCATCACGGTCTACTCGGGCCGCGAGCCGGAGCTGATCGAGCCGGCGATCGACATGTACGAGGACGAGGTTGGCCGCGACGTCGAGGTCAGGTTCGGCGACAGCGCGACTCTGGCCGCGCAGCTCGCGGAGGAGGGCGAGAACAGCCCCGCCGACGTGTTCTTCAGCCAGGATGCGGGGTCGCTTGGCGCCGTCGACGCCGAGGGGCTGCTCGACTCCCTCCCCCGTGACATCCTCGACCGGGTGCCGCCGCGGTTCCGGGCCGACGACGGAGACTGGGTCGGCGTCTCGGCGCGGGCGCGGGTGATCGCCTACGGGCCGGACGTGAGCCCGGCGGAGCTCCCGGATTCCGCGCTCGAGCTCACCGATCCCAAGTGGGAGGGCCGGGTGGGATGGGCGCCCAGCAACGCGTCGCTGCAGGCATACGTGACGGCGCTGCGCGAGGTAGAGGGTGAGGACACAGCGCGCGAGTGGCTCGAGGGCATGGTCGCCAACGACGCCCAGGCGTACGAGTCGAACACTCCGGTGCGCGACGCGATCGCCGCCGGCGAGATCGACGTGGGATTGGTCAATCACTACTACGTCGCCGAGGCGATCGCCGAGGAGGGGCCCGACTACCCGGTCAAGGTCCATTTCCCGCCCGACGACCTCGGGTCGCTCGTCAACACCGCCGGGGTGGGCGTCCTTACCTCGACCGACGATCGCTCCGAGGCGCTCGGCTTCGTCCGCTTTCTCCTGTCCCCGCGGGCGCAGCGCTACTTCGCGGAGAGCTCGAAGGAGTACCCGCTGATCGAGGGCGTCGAGCCCGACCCCTCGGTGCGGCCCCTAGAGCGGGTTCCCGCCCCGCGCGTCGATCTCTCGGATCTCGCGGACCTCGAGGGGACGCTCGAGCTGATGCGGGACACCGGCGCCTTGTAGTGGCCGCGCTCGCCGCGCGCCGGCCCCCAGCGGCGCTGCTCGTCGCAGGGCTGGCGGTGGCCGCGCTGGCGGCGCTGCCGGCCGTCTACCTCGGGATCACGATCATCGGCGAAGCGTCGAGCGCAGCCGACGCGGTCGTCGACGACAGAACGCTCGAGGCCGCCGTGCGCACCGTCGGCCTCGTCACGGCGGTGACCGTGAGCGCGATCGTCCTCGCCGTCCCGCTGGCGTGGCTGACCGTGCGCACCGACCTGCCGGCGCGGCGGCTGTGGGCGACCCTGACCACGCTGCCTCTGGTGATCCCGAGCTACATCGGCGCCTACCTGCTGGTGTCCGCATTCGGGCCGCGCGGGGTGCTGCAGGACGTGCTCGAGCCGCTCGGGGTCGAGCGGATCCCCTCGATCTACGGCTTCGTCGGCGCGTGGCTCGCGCTGACGCTGTTCACCTACCCCCTCGTCATGATCCCGGTCCGCGGCGCGCTGCGGCGCCTCGATCCCCAGCTCGAGGAGGCGGGTCGCGCGATGGGCCGCCGCCCCGGGGAGATCTTCCGTACCGTCGTCCTGCCCCAGCTCGTGCCGGCGATCGGCGCCGGCGGCCTGCTGGTCGCGCTGTATGTGCTCAGCGACTTCGGTGCCGTGTCGATCCTGCGCTTCGACTCGTTGACCCGCGAGATCTACATCGCCTACCAGTCGAGCTTCGACCGCACGGAGGCGGCGGCGCTGGGTGCCGTGCTCGTGGTCGCGATGCTCGCGCTGCTGGCGCTGTACGCCCGGGTACGCGGGTCGCGCGTCTATCACCGCGCGGGGCCCGGGCCGATGCGACCGCCGACCGCGGTCGCGCTCGGCCGCTGGCGGCTCCCGGCGCTGGCGCTGTGCGCCGTGGTGGTGGCGATCGCGCTGCTGCTCCCGGTCGGCCTACTGGTGTATTGGTCCACCCAGCAGCTCGGGGACGGTGTCGCCCTCGGCTCCGTGCTCGGGAACGCCGCGAACTCGCTGCTCGTGGCGTCGCTCGCGGCCGCGATCGGGGTGATCGGCGCGGCGTGCGTAGCGGTGCTCACGGTCCGCTTTCCCGGCCCGGTATCGACGCTGGTCGAGCGGCTGGGATACGCCGGCTACGCGCTGCCCGGGATCGTCGTTGCGCTCGCGCTCGTCTTCTTCGGGACCCGCGTCGCGCTGCCGCTGTACCAGACGCTGGCGATGCTCGTGTTCGCGATCACGATCCACTACCTGCCGCTGGCCGTCGGCCCGCTGGGGGCGGCGATGCTCCAGGTCTCGCCCCGGGTGGAGGAGGCGGCGCGGGGGCTGGGACGGCGACCGCTGGAGGTGTTCCGGACGGTGACCGCCCCCCTGGTGGCCAGCGGCGCGCTCGCCGGCGCGGCGCTCGTGTTCCTGCACGCGGTCAAGGAGCTGCCCGCGACTCTGATCCTCGCCCCGATCGGGTTCGAGACGCTGGCCACCGACATCTGGCGCCAGACGAGCAGCGGCTTCTTCGAGGCGGCGGCGATCCCGGCGCTCGTGCTGCTGCTGATCGCGGCGCCTCCCCTCTACCTTCTGAGTGAGAAGGGAACCGTCACCTCGTGAGCGAGCCCAGGTCCGACAACCCCGCGAGGCTCTCGATCCGAGGGCTGCGCAAGTCGTTCGCCGACACAGTCGCCGTCGACGGCCTCGACCTCGACGTCGACGGCGGGCGGCTGTGCGCGCTGCTCGGACCGAGCGGCTGCGGCAAGACGACGACGCTGCGGCTGATCGCGGGATTGGAGCGGGCGGACGCGGGGGAGATCGACCTCGGTGATCGGTCCCTGACCGCTCCCGGGACCTTCGTCCCGCCCGAGCGGCGGCGGATCGGGATGGTGTTCCAGGACTACGCCCTGTTTCCCCACTACGACGTGGCCGGCAACGTGGCCTACGGTCTCGGCCGGCGCGCGGATCCCGCCAGGGTGCGGCAGGTGCTCGAGCTCGTCGGCCTCCAGCGTGTCGCTGATCGACCGGTCCACCAGCTCTCCGGCGGCCAGCAGCAGCGCGTCGCGCTGGCGCGCGCGCTCGCTCCCACTCCGGAGCTGATCCTGCTCGACGAGCCGTTCTCGAACCTCGACGCGAGTCTGCGCGAGCGGGTGCGGGAGGACGTGCGGGAGATCATCGCCGCGGCCGGGGTGACGGCGCTGTTCGTCACCCACGACCAGGAGGAGGCGCTGAGCCTCGCCGAGCGAGTCGCGGTGATGCGCAACGGCCGCATCGAACAGGTCGGAACGCCGGAGGAGATCTACTCGCGTCCGTCGACGCGCTGGATGGCGGCCTTCCTCGGCGAGGTCGAGGTGCTGGCGGGCGAGGCCCGCGGCGGACGCGTGAGATGCGAGCTTGGGTCGCTGCCGGTCGAGACGAGCGCCGAGGGGGCGGTCGAGGTGCTGATCCGCCCCGAGTCGGTCGCGATCGGCATCACCGGCCCTCCCAACGCGACCGAAGCCGAGGTCGTCGGGCGGCGGTTCTACGGCCACGACCAGCTCGTCGAGCTGCGCCTGCCCTCGGGCCGCCGGGTCAGCTCCAGGCGGCTGGGGTTCCCCGCCTGGCATCCCGGCGATCGGGTCCAGGTGTGGGTCGAAGGCCCGGCCGACGTACTGCCGAGCGCCTAGCGGGCGTCGCTCAGGCGGGGCTCGCCGCGCGGGCGCGCTCGAGGGCGCGCGCGAGCCGCGCCACTCCCTCGGCGACCTGGTCCGGGGGAACCCCGGCGAATGACAACCTGAGGCTCGAGCGCCCGCCGTCGAGCATGAAGTCGGCGCCGGGGACGAACGCGACTCCCTCCTCGGCCGCCGCCCCGACGAGCGCCGTGGAGTCGACGCCGTCGCCGAGCGTCAGCCACAGGAAGTAGCCGCCCCGTGGGACGACGAACTCGGCCTCACCTATCCGCTCGCGCAGCGCGTCGACGAGCGCGTCGCGGCGCTCCCGCAGGGCTCGCCTGACGGCCTCGGTGTTCTCGGCCAGCCCGCCGGAGCGGCACAGCTCCCACACGATCGACCCCGCGAGCATGTTGGGCGAGATGTAGGTCTCGTTGGCGCGCTTGGCAAGCCCCGCAATCGCCTCCACCGGCCCGGCCAGGTAGCCGACCCGGATCCCGGGGCTGACCGTCTTCGAGAACGAGGACGCGTAGATGACGCGGTCGGCGCGGTCGATCGAGCGCATCGTCGGCGACGGCTCGCCCTCGAAGCCGACCTCGCGGTACGGGTCGTCCTCGAACAAGGTGAAGCCGTGCTCGGCCGCGAGATCGACGACGCGCTGGCGCTTGTCCGGCGACAGCGTGCAGCCGGCGGGGTTGTGGAAGTTGGGGATCACGTGCACGAGTCGCGGCAGCTCGTCCTTGACCGCCTGCTCGAGCGCCTCGACGTCGATCCCGTCGTCCTGCAGCGGGACGCCGGTCACCTTCGCGCCGCCGCGCCTCAGCAGCAACAGGGTGCGGTCGTACGTGGGCTGTTCCACGACGACCGGGTCGCTCGCCCCCACGAGGTGCGCGAACAGGAACGCGGCGGCCTCCATCGAGCCGTTGGTGACCATCACCTGCTCGGGCTCGATGTCGTGCGCCTCGGCGATCCACTCGCACAGCCCGAGGTGGCCCCGGCCCTTGCCGTAGGACAACGCCCGCTCCCAGTCGTCGGTGAGCGCCCGCTCGGAGGCCGCGCGCACGTGCTCGACGGGGAGGATGTCGGCGCTCGGAGCGCCGCGCGCGAAGCTGATCATCCCCTCGGCCATCGTCGCGCCAGTATAGGTCCGCCCGTAGCGCCAGCCGGAGGGCGATAGGTTGAGAGCGGATGTCGGATCGAGGCCGACCGGTGGCTGGAAGGAGACGGGTGCGTCGTGATGCTGGGGCGGCTGATCGGGAGGGGCGCCGGGAGCGGCGTCCCGGTCGAGGCGCCCTGGCACCAGGTATTCACGTTCCGCGCCGGCGCGCGGCCGATCCGCTGCGACAACTACAGCGACAGCGCGAAAGCGCTGCGCGCGGCTGGGCTCAGCGAGGACTAGTCGACGCTACGCGCGGGCCCCGACCGCCTCGACCGCGAGCTTCGCGGTCTCGGTCGGGTTGCGGCCGACGCGCACGCCCTTGGCCTCGAGCGCCTGCGCCTTCGCCTCGGCGGTGCCGGAGGACCCGGAGATGATCGCCCCGGCGTGGCCCATCTGCTTGCCGGGCGGAGCCGTGAAGCCGGCGATGTAGGCGACGACCGGCTTCGACACGTTCTCGGCGATGAACTCGGCAGCACGCTCCTCGGCGTCGCCGCCGATCTCGCCGACCATCACGATCAGCTCGGTCGCGTCGTCGGCCTCGAACCAGCCGATGATGTCGATGAAGTCCGAGCCGACGATCGGGTCGCCGCCCATGCCGACGATCGACGAGTTGCCGACCCCGGCCTGGGCGAGCTCGTTGCCGATCTGGTACGTCAACGTCCCGGAGCGCGACACGACGCCGACCGGGCCGCGCTCGAAGAAATGCGCGGGGATGATCCCGACGTTCGCCTTCCCCGGTGACAGCACGCCGGGGCAATTCGGCCCGATCAGCCGCACCCCGGCTTCCTTGGCGCGCCAGTAGACGCGCAGCATGTCGTGCACGGGGATTCCCTCGGTGATCGCGATCACGGTCTCGATCCCGGCGTCGATCGCTTCCTCCATCGCCGCGGCTGCGAACCGGGCCGGGACGAAGATCATCGAGGTGTTGGCGCCGCGCTCGGAGACCGCGTCGGCGATCGTGTCGAAGATCGGGATCCCGTCGACGTCCTGGCCGCCCTTCTTCGGCGTCACCCCGGCGACCACGTCGGTCCCGTAGTCGCGGTTGCGCAGCCCGTGGAAGCTGCCCTCGCGGCCGGTCAGCCCCGAGATCACAAGCTTCGTGTCCTCTCCCACGATGATGCTCATGCCAGCTCCACGACCTTCTCCGCGGCGCCGAGCATCGTCTTCTCGACGTGCAGGTTCGGAAGGTCGGCGTCGGCAAGCAGGCCGAGCCCCTCCTCCGAGTTGGTCCCGTCGAGGCGCACGACCACGGGAACGTCGATGTCGATGCGCTCGTACGCGCCGATGATCCCATTCGCGATCTCGTCGCAGCGCGTGATCCCCCCGAAGATGTTGAACAGCACCGCCGTCACCTTCTCGTCCGAGGTGATCACGTCGAGCGCGTCGACGATCGCCTCCGCCTTCGAGCCTCCGCCGGCATCGAGGAAGTTTGCGGGGCTGCCGCCCGCCTGCGCCACGACGTCGAGCGTCGACATGCACAGCCCGGCACCGTTGCCGAGGATCCCGACGTTGCCGTCGAGCTTCACGTAGGTGAGTCCGCGCTCCTTCGCCATCGCCTCCTGCGGGTCCTCGTCGGCGGGGTTGGAGAGCGCCGCGATGTCCTCATGGCGAAACAGCGCGTTGTTGTCGATTGTCACCTTCGAGTCGAGCGCGACCACGCGGCGGTCCGTTGTCGCGATCAGCGGGTTGACCTCGACCAGGGTCGCGTCCGCGGCGTTGAACATCTCGTACAGCTTCGCCATCACCTCGCCCGCCTCGTCGAGCACGTCCTCGGCCAGCCCGGCGTCGGCCGCGAGCCCGCGGGCCCGCGGGGCGTCGAAGCCGTCCCCCGGCTCGACGTAACGCTTGACCAGCGCGCCGGAGTCCTTCTCGGCGATCTCCTCGACGTTCATCCCGCCCATCGCCGACAGCATTGTCATCGCCTTCTTCGCCGAGCGGTCGAGGATGATCGAGGCGTAGTACTCGGCCTCGATCTCGGACGCGCGCTCGACCCATACCTCGTGGACGGTGAACGGCCCCTCGCCGCGCGGACCGCGGATCTGCATGCCGAGGATCGCGTCGGCGTGCTCACGCGCCTCGTCACGGCTCTCGGCGATCTTGATCCCCCCGGCCTTCCCCCGCCCACCGATCTGGACCTGGGCCTTGATCACGGACGGGTAGCCGACCACGTCGGCGGCTTCGACGGCAGCGTCGACGTCGCTCGCCGGCCGCCCGTCGGGGACGGGGATCCCGTGCGCCGCGAAGAGCTGCTTGCCCTGGTACTCCAGTAGGTCCACCGGCGCGGGAGCCTACCCAAGAAGCCGTTCGGTGCGGACTTTCGCGCCGCACGGCCCCGTCTTGCCATAATCCCGCGCCGCGATGCCCCTTCCACGGGAAGTCAAGAAGGAAGCCAAGTGGGTGACCACGGACTGCTACGGGACGCTGATCGACTGGGAGAAGGCGATCGCCGAGGCGTTCCAGGCCGAGGCCTCGAAGGACGGGTTCACGATCGACGAGGCCAAGCTGCTGGAGCGCTTCTTCCCGATCCAGGAGCAGATCATGGCGGGCTCGTACGAGCTTTACGCCGAGGTCCTGCGCCGCGCCGCCGTTCGCGTGGCGAAGGAGCTCGGGTGGGAGCTCGAGCCGTCGCGGGCGCAGTTCCTGCCCGACAGCGTGCCCGGATGGCAGCCGTTCAGGGAGGCCAACGCGGCGATGGACAGGCTGAAGGCGAGGTACGACGTGGGGATCGTGTCCAACATCGACGACAAGCTGCTGGGGCTCTCCCGGCGCCACCTCCGAACCGAGCTCGACCTGGTGGTCACCGCGCAGCAGGTGCGCAGCTACAAGCCGGATCCCGCCCACTTCAAGGAGTCGGCGCGGCGGATCGGCGGCAAGAAGGGTTGGGTTCACATCGCTAGCGGGTACAACGCCGACGTCGCCCCGCTGCTGAAGATGAACGTGCCCGTGATCTGGGTCAACCGCCACGGCGAGAAGCTCGACGGGCGAAAGGCGCCGACCGCGCAGACGAAGAACCTCCGCGAGGCGGCGAAGCTGCTCGGCGCCGGATAGCCGCCCCATGCCTGAGGTCCGCCCGGATCCCGCGGACGAGGCGATGGTCCGCCGCGCTCGGGACCGGTTCCGCTCCTCGCGCGCCCGGCGGGTCACTGGTCGCAAGCACGACGCCGCGCTACCGACCGTGATCGTGATCGGGGGCCTGAAGTGCGGGACGACCAGCATCCACCACTACCTCAACCTGCATCCGCAGGTGCGGATGTCGCGGCCGAAGGAGCTCAACTTCTTCGTCGCCGAGCTCAACTGGCCACTCGGCGCCGAGTGGTACGCGGGGCACTTCACCTCCACGGTCCCGGTGCGCGGCGAGTCGTCGCCGCACTACACCAACCTGCCCCGGTTCACGGGGGTGGCGGAGCGGATGCGCTCGCTCGTCCCCGCGGCGAAGCTGATCTACATGGTGCGCCACCCGGTCGACAGGGCCCTGTCCCACTATCTCCACAACGTCGCCGGGGGATACGAAACGAGGCCGCTCGAGGTGGCGCTCGGCGAGCCGGAGACCGCGTACGTCGATCGCGGCCTGTACGCGATGCAGCTCGACGAGTACAGGCAGAGGTTTCCCGCCGAGCGGATCGCCCTCGTCACCCAGGACGAGCTCAAGCACCGCCGCGAGGAGACGATGCGACGCGTGTTTCGCTTCCTCGAGGTCGACGAGTCGTTCTCCTCGCCCCAGTTCTCACGCGAGTGGGAGACCGGGACGGGGAAGCGCTCGGGGCGGTTCAGGCTCATGGACCGCGCCGTGCGGCTTCCGGGCCTGCGGGCGCTCGACCGCAACTTCGACCGCCTCCCCGAGTCACTGCGGTGGCTGGTGGAGCGAATGGTCCACGATCCCGAAACGGCGGCTGCCGCGCGCCCGTCGCTCCCCGAGCCCGTCCGCGAGCGCCTGGCGGACCGCTTTCGCCCCGACGTCGAGCGACTCGAGCCGATGACCGGCCGCGAGTTCGGGTGGGAGCTGTAACCACGTGTCGAAGGAGAACGTCGAGCTGGTCAAGCGCGGGTTCGACGCATTCGCGCGCGAGGGCTGGCGAGCGCTGCTGCCGTTCCTGCACCCCGAGTTCGAGGCGATCACCCCGCCCGACGTGGCGATGGAGCCCGACACCTACCGTGGGGCCGAGGGGGTGCGGAGGTACTTCGAGTCGTTCGAGGACGCGATGGAGGACATCCGGTTCGTCACCACCGGGGAGTTCATCGACGCCGGGGACAAGGTCGTGGTTCCGTTCCGCCTCGCCGCTCGGGGCAGGGAGTCCGGGATCGAGGTCGAGCAGCCCGCGGTCCAGGTGTGGACGCTGAAGGACGGCAAGGCGCTGCGGCTCGAGGTCTTCGGGTCGCGCGAGCAGGCCTTCGGGGCGGCCGGCCTCGACCCCGGCGCCTAACCTGTCGAGCATGCGGATCTCGGTTGCCGCGGACGAACGCGTGGGCATCGCCGGCGCCGTAGTCGAGGAGTTGCGGCGGCGCGGCCACGAGCCGATCCCGCACGGCGCCCTGGCTGACTCCGAGCGGGACGACTGGGCGTGGGCGAGCGAGGCGGCGGCGCGCGACGTCGCCGAGGGGCGCGCCGAGCAGGCAGTCGTGTGCTGCTGGACCGGCACCGGCGCCTCGATCGCCGCGAACAAGGTCTCCGGCGTGCGCGCGGCCCTGTGCGCCGACGGTCCAACCGCCTCCGGCGCGCGGCGCTGGAACAACGCCAACGTGCTCGCGCTCAGCCTCCGCGCTACGTCGGAGGCGGAGCTGTCCGAGATCCTCGACGCGTGGTTCGAGGGGCGGCCGAGCGATGAGGGCGAGGACCGCGCCAACGTCGAGCATCTGAGCGAGATCGAGCGGCCGGGTTGAGGCGGCTGCTGCCCAATCCGGGGCCGACGACGGTCGCCGAGCAGTACTCGCACCTGCGCCTCGTCGAACGCGCCCGCCCGGACCGGCCGTACCTCGTCACCAACTTCGCGCTCACCGTGGATGGCCGCGCGCAGATCGACGGCCGCTCGGGCCCGATCGGCGACCGCGCCGACAGCGAGGTGCTGCACCGGCTGCGGACGCAGGTCGACGCGGTCATGATCGGCGCCGGGACGCTGAGGATGGAGCGCTACGGCCGCATGGTCCCCGACCCCGCGCTGCGGGGGCTCCGCGAGCGCGGCGAGAGGCTCGCGCCCGACCCGCTCGCGGTCGTCGTCACCGGCAGCCTCGACCTGCCGTGGGACGCGCCCCTGTTCACGTGCGGCCACGGCCGCGTGCTGATCGTCACCTCGAGCGAGGCGGAGATCCCCACCACCGCGACGTCGGTGCGGGTCGAGCGCCACCCCGGGGCGATCGACCTGCGGCGCGCGCTGGCGACGCTGGCGGCCGAGCGCGGCGTGCGTGCGGTGCTGTGCGAGGGAGGGCCGCATCTGCACGCGAACCTCGTCCGCGAAGCTCTCGTCGACGAGATGTTCGTGACGGTGGCGCCCAAGCTCGCTCTCAACGACAGCCTGGGCCTGCTCGCCGGCGGCTTCGGCGCCGTCGGCCCGGTCGAGCTCGAGCTGGCGTGGCTGCTCGAGACGGACGGCGAGCTGTTCGCCAGATACCGCGTGCCCCGATAGTCAGCGCGACCCCAGGACGGCGGACGCGAAGCGGAGCACGTCGCGGGAGTTTGCCTAGCCGGCGGTTCGGTACTGATCGAGCTCGACCACCGGTGCCGACTCGCTCGCCTCGACCAGGCGCTCGCCGCGGCGCAGGATCCGCAGGGCGAGGATCGTCCCCCCGAGTAGCGCCGCGAGCCCGAGACTGACCTGGACGCTGAGCAGCCCCTCGCGGGTCCAGTACACGTCGCGCAGGTCGAGCAGCAGCGCCGCCTCGTCGAAGGTCAGCCCCATGCCGGCGCCGAACGGCACCGCGAGCGCGGTCTCGAGCCGCTCGCTGGTCGTGACGAGCGCCACGGCACCGGAGCCGAACGCGACCAGGATCCCCGGGACGAAGTGATGGATGTGGCGGTTGCCGACGCGCACGTTGCCGAATGGAAACCCCCAGCCGCTGCGCACCGCACGGGTGGAGAGGCGCACGAACGCGAACGAGAACACGAACCCGGTCAGCAGATTGAACAACGCAGTCTCGCCCCGCGGGGCCGCCTCGTAGCCCTCGATCGCGACGGCCACCGTGTCCCGGGTGGCGCCGCCGGCGGTCTCGAGCGCGAGCTCGGCGGTGTCGAGGGTGCCCTCCGGCTCCCGGCGTCCGGCGACGCGTCGTCGCGCGAGCCGGATCGCCTCACCCAGGATCACGCTGCCCGCCGTACCGACGGCGAGCACGGCCAGGCCCACAGTCACCCGATCGGCCGGGATGCCGCGGCGTCGCCTAGAGCCGAACAACGTTCGACGCCTCGATCCCGCGCGTGACGCCGCGCAAGTCGAGCACGAGTTTCGCCGCGCCGACGACACGGCCGGAGTCCACCTCGGGGTGGGCCGTGATCACGCACACGAGGTCGGCCCGGCCGACCTCGTGGTCCAGGTCGGCCGACGCCATCCCGAGCTCGGGAAGCTCGATGATGCCGACACTCATCTCACTGGATGTTCGCGCTCGGCCCACCATCAGCTTCCCCGCCGACCCACGCCCTTGCAGAGCGTCGCGCTCACGGGCCGGAAGTGTAGGAGCCGGCCCAGTCGACGATCGCATCGGCCGTCGCAGGGCCAGCGCCCTGCGCGCCCCCCACCAGCTCCGCCTTGTCGGCGAGGCCCTCCCGGGCGAGGTTGCCGAGCTCGAGCTCGCCGGCGCACAGGAGCAGGTCGCACACGTGGTCGGCCACGACACGGTTGATCTCGTCCGCGTCGCGACGGTCGCCGGAGCGCACCCCGGCGCCGGCGCGCGCGGCGGGCAGCCCGAGCTTCGCCGCGACGAGCGCCGCGGCGAGAGCCGCGTTGCCGTCCCCGACGGTCACGACCGCCGCCGGCTCGGCGTCGCGGAGCAATGGCTCGAGCCGCGAGATCGCGGCGGCGGTGCGGCCGAGCTCCGTTCCCGTTCCCGCCGCTGCGTCGAGCGCGATCGGGTGCGTTTCCGCGCGCGCCTCGAGCGCGCGCACCAGCTCGGGCGTCGGCGGGTCCCCGGGCGCGTCGGTGACGAGCGCGATCCTCATCGCCGAAGGGTGACCGATCCGCCCGCCTCGGGGGCGTTCGCGCCCGCAACGTCCGGGTTTCTCGCGCCCTCGGCGCCGTTTCCGGTCCTCCCCCACGGGTAGGATCACGCGCCGATGAAGCGCTTGCTGCTGCCCGCGTCGCGTGGTCTCGACGTCGCCAGGCATCTGCTGTGGTACGTCAGCTTCCACGTCTCCGGCGAGAGCCGTCCCCGCACGTAGCTACCGCAGCGACCTCATCTCGCTGAAGACCGCTGTCGGCGCGCGCTCCCGGCGCGGCGACAGCTCGTCGGCGATCACGTGCGAGACGGCGTTGATCAGCGCCAGATGGGTGAACGCCTGCGGGAAGTTGCCGAGGTGGCGCCCCGTGCGCGCGTCGATCTCCTCCGCGTACAGACGCAGGGCGCCGCCGAGCGACAGCAATCGCTCGCACAGGGTGCGCGCGCGGTCGGGCTCCCCGATCTCCGACAGGGCGGAGACGAGCCAGAACGAGCAGATCGTGAACGTGCCCTCCTCGCCCGACAGGCCGTCGTCGGTGTGCTCGACCCGGTAGCGCAGCACCAGGTCTCCCTCCGTGAGCTCGTCCGCGATCGCGAGGACCGTCGCGCGCACGCGCTCGTCGTCCGGGGGCAGGAATCGGACGAGCGGCACGAGCAGCGTCGAGGCGTCGAGGGCGTCGGTGTCGTAGTGCTGGCGGAAGACCGCTCGGTCGCTGACCCCCCGGTCCAGGATCTCGGCGCGGATCCGGCTCGCGACCCCGGCCCAGCGCGCGGCGCGATCGGGCTCGCCGCGCGCCGTGGCGAGCCGCGCGCCGCGATCGACTGCCACCCAGCACATCAGCTTCGACGACACGTAGTGCTTGGGGCCTCCACGCGCCTCCCAGATCCCCTGGTCCGGCTGCGGCCACGCCCGCACCGCTCCCTCGACCTGGTCGGCGACGATCTCCCACAGCTCGTCGCCGATCTCGTGGCCCTTGCTGTGGATGTAGACGCCGTCGAGCAGCGCTCCGTAGACGTCGTTCTGGCGCTGGGTGTAGGCCGCGTTGCCGACCCGGACCGGGCGGGCGCCGTCGTAGCCGCTGAGGTGGTCGAGCTCGCGCTCCGGGAGGTGCTTCTCGCCGCCGATCCCGTACATGATCTGGACCTCGGGGCCCTCCGCGCGGCAGATGTCGGCGATGAAGCCGAGGAAGTCGGTCGCCTCGTCGTCGAAGCCGAGGGTGTGGAGCCCCCACAGCGCGAACGTCGAGTCGCGGATCCACGAGAAGCGGTAGTCCCAGTTGCGCTCTCCGCCCGGGGTCTCGGGCAGCGACGTCGTCGCCGCGGCAAGCACGGCACCGGTCGGGGCGTAAGTAAGCCCCTTCAGCGCCAGCGCCGAGCGCTGCAGGAACACCCTCCACGGGTGGTCGGGGAACTTCCCCGATGCGAGCCAGTCGCGCCAGAACGCGAGCGTCGTCGCGAGCCGCGAGCGCGCCTCGGCGATCGTCACCGGGAGATCGTCCTCCTCGCTCCAACCGATCGCGCAGAAGCAGCCCTCGCCCTTGCCCAGCCGGCGGCGGGCGGCAACCGCGGGGCCGTCCACCGCGAGCGGCATGTCGGCGGCGAGCCGCAGCGCCGGCCCCTCGTCCCGCGTCACCGCGACGCCGTCCCCGCCGAGCTCCCACCGCGCCGGTCGCTCGCCGTAGGCGTGGGCGAGCTCGCAGACCATCTCCACTTCCACCTCGCCCTCGATGCACTCCGCCGTCCGCAACAGCACACCCTCGGCGTCGTGCGTGCTCGGGGGTCGCGCGTGCTCGTGCCCGCCCTCCTCCCGCCACTCCCCGATGCAAAGCGCGTCGCGGACCACGAGCCACCCGTCGCCGGTGGTCCACGTGGTCTCGACCACGTTGGTGCCGGGCTCGTAGCGGCGCGCGATCGGGACCCGCATTCCGGCCGGGCAGAGGCGGAAGCGGCCGGCGCCGCGGTCGAGCAGCGCCGCGAACACGCTCGGGGAGTCGAACCGCGGCACGCACAGCCACTCCACCGATCCGTCGGGTGCGACCAGCGCGCCCGTATGCGAGTCGGACAGGAACGCGTACTCGCCGATGCGCGGGAACTCCGACTCGATCGGGCCGGTCATCGTCGGGCATCATCCCCCACGCGCCGCCGCGGCGACCGCGCGCGGCGCGGACATGTGTCTAGACGCGGCGGCAGTAGAGGTTGATCGGGTCGCGCGGCGGCGGCACGAGCGCGCGCGGCGGCAGCAGGCGCCACGCGCGATCGTCGATCGCGGCTGGCTCCAGGCGCGTAGCCTCGAGCTCCCTGAGCAACGTCCGCGCGCTGGTCCCGGCGCCCGTCAGCGCCTGCGGATCGCAGGTCACGATCACATACGGATTGGGGCTCGCGGCGAGCGCGGCGCGCATCCCCCGCAGCGCGGCTACGGCCCCGCCGCCGAGCGCCAGCCTGACCAGGTCGACCGGACGCCCTCCAAGCGCGTCGTCGAGCTTCGTCTCGGCGGCCGAGAAGGGGAGCGGCACGACGCGATCCTCGAGGCCGTTGTCGCGCACGTTACGGCGCATGGCCTCGAACCCCTCCGGATCGGTCTCGAGCGCGAACACGATCCCGTCGGGCCCGACCCGACGAGCCGCGAGCAGAGTGTGAAAGCCAAGGCACGCGCCGGCGTCGACCACCGTCGCGCCCTCGCTCACCGAGCGCGCGAACAACTCGGCCGTGAACGGCTCCACGTCGCCGCGACGGAGCTCGGCGAGGTATGCCTCATCGGCGCGACCCGTGGCGGTCAATCGAAGGCCGTCGATCAAAGCCTGCTCCATGTCCCGCGGCTACCCGGTGCCCGGCACGGACACACATCGCATCGGGCGCTTACAGGCGCGGCACGACCTCTGCGGCGGCGAGCTCGAGCTGGCGGCGCTCATCCCCGAGCGGCCACAGGTACACGCGCCCGCACCCGGCCTCCGCGTAGCGCGCCAGCACCTCGGCGCAATGCGCGGCGGGCCCGATGCACAGCAGGGGGCGCAGCTCATCCGGGTCGCGCCGCAGCAGCGGAGCGAGCACGCCCTCGAGCATCCGCTCCCCCTCGGCGTGGTCCTCGGTCACCCACGTCCACATCGTCGACAGCGCCGCCGGGAACCGCCCGGAGTCGCGTCCGCGGGCGTCGAGCTCCCCGGCCAGCCGCTCGCGGGCGGAGGCGAACCCCTCCGGGGTCGTGTTGTAGGCCGACGCGAGCCATCCGTCGGCCAGCCGGGCGACGCGGCGCAGCCCCGCGGCCGAGCCCCAGCTCCCGATCCACACCGGGATCCCCCCCTCCCGCGCCGGAGCTGGCGCCGGTGCCTCGCTCGGCCACGGGTAGTACCGCGGCTCGGCGGGCGGGGGCGTGTCGCGCAGCAGCGCCCGGAGCATCGCGGTCGCCTCCTCGAAGCGCGGCCACCGCTCCTCGAACGGGACCCCGACGGCGCCGTAGTCGCGATCCGAGGACCCCGGCCCCACGCCGGCCACCACGCGCCCACCCGAGATCACGTCGACCGCGGTCAGCGCCTTGGCGAGCGGCACCGGGCCACGCAGGACGACATTCGCGACCGTGGTCGCGAGCTCGAGCG
>DATHVJ010000069.1:0-1865 GCA_035461345.1 Solirubrobacterales bacterium | reverse complement strand
CGGCGGCGAGGCCGAGGTGAGCTCGAACGGGACCAGCGTCCGCGCCCGCGTCGCGGTCCGCTCCCGGATGCGTCCCGGCGCGGGGTTCCTGATCGCCGGCACCGAGGAGGACAACGCGAACGTGCTCGCGACCGATGTGGTGGAGGTCGAGCCCGTTCCAGACCCGGTCGCCCCCGGACGCGAGAGCGAGCGCCCGTCAGGAGATGATTCTTCGGGCGCGAGCGGGAGCGAGGAGGCGACCGGAATTTGATCCCTGTCGCCGACACCAGCTTCGTTGACGCGACGTGGATCCTGATCGTGAAGTCGTTCGTGATCTTCGCCGTGATCCTCGGGCTGGTGCCGATGGTGCTGCTGCTCGAGCGCAAGCTGCTGGGCCGGTTCCAGTCGCGCTACGGGCCGAACAGGGTCGGCCCCTACGGGCTGATGCAGCCGCTGGCCGACGTCGTCAAGCTGCTGTCGAAGGAGGCGTACCGCCCCAACAACGCGGTCCACCCGCTGTGGGCCGTCGCGCCGGCGCTGACGATCCTGTCGGCGACGGCGACGCTCGCGATCATCCCGTTCGGCGACGTCAAGGACGGGGTGGGGTTCTACGGGATCGACGTGCCGATCGGGGTCCTGTACTTCTTCGCCTTCAGCTCGATCGCGTTCTACGGGCTGCTGCTCGGCGGCTGGGCGTCGGGGTCGAAGTACAGCTTCCTCGGCGCGATGCGCTCCGCGGCGCAGCTGATCTCGTACGAAGTCTCGATGGGCCTCGCGCTGCTGGGCGTGGTCCTGATGGCGGGGTCGCTGTCGCTCGTCGACGTCGTCAAGGAGCAGGGGACGATCTGGTTCATCGTCCCCCAGATCGTCGGCTTCCTGATCTTCCTCGTCGCCGGGTTCGCGGAGAGCGCCCGGCCGCCGTTCGACCTCCCGGAGGCCGACGCCGAGCTCGTCGCCGGCTACAACACAGAGTACGGCGGGATGCGGTTCGGCTCCTTCTTCATGGCCGAGTACATGGAGATGATCGTGATCTCGGGGATCGCCGCGGCGTTCTTCCTCGGCGGCTGGATGGGCCCGGGGCCGGGGTGGCTCGACCCGATCTGGATGCTGCTCAAGATCCTCGCGCTGCTGGTGTTCTTCATCTGGGTCCGGGCGACGCTCCCCCGACCCCGCTACGACCAGCTGATGTCGCTGGGGTGGAAGGTCCTGCTGCCGCTCGCGACGCTGAACGTGCTGGTCACCGCGGTGTTGGTGGTGGTGCTGTGATGGCCCGGGCGGCGGCGAGGTTCGAGCGGACGGGCAGCGAGGGAGAGCCTTTGGACGCCGCGAACCCCCGTTTCGACCTCGTCGGCAGCTTGAAACTGAAGTTGACGGCGTATATCGCCGTCGAGTCCCGGTTCGCGGACGTGGTCGGCTCGAAACGGACGTTTGCGGCGTTGGCGGCTCCTCCTACCCAGCCCTCACACGCTCGCACCCGCGCGAACGGCTCGAGATAGCCGATGGAAGCCAAGCTCAACACCGACAATGCGGACTGGTCGGCGTTTCCCTACCTCGACTCGGCCGACGTGATCTCCGTCCAGCGCGGGCCCGAGCCGGGGGGCGCGGCCGGCGCCTACCGCGCCTTCGGCGAGACCCTGCGCGGCCTGAAGACGGTGTTCGGGCGCCTCGTCGAGGGGCCGGTCACGCTCCAGTACCCGGAGGAGAAGACCCCGGTCTACCCGCGGTTCCGGGGCCGTCACAAGCTTCACCGGTTCGAGGACACGGGGCTCGAGAAGTGCGTCGGCTGCTCGCTGTGCGCGGCGGCGTGCCCCGCCGACTGCATCCGGGTGGTGGCGGCGGAGAACGACCCCGACCACCGGGTGTCGGCGGGCGAGCGCTACGCGGAG
>DATHVJ010000068.1:0-5898 GCA_035461345.1 Solirubrobacterales bacterium | reverse complement strand
TACCGCTGCATCGAGGGCCGCGATATCGATCCTCCACGAGGCCGGCCGGGTGACAGGAGACGGCGCGGGCCGGCTGCGGCCTCGAATCGAACCGCCGCTCGGCCTTGTCCTTGCGACGGCCGCACTCACGCTCTTGATCCTGGCCGGCGAGACCGTGCTTGGAGCGCGCGAGGTCGGCCTCTACATAGACGACTACGTCCACGTCTCTCGATTCCAGGAGTGGCTGAACGAGGGATGGTACGTGCCGTCCTACGGGCCGGCGGCCCCGCCCCTCGGTGAAGAGCCGCAACCGGGCACCCTCTCCTCGCCGTTCGTGTACGGCCCCGCGTTCAGCGCGCTTGCGCACCTGGTCAACGTCGCGCTCGGTAACGAGGCCATGAACGAGATCTCGACCGCCGCGGACGCCTACCAGGTGAGGCATCTTGTCGTCGCCTTGCTCGGGCTCGCCACAGTCGCCTGCGCCGGCGTGGCGGTGCGGGTGTTGACCCGAGACCTCCTCGCGGCTATCTGGGGCGCGGCCGCCCTGCTGGCGATCCCCGTGTGGGCGGGGCAGTCGATGTTCAACATCAAGGACATCCCGGTGGCAAGCGGGTTCACGTTCGTGACCGTGGGTTTGGTGCTGGGACTTGCCTCGGCACGCCGGGACTCGTGGCCGTCGCCGGGGAGGCTGCTCGCGGTGAGCGCGCTCGTTGGCTTCGGGGTCATGATCGGCGTCGGGACGCGGTCCGCGATGTGGGTGCCGTTTGCCTGCTCCCTGTCGGCCTTCGCCGCGCTCAGCTGGCTGGTGCTTCGCTCCAGGGCCGACGTTCTGCGATCTCTCGCCGCTCCCGGAGTGGGCTTCGTGGTCGGGCTCGTCGTCGTCACCGCGTTGCACCCGTACCCGCCCGCGAGCCCGATCGAGTGGATGATCGAATCGGTGTCGGAGTCGAGCGGCTATGACCCGCCCTCACCACCGACCCTGACCGTCGGGAGGCTCCTGAGTCCCACGGACCCCCCCGTCTGGTATCTGCCCGCGTGGCTCTTCGCTGGGGTTCCGGTGATCATCTTCGGGCTCGCCGGCGTCGGGACGGCGCTCGTGATTCGCAGCGCGGCGCGCTGGCGCAGGAGCGAGACCGGGGCCGAGGCGCCCTCCCGCCTCCAGATCGGGGGCATGCTCCTGGTCACGCTGCAGCTCGCCCTGCTTCCGGCCGCGTCGATCGTCGCCGGATCGACGATGTACTCCGGGCTGAGACTACACCTGTACGTGCTCCCCGCGGTGGCGATCCTCGCCGGCATCGGGGCGGCAAAGCTGATCCGTGCCACCGGGGGGAAAAGAAGCTCACCCAGGCTGCGCTGGGCGGCGGCGCTCGTGCTCGCCGTCGCCCTGGCGGTACCCACCGTCGAGCAGACTCGCCTCTACCCCTACAACTACATCTACGTCAACCCCCTCGCCGGTCTCGGCGGCGTCGAGGGCCGCTGGGAGACCGACCAGCTGTACGTCGGCTCTCGGGAGGCATTTCGCAGGGTCCCGCCATCGGTCACCCCCCTCTGCTCCTATGGCCTCATTATTCCGAGCTCGCCATCGTCGACGATTATCCATACCTGCGGACTGAATCATGCTCTCGTCGAACCCTTCCGGGACGAACTCGGCGAGGATGCGACTGCGACCCCCATAGCAGGCGAGGTCTGGATCGTGGGCAGGCCCCGCGCCGGCAACCATCCGCCGCACTACTGCCGGGAGGATGACAACGTGACCCGACCCCTTCGCACCGAGGAGATCGTGGTAGCCCACGTGCTCCGGTGCGTTCCGCCATAGGATCCCACGCGCCCTGCGCCAGAGGTTTTCCGAGACCCACGAGCAGAACCTCGCCTACCGGCGCGAGCTGCGCGAGGAGGCGATCCACTCCGCCTCCGAGGAGGCGGTCGTGCCGAAGCTGACCGTGATCACCGGCAAGGCGTACGGCGGCGCCTACGACGTGAACTCGAAGCACATGCTCGCCCCCGTTCGGCCGGCGGCGGATCTCGGCCGAGCTGCGTCGGCAGAAGTGGGGCGCGCTCTAGTCCTCGTGCCACGGCGTCAGGATCCGCGGCCCCTCCTCGGTGACTGCGACCGTGAACTCGAAGTGAGCGGCGAGCGAGCCGTCCTCCGAGTACACGGCCCAGTTGTCGTCGCCGATCCGGATCCCGGCGGCCCCCGCGTTGACCATCGGCTCGATCGCCACCACCATCCCGGGCTGCAGCTCCGGCCCGCGGCCGGGCTCGCCGTAGTTGGGAATCTGCGGGTCCTCGTGCATCTCGCGGCCGATCCCGTGTCCGACGAGGCTGCGGATCACCGACAGGCCGTCGGCCTCGACCCGGCGCTGGACGGCGCTTGAGACGTCGCCCAGGCGGTTGCCCGGACGCGTCGCGTCGGCGCCCGCGAACAGCGCCTCGCGCGTCGCATCGAGCAGCTTGCGGGCCTCCGCGCTCACCGGTCCCACGGGCACGGTTATCGCGGCGTCCGCCACCCAGCCCTTGTACGTGACGCCGACGTCGACCGAGAGCACGTCGCCCTTGCGAAGCTCGTACGGGCCCGGGATGCCGTGCACGATCATCGAGTTCGGCGAGGTGCAGATCGACGCCGGGAAGCCGCGGTACCCGAGGAACGACGCCTCCGCGCCCTGGGAGGCGATGAACTTCGCCGCGGCGCGGTCGAGCTCGGCGGTCGTAACGCCCGCCCGGCACTTGGATCGCAGCATCCGCAGGCAGCGGGCCTGGATCGCTCCGGCGTCGGCCATCCGCTCGATCTGCTCCGGTGTCTTGATCACGATCCCGCGATACATCCAAGGGCCTCCTACGCCTGTTCCTCCATCTGCAGCGTAGCCAGCAGCGCCCTGATCCGATCGCTTACCACCTCGGGCTCCTGCTGGCCGTCGACCGTGCGCAGGATCCCCTTGCCCTCGTAGTAGGAGATCAGCGGCTCGGTCTTGGTGTGGTACTGGTCGAGGCGATTGCGGATCACCTCCGGCTTGTCGTCGTCGCGGACCGCCAGCCGCCCTCCGCACAGGTCGCACACGCCCTCCTCCTTCGGCGGGTCGAACTCGACGTGGAAGATGTGACCCCCCTTCTCGCACGTGCGCCGGCCCGACAGCCGCCGGATCACCTCGTCGTCGGAGACGTCGATCCGGATCGCCGCCGTGAGCCGCCTGCCGAGCCGCTCTATCTCCTCGTCGAGCGCCTCGGCCTGGGCGGTCGTGCGGGGAAAGCCATCGAGGATGAACCCGTCGGCCGCCTCGGGGCTCTCCACCCGCTCGGCGATCATCGCGATGATCACGTCGTCGGGGACGAGGTCACCGCGGTCCATGTACTCCTTCGCCTGCCTGCCGAGGTCGGTCCCGTCGCGGACCGCGGCGCGAAGGATGTCGCCGGTGGCGTAGTACGGGAGCCGGAAGTCGGCCTGCAGCCGCTCCCCCTGCGTGCCCTTGCCGGACCCGGGCGGGCCCAGCAGGATCAGGTTGAGCTCGGACACTGCCCCGTCGACCCCGAGCGCGAAGGGGTCACTTCAGAAAACCTTCGTAGTTGCGCATCATCAGCTGCGCCTCGAGCTGCTTCACGGTGTCGAGCGCGACCCCGACGACGATCAGGATCGAGGTGCCGCCGAAGAAGAAGTTGGCCGAGGTCTGGTTGATGAGGATCGTCGGCAGCGCCGCCACGGCGCCGAGGTACAGCGCGCCGGGGAAGGTCAGCCTCGAGAGGATGCGGTCGAGGTACTCGGCCGTCGGCCTGCCTGGCCGCACCCCGGGAATGAACCCGCCGTACTTCTTCAGGTTGTCGGCCTGGTCGACGGGGTTGAACGTAACCGCCGTGTAGAAGTAGGTGAAGATGATGATGAAGAACACCTCGCCGGCGACGTAGGCCCAACCGTTGGGGCTGAAGAAGGCCGCGAAGTCGAGCGCCGCCGGGGTATTGAGCAGCTGGCCGATCGTCGGAGGGAAGGCCATGATCGAGGCGGCGAAGATGACCGGGATCACCCCGGCCATGTTCACGCGCAGCGGCAGGTAGGTCGAGCCGCCGGTCGTCATCCGGCGCCCCACCACCCGCTTCGCGTACTGGACCGGGATCCGGCGCTGCCCCTCCTGGACGAACACGATCCCGACGATCACCGCCAGGGCGACGAACGGCATCATCACGACGAACACCTGGTCCGGGTTCGTCCACCACGCCTGGATGCCGCCCGGCAGCCCGGCGACGATCGACGCGAAGATCATCAGCGAGATCCCGTTTCCGATCCCGCGCTGGGTGATCAGCTCGCCGAGCCACATCAGCAGCGTGCAGCCCGCGGTCAGCGAGATCACGATCAGGAACACCTTCGCGAACGTCAGCTCGCCGACGACGCTCGTGCCCGCCTGGTCCTGGAACGAGCGAAACAGGAACACGTAGCCCAGCGACTGCCCGAACGCCAGCCCCACGGTGAGGTAGCGGGTGTACTGGGTGATCTTCTGCTGGCCGACCTCGCCCTCCTTCTGCAGCCGCTCCAGCGACGGGACCACGACGGTCAGCAGCTGGAGGATGATCGAGGCGGTGATGTAGGGCATGATCCCGAGCGCGAACAGGGACAGCCGCGACAGGCTCCCGCCCGAGAACAGGTTGAGGAAGCCGAGGATGTTCGAGCCCTGGAAGTTCTGCTCGATCTGCTCGACGGTGTTGATGTCGACGCCCGGGGCGGGGATGTAGGCGCCGAGCCGGTACAGGAGCAGCATCGCCGCCGTGAAGGCGAGCTTGCGCTGGATCTCGGGAACGCGGAAGGCGTTGGCGATCGTCGCGAGCATTGCCGGCCGAATCCTCCGCTACGCGTCCGGTTCGGCCGGGGTCGCGACGACCTCGCACGTCCCGCCGGCGGCTTCGATCTTCTCGCGGGCGGTGGCGCTGAAGCCGTCGGCACGGACGGTGAGCTTCTTGCTCACCTCGCCCCGGCCGAGGATCTTCACCGGGTGGCGGCGCTTGGCGAGCCCGGCCGCCCGCAGCGACTCAGGGGTGACCTCGGCGCCGGCGTCGAAGCGCTGCTCGAGGTCGGCGACGTTCACCGGCTGGGTCCGGGTGCGGAACGGCTCGAACGGCATCGACATCTTGTGGTGCGGCCCGCGCAGCTTGCGCATGCGCATGTGGATCGGGTTCTGACCGCCCTCGTACCCGTGCTTGCGCTTCGTGCCCGATCGCGCGCCGGCTCCCTTGTGCCCACGGCCGGAGGTCTTGCCGGTGCCCGAGCCGCCGCCGCGGCCGACCCGCTTGCGCGGCCGGCGCGAGCCCGGCTTCGGGCGCAGGCTGTGGAGCCCGACTTCCTCGGGCGACAGCCGGCTCACTTCTTCACCTCGACGAGATGGCCGACGGCGCGCAGCATGCCGCGAGTAGCGGGGTCGTCGGAGACCGTCGCGGTGCGGCCTATGCGCCCCAGCTTCAGCGAGCG
This sequence comes from Solirubrobacterales bacterium, assembly GCA_035461345.1. GTDB lineage: Bacteria > Actinomycetota > Thermoleophilia > Solirubrobacterales > 70-9 > DASPWW01. Next base: position 476 of record DATHVJ010000068.1, on the reverse strand, counting down.
GAGGGTCTCACGCTGGCTGGGGCTGATGCCGTTCGCGGAGCGCACCTGCGTGACGATCACCTCAGCCACCGGGCTCCTCCTCGGCGACGGGCTGCGGCTCCGCGGGCTTCTCGCCCGCCTCGGTGTTGTCACCGCGCGCCTCCGCCGGCTCCTTGATCCCCAGCACCTGGCGCACCGAGAGGCCGCGGAGCTTGGCGACGTCCTCGGGCCGGCGCAGGTTCTCGAGGCCGTCCATCGTCGCCTTGACCAGGTTGACGGGGTTCTGGGTGCCGATGCTCTTCGCGAGCACGTCGCGGATCCCGCCCAGCTCGAGGACCGCGCGCACGCCGCCGCCGGCGATCACGCCGGTACCCGGGCTGGCCGGGCGCAGGACGACGTGGCCGGCGCCGAACCGGCCGATGATCTTGTGCGGGATCGTCTGCCCGTACTTGGGGATCCGGATCAGGCTCTTGCGGGCGTCCTCGACTCCCTTCTGG
>DATHVJ010000067.1:0-4045 GCA_035461345.1 Solirubrobacterales bacterium | reverse complement strand
GGGCCGTTCCGGCGCGTGATCGAGCTCAGCGCCGATGTCGACGCGACCGGCGCCAAGGCCACCTACGACGACGGGATCCTGCGCGTCGAGCTCCCGCTCGTCGAGCGCGAGGAGCAGTCGCGCCACGTGCCGGTCAGACGATCGGAGGAGTAGTGGAGCGCGATCCCATGGGCGAGGCGGAGATCCGCGAGGCCGATATCGGCGGAGGCGACGACGGCGGGCCGGGGATCGAGGTCGTCGAGACGCCCGACGTCGAGGAGGCGATTCGCGAGACCGAGGGCAAGCCGCTCCCGCAGGCGCTACCGATCTTGCCGCTCAAGGACACCGTCACCTATCCGGACGCGCTGACCCCGCTCGCGATCGGCCAGCCGCGGTCGACGAAGCTCGTCAACGACGTCCTGTCCGGTGAACGGATGCTGGTGATGGTCGCGTCGCGCGATCCAGAGGCCGACGAGCCCGGGCCGGACGAGCTCTACGACGTCGGCGTCGCGGGCGTGGTCGCGCGGATGCTCAAGGTCCCGGATGGCACGATGCGGATCCTCGTCCAGGGAACCCAGCGGGTCCGGATCGGCGAGTACGTGACCGAGGAGCCCTACCTGGTGGCGCGGATCTCCGAGCTTCCGGACGTCGTCGAGGCGTCGCCGGAGCTCGAGGCGCTGACGCGCAACGTCCAGAACACGTTCAGCCAGATCATCGAAGGGATCCCGTACCTGCCCGAGGAGCTGCAGCTCGCGGTAGCCAACGTCGACGACCCCTCGGCGCTGTGCCACCTGATCGCCGGGGCGATGCGGATCTCCACCGAGGAGAAGCAGGAGCTGCTGGAGGAGGTCGACGTCGCAAAGCGACTGCGGCGGCTGTCGGAGATCCTCGCCCGGGAGCTGGAGGTCGTGCAGCTCGGGTCGAAGATCCAGTCGCAGGTCCAGTCCGAGATGGAGAAGGGGCAGCGGGAGTACTTCCTGCGCGAGCAGCTGAAGGCGATCCAGCAGGAGCTCGGAGAGGGGGACGAGCGCCAGGCGGAGGTCAACGAGCTGCGGGAGCGGATCGAGCAGGCTGGGCTCCCCGAGCACGCCGCCAAGGCCGCCGAGCGCGAGCTCTCGCGGCTGGAGCGCCTTCCCCCGGCGGCGGCCGAGTACGGGGTGATCCGGACCTACCTCGAGTGGCTGACCGAGCTGCCGTGGAACGAGGAGACCGAGGACAACCTCGACATCGAGCACGCGCGTGAGGTCCTCGACACCGACCACTACGACCTCGAGAAGGTCAAGGACCGGATCCTCGAGTACCTCGCGGTGCGCAAGCTGAAGCCCGACTCGCCGGGGCCGATCCTGTGCTTCGTCGGCCCCCCGGGCGTCGGCAAGACCAGCCTCGGCAAGTCGGTCGCCCGCGCCCTGGGGCGCACGTTCCAGCGCATCTCGGTCGGCGGCGTCCGCGACGAAGCGGAGATCCGCGGGCACCGCCGGACCTACATCGGGGCGATGCCGGGGACGATCATCCGCGCCCTGCGCGACGCGGGATCGCGCAATCCCGTGTTCATGATCGACGAGATCGACAAGATGGGCGCCGACTTCCGCGGCGACCCGGCGAGCGCGATGCTCGAGGTCCTGGATCCGGCCCAGAACGACTCGTTCCGGGACCACTTCCTGGATCTGGAGTTCGACCTCTCCGACGTCCTGTTCATCGCCACGGCCAACTTCCTCGATCCGATCCCGCCGCCGCTCCAGGACCGCATGGAGGTGATCCCGCTCTCCGGCTACACGCTGGACGAGAAGCTCCACATCGCCAAGAGCTACCTGGTGCCGCGCCAGGTGGCGGAGAACGGGCTCGACTCCGACCAGATCGAGTTCACCGACGAGTCGCTGAGGGTGATCGCCGACGAGTACACGCGCGAGGCGGGGGTGCGCAACCTGGAGCGCCAGATCGGGACCGTGTGCCGCAAGGTCGCGCGCGACGCGGCCGAGGGCAAGCTCGAGGGCAAGGCGGAGATCACGCCGGATCGCGCGCGGGAGCTCCTGGGTCCGCGGAAGTTCTTCGCCGAGCAGGCCCGGCGCACCAAGGATCCCGGGGTCGCCACCGGATTGGCGTGGACTCCGGTTGGGGGTGAGGTGCTGTTCATCGAGGCCACCGCGATGCCGGGGAGCGGGAAGCTGACGATCACCGGGCAGCTCGGCGATGTGATGCGGGAGTCGGCAGAGGCGGCGCTGTCCTGGGTGCGCGGCCACCAGGCCGAGCTGGCGCCGGAGCTCCCCGAGGACTGGTTCTCGAAGCACGACATCCACGTGCACGTCCCCTCAGGCGCGGTGCCGAAGGACGGTCCCTCGGCGGGAGTGGCGATGGCGACCGCGCTCGCGTCGCGCGTCAGCGGCAGGCCGGTGTCGAACGACGTCGCGATGACCGGCGAGATCACGCTGACGGGACAGGTGCTGCCGATCGGCGGGGTGAAGGAGAAGTCGCTCGCGGCGCAGCGGGCGGGGATCAAGCGGATCCTGCTGCCCGAGCGCAACGAGGGCGACGTCGAGGAGATCCCCGAGCACGAGCGCGAGGGACTCGAGTTCATCCACGTCAACGAGCTCGGCGACGTGCTCGACGTCGCCCTGGAAGCCGCGACCGGTAGTCGGTGATTCGGGCGCCGAGCCCAAAGGGCGAGGCGAGAGGCAGGTGGGTGTTTTGATGTCTTCGGGTATAAGCTCTGGCCGGGATCCGAACTAGTTAGGAGAGGTTGATGGCGGCTAGGACCAAGCGGGCGCAGGAGTCGACGAGGAGGGTGGGCGAAGCGGCGAGTTCGCTGCGCTCGAACCCGTACGTGCAGCGTCTGATCGAGGACGAGGAGCTGCGCGCGAACATCCGCGACGCCTTCGAGTCCGCCCGGGACGCCTACAGCCGGATGGCCAACGGCAAGGGCCCGCAGGCGCTGATGGACGACAAGAAGGTCCAGCGCGACCTGCGCAAGGCCGCGGAGTCGATGCGCGAGGCCTCAGAGCAGCTGCGGGGCAAGCGCCGGCGCAAGAGCCGCCTCGGCCGGCTGCTGGTGATCGCCCTGATCGGCGCGGCGCTGGCACTGCTGTTGAGCGAAGAGCTGCGCAAGGCGGTCCTGGACCGGCTGTTCGGCGCCGAGGAGGAGTTCGAGTACACCTCGACCACCTCGCCGGCACCCGAGACGGCTTCGACGCAGAGCTAGTCCAAACGGCGTCCCGCCCGGAGTGATTCTTGGCCGGGTAGCCAACTACACTGGCCGCATGGAAGCGGCGACCAAGCAGCGTGAGCTGAGCGGCGACAAGGCACAGCGCATCGTCGAGGCGATGCGGGCGAGCGTCGCGGCTCGCGGGATCGCCGGCTCGACGTTCGAGCACGTCTCGCGCGAGGCCGGCGTCAGCCGCGGGCTGCTGCATTACTACTTCGGGACCAAGGAGCGGCTGCTGGTCGAGGTGGTCCGGCGCGACTCCGAGGTCAGGGTCGCCCGCCTCGACGAGCCGCTGGCCGGGGCGAAGACCGTCGACGACGTCCTCGACGTGCTCGTCTCCAACCTGCTCGATCTGATCGAGAATGAGCCCGGCTTCTTCGACCTCATCTTCGAGGTCTTCACCGCGGGGCGACGCAACCCCGAGATCCAGCGGGAGAGCGCCGAGCTCTTCAACCGCACCCGCCGCCACGTCGCCGAGATCCTCGAGGAGAAGCAGAAGGAGGGGGTGCTGGCGCTGCGCTTCGGCGCCGACGCCGTCGTCGCCTACCTGTTCGCGATCGCCGACGGCATCGCGCTGCAGGCCCTCACCGATCCTGGGAAGGCGTTCGACGAGGTGATCGAGGCCGGCACCGCCGCGGCGCGGTATCTGCTGACGGACTAGATCCGTAAGCGCCCGGCCGCGCGGGTCGCAGGTTGGGTGTGATGGTCGTCACAGTCCGCGGGGGCGGATTCCGTACAGTGTGTATGTAACTGGCAAAGTAGCCAGTCGGCACGAAGGAGGTGCCAGATGGAAGCGATTCTTCCCATCGCCCAGGCCGCCGACGAGTCGACGATCGACGCCGCGAAGGCGATCGCGCTCGGGCTCGGCAC
>DATHVJ010000066.1:0-11197 GCA_035461345.1 Solirubrobacterales bacterium | reverse complement strand
GTCTCGACCTCGGAGGAGGCGACATGCGAGGGCATGCACCACTTCGCGGCCAGGCACTTCGGCGAGCTTCCGCGCGACCGGACCTTCTTCCTCAACCTCGACACACTTGGCTCTCCGCACCTCGTCGTGCTGCGGGGCGAGGGGATGGTCGGGGTCAGGGAGTACCCGCCCGCGGCGCTGGAGCTCGTCGACCGGCTGGCGGAGGAGCTGGGGCTGTGGCAGTTCCCCAACCTGCGGCTGCGCAACGCGACCGACGGCGTCTACCCGCTGCACGCGGGATACCCTTGCGCGTCGATCGCGTCGTGTACCGAGCTCAAGCAGCCCGCCAACTACCACTGGCCCAGCGACGTCGCGGAGAACGTCGACTACGGCACCCTCGCCGACGCGATCCGGCTCACCGAGGCGACCGTGCGGCGGCTCGACGAGCGCTGGCTCTAGTCCCCCGATGCGCCGCGAGCTCCCGGACGGCTTCGAGCTCGACGACGATCGCCGGCGGGTGGACGTGGATGCCGTTCACGACTTCCTCGCCAACCATTCCTACTGGGCGCGCGGACGGCCCCGGGAGGTGGTCGAGCGGCTGGTGCGCGAGGCGACAAGGGTGGTGGGTCTGTACCGCGGCGACGAACAGGTCGGTTTCGCCCGGGTCTTGTCCGACGGCGAGGTGTTCGCCTACCTCGCCGACGTGTACGTGCTCCCGGAGCACCGTCGGCGGGGCCTGGGGCTGGAGATCGTGCGCGAGGCCGTGGAGCGTGGCCCGCAGCGAGAGCTGCGCTGGGTGCTGGGGACGGTCGACGCCCACGACCTCTACACAAAACTCGGCTTCGGAACGCCTTCGGCCGTGCTGTTGGAGCGCCCACCGCCGGGCGGGAACCCGTGGGACTAGCGCCCGGCCCCGCCCCTACTCGTACTGCAGCGACTCGATCACGTTCAGGCGCGACGCCCGGCGGGCCGGGCGGATCGCAGCCAGGATCCCGATCGCGACTCCCAGCGCCAGCACGGTCAGGGGCAACGAGATCGGGATCGACAGGATCAGGCCCTCGTCCTTGAGCGCCTCGACGGCCGCCACGCCCAAGCCCAGCCCGATCACCGCTCCGACGATCGCGCCGAGCAGCGCCGTGATCACCGACTCGTAGCGGATCATCCGGCGCACCTGGCTGCGCGAGGTGCCGATCGCGCGCAGCATCGCGAGCTCCCTGGTGCGCTCGAGGATGGTCAACGACAGGGTGTTGACGACCCCGAACACGGACACGATCACCGACAGCCCCAGCATCGCGTAGATCAGCGTCAGCAACTCGTCGATGTCGGCGGCCTGGTCTTCCTTGAGCTGCTGCTGGGAGCGGGCCTCGGCGTTGGGGAAGCGCGACTCGAGCAGCCGGTCGATCCGCTTGCGCGTTCCGTCGGGATCCGCTCCCGGCGCGAAATCGACGAGGGTGAGGATGTCGTCACGGGCGCCGAGCTCGGCGCGGAGCGTGCGATGCGGAATCGCCACTGTGTCGACGATCAGCCCGGCCCGGTCGCGAACGCTCCCCTCGACGGTGACCGCGATCCGGTCGCCTCCGGTCCCGGTGAGCTCGAGGCGGTCGCCGACGGCGACGTCGTTGTCCTCCGCCCATCCCTCCTCGACCAGCGCGCCGTCTCGTCCCAGCCGGGCGAGAACCTCGTCGGAGCCGTCCGTCCAGTCGAGGTTGGCCACCTCGCCCACGCTCCCGGGCTCGATCCCGAAAAGCTGAATCTCCTCGCCGTTGCCCTCCACGCGCGCCGGCTGACGTGCGATCGGGGACACGGCGCCGACCCCGTCGACCCCTCGCATCTCGTCCGCGACCGCCGACGGGATCGGGGAGAAACCGTCCGTGTTCAGGATCGCCACGTCGCCGGCGAACTGGCGGTCGAGGGTGTCATCGATCGAAGCACGGATCGACTCCGCCAGCACGCCGACCGAGACGACCAGCGCGACGCCAATCATCAGCGCCGCCGCCGTCGTCGCCGTGCGCGCCGGGTGGCGCTGGGCGTTCTCGCGAGCGAGCCGGCCGGTGACCCCGCGCAGCCGCTCGATCGGCCACCCGAGGAAGCTCGCGATCGGGCGCACGAACCCTCCGCCCAGCATCGCGACCCCGACGAACAACAGCACCAGCCCCGCACCCATCATCCACAGTGCCGTCCCGAACTCGCCGGCCGCGAACAGCCCGAGCAGCACCAGGCTGACCCCGCCGACGGTGAGCGCAACCGCGGCCGCGGTGCGCGCCACGCCGCCCCGCCGGCGGGTCCCGACCTCGGCCCCGGCGCCTTCTCTCAGCGCCTCCAGCGGAGCCACGCGGGTCGCGCGCAGCCCCGGGACCATGGCCGACAGCAGGGTGGCCCCGACTCCGACCGCGAATGCGATCGCCACCGTTCCGCTGCTGAGCGCGAGCCCCGACGTCCCGAGCTCGAACCCCAGCGCCGAGAACAATCCGATCAGCAGCTGCACGAAGCCCACGCCGCCGGCGATCCCGAGCGCCGAGGCGAGCAGCCCGATCAGAACCGCCTCGGCGAGAACCGAGACGAGCACCTGGCGAGCCGAGGCGCCGAGCGTCCGCATCATCGCGAAGTCGCGCACCCGCTGGGCAACGGTGATCGAGAACGTGTTGAAGATCAGGAACGCGCCGACGAACACCGCGATCCCGGCGAAGATCAGAAGCGCCGTCGTCAGGAACGAGAAGCCTTCCTTGATCGTCTGCGCGTCGTCAGCGGCCGTTTGCTCCCCAGTGCGGACCTCGACGTTCGCGGGCAGCGCCGCGGCGACGGAGCGGGCGAGATCGCCCGGCGAGGTGCCCTCGGCGGCCTCGACGTCGATCTCGTCGAACCGTCCCTGCTTGCCGGTCAGCCGCTGCGCCTCGCCGAGCGTGAACTGCGCCAGCGTCGCCCCGCCGAGGGGCGCTCCGCCGCCGAACTCGGGTATGCCCGAGATCTCGTACTCCCTCGCGCCGGCCGGCCCGGCGATCGTCACCCGGTCTCCGACCTCGAACCCCTCCTCCTCCGCCGCGATGCTGTCGACGGCGACCTGGTCGGCGCTCGCCGGGGGCGCTCCCTCGACGTAGCGCAGCGACTCGAACGGGGCGGGCAGCTCGCTGATCGCGATGTGCGGCGGGCCACCCTGGGGAGGCCCGATGCGGTCGCCGTTCTCGTCGAGGATCGCGATCGTCGGGTCGCCGATCGCGCCCGCCGCGGTCTCGACGCCGTCGACGCTCCGCACCCGGTCGAGCAGCAACGCGTCGACGCCGCTGACCGGCCCCTCCCCGAACTCCCCCTCCACCTCGACGCGCGCGCGGACCGTGACGTCGATGCCGGCCGTCGTCTCCGCGAACACCTCGTCGAACGTCCGGTTGACCGAGTCCGACAGCATCAGGGTGCCGGCGACCATTGATACGCCGAAGAAGACGGCGAGCGCCGTCGACAGGGCGCGGAGCTTGCGCGCCGTGAGGTTGCGGACGGCGAGTCCGAGCATGCCGCTAGCCGGCCACTAGATCGCCTGCATCAGCTCCAGGACCTGCGCCTGGTCCCGGACGGCGGTGTCCCTGTCGATGCGACCGTCGACGAGCAGCAGCAGACGGTCCGCCAGCGACGCGACGCGGGGATCGTGGGTGACGACGATCACCGTCTGGTCGAGCTCGTCGACGGAGCGGCGCAGGAGGTCGAGAACCTGGGTGCCGGCGCGGGTGTCGAGGTTCCCCGTCGGCTCGTCCGCGAACACGACCGCGGGGCGAGAGATCAGCGCCCTCGCGACCGCGACGCGCTGCTGTTCGCCGCCGGACAGCTCGGCCGGGCGGTGGGCGCGGCGGCCGGTGATCCCGACCGTCTCCAGCAGCGTGTCGAGCCACTCTCGGTCGACCGGGCGGCCCGCGATCCGCAACGGCAGGGTGATGTTCTCCTCGGCGCTCAGCACGGGGACGAGGTTGAAGAACTGGAACACGAATCCGAGCTTGTCGCGGCGCAGGAGAGTCAGGTCGTGGTCGCCCAGCGCGGTTATCTCGGTGTCCTCGATCCACACCTGCCCGCTCGTCGGCCTGTCCAGCCCGGCGAGCACGTGCATCAACGTCGACTTCCCCGACCCCGACGGCCCGACGATGCTCGTCAGCTGGCGCTTCGGGAACTCGAGGCTGATCCCGGCGAGCGCATCGACCGCGATCACGCCCTCGCCGAAGCGGCGGCGGACGTCGGTGCAGCGGACGACGTGCTCGGGCGAGTGTCCGTCGGTCGCGGTCATGCGCTCAGGACGCGTTGATCTGGTCGCTCAACAGGTGGGTCGTCAGACGCGGGGGGTGTGGCGCCCCACGATCGCCTCGAAGCCGGTGCCGGCGGGCAGCGTGCCGAAGGCGCCGCTCCACTCACCCGCCAGACGCGAGGCGCAGAAGGCGTCGGCGACGGCCGGGTCGCCGAACCGGACCAGGAGCGAGCCCTGCAGCGCGAGTGCCATCCGCTCGACGACGCGCCGGGCGCGGACCTCGATCGCGTCGAGGTCCGCCAGCTCCTCGCGCACCGAAGCGGCGTAGCCGTCCAGCCGCGGCTCGGCGCCGGCGGCCTCGTCGACCTCGGCGAAGAAGGCGTCCACCGACTCGGGGCTGCGCGCCATCGCCCGCAGCACGTCGAGCGCCTGGACGTTGCCCGAGCCCTCCCAGATCGACGACAGAGGGCTCTCGCGGAACAGCCGCGGCATTCCGGACTCCTCCACGTAGCCGTTGCCGCCGAAGCACTCGAGCGCCTCGACCGCGTGTGCCGGCGCCCGCTTGCAGACCCAATACTTGAGGACGGGTGTCGCGAGGCGACGGAGGCGGTTGGCGGTCTCGTCGCCGGACGCCGCCTCGTCATAGGCGCGCGCCAGCCGCATCGCGGAGATCGTCGCCGCCTCGGACTCGACGGCGAGGTCGGCGAGCACGTTCTGCATCAACGGCTGATCGAGCAGCAGCCTGCCGAACGCCGAGCGCTGCGAGCAGTGGTGCGTGGCCTGGGCGACGCCGGCGCGCATCCCCGCGGTCGAGCCGATCGTGCAGTCGAGCCGCGTGTGGTTGACCATCTCGATGATCGTCGGGACGCCGCGGCCCTCGTCGCCGATCAGCCGGGCCCAGGCGCCGCGGAACTCGACCTCGCTCGAGGCGTTGGAGCGGTTCCCGAGCTTGTCCTTGAGGCGCTGGACGTGGAAGCGGTTGCGCTCGCCGTCGGGGGTGAAGCGGGGGAGCAGGAAGCACGACAGGCCACCGTCCGCCTGCGCGAGGACTAGGAAGGCGTCGCACATCGGCGCCGAGCAGAACCACTTGTGGCCGGTGAGCTCGTACTCGGCGCCGGCCCCGCCGCCGTTCAGCGGTCGGGCCGCGGTCGTGTTCGCGCGCACGTCGGAACCGCCCTGCTTCTCGGTCATCGCCATCCCGCACAACGCGCCGGTCTTGTCCGGTGCCGGCACGAGCCGCTCGCCGTCGTAGGACAGCGACAGGAAGCGCGGCTCCCACTCCTCGGCGAGCTCGGGCTGGGTGCGCAGCGCCGGGATCGCCGAGTAGGTCATCGAGATCGGGCAGCCGATCCCGGCCTCGGCCTGCGACAGGGCGATGAACATCGCCGCCCGTGCCACGTGGGCGCCGGGCTGCGGCTCGCGCCACGGCAGCGCGTGCACCCCGTGGCCGACCCCGATCCGCATCAGCTCGTGCCACGCCGGGTGGAACGACACCTCGTCGACCCGGTTGCCGAACCGGTCGTGGGTGCGCAGCACCGGCTCGTTCTCGTTCGCCTCCGCACCCCAGCGCAGGGTCCGGGCGCGGCCCGCGATCTCCCCGATCTCCCGCACCCGGTCCTCGGCCCAGTCGCCGCCCTCGCGGCCCAGAGCCTCGACCAGCGGCCGATCCCCGGCGAAGACGTTGTAGTTCTCCAGCGGCGTCGACTGGTTGAAGACCTCGTGGGTGGCGCCGCCGGGGCGATTCTCGATCCGCGCCATCGGCCGAATCTTCCCAGACGGAGCGGGCAGGCGCCCGCCGTGCTTGTGAAACGATGCTGCCCGTGGCGCACCGAGTGACGTTCATACCTGGGGACGGGACCGGCCCCGAGATCGCCGAGGCGACGCGCCGGGTCCTCGAGGCGACCGGCGTCGAGTTCGAGTGGGACGAGCAACCCGCGGGCGAGGACGTGTACGCCGCGGAGGGGAACCCGTTCCCCGACCGCACGTTGGAGTCGATCAAGCGCAACGGCGTCGGGATCAAGGGCCCGACCACGACGCCGGTCGGCTCGGGCTTCCGGTCGATCAACGTCCAGCTCCGCAAGGAGCTCGACCTGTATGCGTGCATCCGCCCGTGCAAGCTGTACGAGGGGGTGCGCTCGCACTTCGATCACGTCGACATCGTGATCGTGCGCGAGAACACGGAGGACCTCTACGCGGGGATCGAGTTCGAGCGCGGGACGAAGGAGAACGCCGAGCTGCGCGAGTTCCTCGCCGCCCACGATGCTCCGGTGCGCGAGGACGCCGGGATCTCGATCAAGCCGATCTCCGTGTTCGGGACGGACCGGATCGTCGAGGCGGCGTTTGAGTACGCGAAGCGCAGCGGGCGCCGCAAGGTGACCGCAGCGCACAAGGCGAACATCATGAAGTTCTCCGACGGGCTGGTCCTCGAGACCGCCCGGGCGGTCGCGGAGCGCCATCCCGAGATCGAGTTCGAGGACAGGATCATCGACAACCTCTGCAACCAGCTCGTCTCCCGCCCCGAGGAGTACGACGTGATCGTCCTGCCGAACCTGTACGGGGACATCGTCAGCGACCTCGGCGCAGGCATGGTCGGCGGGTTGGGGCTGGCGCCGGGGGCCAACATCGGCACCGCGGCGGCGATGTTCGAGGCCACGCATGGATCCGCCCCGAAGTACAAGGGGCGGAACAAGGTCAACCCGACGGCGCTGATGTTGTCCGGTGTGCTTATGCTGCGCCATCTGGAGGAGGGGGAAGCGGCCGACCGGATGGAGGACGCGATCGCCGAGGTGATTCGCAAGGGTGAGAAGGTGACCTACGACCTCAAGCCGACCCGCGACGACCCGAGCGCGGTCGGCACATCCCAGTTCGCCGATGCCGTGATCGAGGAGCTCGGGGTGAGCCCGAAGCTCTACGAAGGTGGGGGCGGGCGGGGAAGCTGATGTTGAGCCGAGCGCGAACACAGGTGATGTACTAGTGGCGGGGCCGGTCAAGGTGACTGTGACCGGGGCCGCCGGCCAGATCGGCTACGCGCTGCTGCCGCGGATCGCGAGCGGCGACATACTGGGGCGGGACAGCACGGTGGAGTTGCGCCTGCTCGAGATCCCCCAGGCGATGAAGGCGGTCGCCGGGGTGGTGATGGAGCTCGAGGACGGCGCCTTCCCCCTGCTCGAGTCAATCGAGATCACCGACGACCCCGAGGTCGCGTTCGAGGGGGCGAACGTGGCGCTGCTGGTCGGCGCCCGCCCACGCGGCAAGGGCATGGAGCGCTCCGACCTGCTGGAGGCGAACGGCGGGATCTTCAAGCCGCAGGGCGAGGCGATCAACGCCCACGCGGCCGACGACGTCAAGGTGCTGGTGGTCGGGAACCCGGCCAACACCAACTGCCTGATCGCGATGAACAACGCACCCGACGTCCCGCGGGCGCGGTTCACGGCGATGATGCGGCTCGACCACAACCGCGCCAAGGCGCAGCTGGCGCGCCGAGCCGGCGCACACGTTCGCGACGTGCGCCGGATGACGATCTGGGGCAACCACTCGACGACGCAGTACCCGGACATCACCCACGCGCTGATCGGCGACCAGCCGGCCACCGACGTCGTGGGAGACCGCGAGTGGCTCGTCGAGGAGTTCATACCGACGGTCCAGAAGCGGGGGGCTGCGGTGATCGAGGCGCGCGGTGCGTCGAGCGCCAAGTCGGCCGCAAGCGCCGCGATCGACCACGTTCGCGACTGGGTCGCGGGAACTCCGGACGGCGACTGGGTCTCGATGGGCGTGCCCTCGGATGGCTCCTACGGGATCGAGGAAGGCCTGATCTCCGGCTTCCCGTGCACGTGCGCCGGTGGAGAGTGGAAGATCGTCGACGGCCTCGAGATCGACGACTTCTCGCGCGAGCGGATCGACGCCAGCGTCGACGAGCTCAAGCAGGAGCGCGACGCCGTCAAGGGCATGGGGCTGCTGTAGCTACGTAGCCGTGTACCCGCGGCCCTTCTTGCGCACGCGACCGTCCTTCTGCAGCTCCCCCATCACCCGGTAGACGTAGTTCGGCTTGATTCGCATCTGCTTCGCGATCTCCGAGGCGGAGACCCCAGGGTTTTCGGACACGATCTTCACCGCCTGGTCGGCCCTGGTGCCTCCGCGGCGGCCGCGCCGCCGACGCGTCCGCGAGCCGCGTGGCCGACCGGGCCGACGCCGCCCGACCTTGCCGTGAGTGAGGTCGGCAAGCGTGCGCTCGAGCTGCTTGCGCTCGTTGTCGAGCTCGCGGAGCCTCTGCTCGATCAGCGATCTCGCCTGGTCGAGGACGTTCCCTGAACGGGGTGCCATGTCTAGGCCTTCCTTCCTGTGGAGTGTGAGTGTGTAAGCCTTTCACACACCGCACGATGTGCTCGCACGTCGGGCGACTTTGTTCAGTGTGTACGAAAACGATCGTAGAGATCGGCGGTTGTGTGAGCATGGTCCTGCTGCTGTTCTTGGCGCAGGCGATCGACGAGGGCCTGGAGGGCTACGGGAGCTTCGCCGCACCGTCCAGGGCGGGCATAAACGAGCGCGAGTTCAGGGCTCGGCGCGCCGCGTGCTACGGCTGCGCAAGACGCTCGAGAAGGGCGAGCGGCTCCCGGCGCCGTAGCGGCTACGCCTTGCGCCGTCGCGGCAGGGTGCGGAAGACGACGTCCCACATCGGCGACGAGACGCCGAACCCGTAGCGGTGGTCCTGGAAGTGATGGCGCATGTGCTGCTCGCGCAGGCGCTTGCCGATCCGGGTCTTCGGGGTGTGGTGATGGAGGTAGTAGTGGGTGTAGTCGTACGTCAGATAGCCAACCAGCAAGCCCGCGAACAGCGGATACGCCGCAGGGGTCCCGAAGACCAGCACGAACAGGCCGAAGAAAAGGGCCCCAAGCGGAAGGCTCAGCGCCGGCGGCATCACCAGGCGCATGCGGTCGTTCGGGTGGTCGTGGTGGACGCCGTGGATGATGAAGTGGAGCTTGTCGCCGTGGCGGAAGCTGGGCTCCCAGTGGAACAGGAGCCTGTGAAGCCAGTACTCCGTCAGGGTCCACAGTGCGAGGCCGCCGGCGACCAGCAGCACGCTCTCGAGCGCCCCGAGCCCGCGGTCGACCCCGAGCCACACCATCACCCCGATCACGGGGATGAAGACGACGGCCGGCACCGCGGGATGGATGCGGGAGAAGTAGTCGAGGAACCGGCTCTCGAACAGCGGCGGGGAGGCGCTGAGCTGCTTCGTCCTCTGGTGTGCCATCGAGCGTGATTCTAGTACGGGCCGCCGGGACAATGCCGCGCGATTAGGGGTCCCTAATCGTGGCTCGTTTCCCCGAAAGAGCAGCGAACCGCGATCTCGGGCGGATGCCGTCGCGGACGAAGAAGCAGCGCTTTGCGAGAACCCGGGCTTGCGCGTCGCCACCGCAGTGCTTAGATGGCTCGCCGTGAGCCCGTCGAGCCCGAAGCGCAAGAAGAACGCCCCTTCGTGCGACGACTGCTTCTTCCGCTGTCAGGGATTGTGCGCTTTGGACCTCGACTCGCCCTGCTCCACGTTCCGGCCCGATCGACCCGAGGGCCTGGTGCCGCCGCGCCAGCCGGCGCTGCTGCTGCGCGACCCGGTCGCCGCGCACGTGGAGGACGGCCTGGCCCAAACTGCCTGACGGCTTGCAGCGCCGTGATGGTGCATCTGGCGGGCAGGCCTCCCGGTTAATGTTGCCGTTGTCACTATGCGGGTCACGGTGCTCGGCAAGTCTCCCTCGTGGGAGGACGCGGGAGGCGCGTGCAGCGGCTATCTCGTCGAGGAGGGGGAGACGACCGTGCTGCTCGACTGCGGGAACGGCGTGTTCTCGAAGCTGCGCCTGCATCGCGACTACACGACCGTCGACGCGGTCCTGATCTCGCACCTGCACGCGGACCATTTCCTCGATCTCGTCCCATACGCGTACGCGCTCACATATGCGCCGCGGCAGCAGCCGGTGCCAGTCGCCGAGTGGCCGGGGACCGACGATCCGGCGCGGCCGCGCCTGCTGGCGCCGCCCGGGGCGCGGAGGACCTTCCGCCGCGTGGTCGGCGCGTGGGGAAACGACGACCTGATCGAGAAGGCGTTCCGCCTCGAGGAGTACGACCCGGCGGGCCCGCTCCTGCTCGGCGAGCTTCGGGTTCGGTTCCACGAGGTCCCTCACTTCACCACCACCTACGCGATCGAGTTCGCGTCCGCGAACGGCGCCGGCCGGTTCACGTACGGCGCCGACTGCCGTCCCAGCGACGCGCTGGTCGAATTCGCCCGCGGCACCGACCTGCTGATGGTCGAGGCGACGCTCCCGCGTCCCGAGCGGACCGGCGAGCGTGGTCACATGACGCCGGCCGAGGCCGGCGAGCACGCCCGCCGCGCGGGCGCCGGGCGGATGGTCCTGACCCACATCTCCGACGAGCTCGACCAAGACTGGGCGCTCGAGCAGGGCAAGGACACGTTCGGCGGCTCCGTCGAGGTCGCGGCCGAGGGCGCGGTCTACGAGGTGTAAGGCGCCGGACCCATCGCGTGGCGGACGCGTGGCTACTCTTACCTGGATGACTCCCCGCCGCGACCTGTTCACCGACTTCGAGCGCATGCGAAGGGAGATGGACGAGTTCATGGGGGCGTTCTGGGAGCGGCCGATGGTCGGCCCGCGTCGCGCCCGCGGATTCACTCCGAAGGTGGACCTCTACTACTGCGGCGAGGACTCCCCGAAGGCGGTGGTCAAGGCCGACCTCGCGGGCGTGCCCCTGTCCGACGTCCACCTCGAGGTCAGCGGCCGCGAGCTCGTGATCAGCGGCGAGCGCCCCGTGCAGGAGACCGAGGGACGCGTGTACCAGCAGGTCGAGGTCGAGACGGGGCCGTTCCGGCGCGTGATCGAGCTCAGCGCCGATGTCGACGCGACCGGCGCCAAGGCCACCTACGACGACGGGATCCTGCGCGTCGAGCTCCCGCTCGTCGAGCGCGAGGAGCAGTCGCGCCACGTGCCGGTCAGACGA
>DATHVJ010000065.1:0-3113 GCA_035461345.1 Solirubrobacterales bacterium | reverse complement strand
GGCCCGGCGAAGGCGAAGGAGCTGATGCTCGAGGACCCGATGATCTCGCCGCGGGACGCACTCGAGATGGGGCTGGTCTCGGCAGTAGTGCCGGCGGACGGGCTGATGGAGGCGGCGCAGGTGAAGGCCGAGGAGCTGGCCAGCAAAGCGCCCCACTACGTGCGGATGGCGAAGCTGCTCGCCAACACTAGCCTCGACCACACCCTCACCGAGCACCTCCAGATCGAGCGCCACGGGATCGCCGACAGCATGGCGACCGAGGATCTCCGCGACGGCGTCACCGCGTTCTTCGCCGGCGAGGAGCCGGAGTTCAAGGGACGGTAGCCAGCGCCCGCACCAGCGTGCGGTCGTGCTCGTACTCGAGCACCTCCGCGGCGCGCTCGAGCGGCAACCAGCGCAGCTCGTCAACCTCCTTCGAGGGCTGGAACTCGCCTCCGAGCGGCCGCATCAGCCACCACCGAACCAGCTTCGAGCGGCCCTTGCCGTCGACGTAGCGGGAGGGCGCGAGCTCCGCGAGCGGCTCGCAGCGAACGCCGGTCTCCTCGGCGACCTCGCGCAGCGCGGCGTCGCGCCAATCCTCGTCGGGGTCGAGCTTTCCCTTCGGCAGCGACCAGTCGTCGTACTTGGGACGGTGGACGATCGCGACCTCGCGCCGGCCATCGCGCTCGCGCACGACTACGCCTCCCGCCGCGCGGACCTCCGGCGCCGGCTCGCGAGCCACGGCGACCCCGGGCGCGCTACTCCGGCAGCGCGCGCCCGACGCTGTCGGCGACGCAGGCGGGCTTGTCCGAGCCCTCGACCTCGACCGTGAACCTGGTGACGATCTGCCACCAGCCGCCGCCGACGTCCTCGACCTCGGTCACCTCGGCGGAGGCCCGAACCCTCGATCCCGACGGGACGGGGGCGGGGAACCGCACCTTGTTCCAGCCGTAGTTGACCCCGAGCTTGAACCCGGTCGACGCGATCAGGTCGCGTCGGAAGCCGTCGATCATCGACAGGGTGAGGTTGCCGTGTGCGACCGTGGTCCCGAACGGGCTCTCGGTCTTCGCGCGCTCGACGTCGACGTGGATCCACTGGTCGTCGCCGGACAGCTCAGCGAACTCGTCGATCATCTGCTGGCTGACCTCGCGCCACTCGCTGGGCCCGATCGGCTGCCCGATCAGCCCCTTCAGGCCCTCGACGCCCTGTACCTCGATCACCGACATGGGCGGGAGGCTATCGCCCGCACAGGGTGTGGGAGACGAACACCCAGGGTGGGTGGATTCGGGAACCGGTCAGGCGTACCTTGGTCGACATGACCCGATCTGAATCGCCCTCCAAGCTGGGTTCCACAACGGCGCTGCTGACGATCGCGTTCGCAGTCGCGCTCCTCCTCGCCCCCGGCGCTCACGCCCGGCTCAAGTTCGCGCCGCCCCAGACCTTGTCTCCGGTGGGCGAGGTGGCCTCGACTCCATCGTTGGGCGTCGACTCGCAGGATCGCGTCACGGTGGCGTGGTGGCGCCTCGCCGGGGGGCAGCAACGGATCGAGTCCGTCCGGGTGGGCGCGGACGGCGTCGCCGGCGAGGTGGGAACGCTGTTCTCGAACGCGAGCGACCGCTTCCTCGGGCCGCGGATCGCGGTCGCGTCGGGGGGCGGCTCCGTCGCGGTGTGGGCGCGCGACACGGACGTCTTCGGCGGCTCGGACCAGGACTGCGCCCCCGAGCCACAGGCGACCTGCGTGCAGGCGATCCACCTCGACGCGAACGGCCAGCCGGCCCCGGTACGGACGCTGTCCAGCTTCGATACACCGGAGCGCGATCCCGACATCGTCGGCCAGAGCGATCCCCCACAGGTCGCAGTCGACTCTCTGGGCCGGGCAACGGTGGTGTGGCGGCGCACCGACGCCCCCTCCGGCGACCACGCCTTCAGCTCGGTCGTCCAGGCCGTGCGGCTGGGCACCGACGGCGACCCCGGGCCGGTGCAGACGCTTTCCGGCGACGGTGCCGGAGACCCCACCCTGGCGCTCCACTCCCAGGGCCGAGCCACGATCGTGTGGCCGCGCTTCGACGGGCAGAACGGAAGGATCGAGGCCGTCCGCCTCAATGCCGACGGCACGGCCGAGGAGGTCAGGACCCTGGTCGAGCGGGGACGGAACGACGACCCAGAGGTAGCGGTCGACCCCCGCGGACGCGCGACGGTGGTGTGGAGCGAGACGTCCCGGCCTCGACGGATCCGCGCGGTCCGGCTCCGCGCCGACGGGGGGCCCGGCACGGTCAGGACCCTGGCGAAGGGATCCCACTCGCCCGAGGTGGCTGTCGATCAGCGGGGGCGCGCGACGGCCGTGTGGCAGCGCACCATTCGCGCAAAGGGGAGCGGGGCCCTCAAGTTCAAGGTCCAGGCGGCCCGCCTCAGCCGCAACGGCTCCCCCGGCGCCGTCAAGACGCTCTCCAAGTCGAGGGGATTCGACCCCCAGGTCGCGGTCGACCGGCGCGGCCGCGCCACAGTCGCCTGGGGCCGGCTGCGCCTGCGCGACAAGAAGGGCATCGAGCGGATCGAGGCACGCCGCGTCGGCGCCCGGGGCAAGCCCGAGCCGGTGCAGACGCTTGCCAAGGCGGTTGGCGTCGGCTTCCCCCAGGTTGCGGTCGATTCGCAGGGTCGCCCCACCGTGGCCTGGGTTGTGTCTGACCTCTCGGTCGGTGGGTTGATCCAGTCCGCCCGGGGCCGGGATCGCGGCTGACACCGGCTGACACCGCCGGGTCCCGCTCACTCCACCAGCCGCACCTCGAGCGCCGGCGCCTCGAGGTCGCCGGCGCCGTCGAGCAGGCCGAGGATGCGGGCGACGTAGGTACGGGTCTCAGGGTAGGGCGGCACGCAGTCGCACGCCGCGACCGCCCCCGGACCGGCGTTGTAGGCGGCGAGCGCGAGCGGGATCGAGCGGAACTGGCGCAAGAGGTCGGACATCAGGTGCGCCTGGGCGTCGATCGCCCGCTCGGGGTCGAACGGGTCCTTCAGTCCGTACGAGGCCGCCGTGCCGGGCATGAACTGCGCTATCCCCTGCGCGCCAGCCGGCGACACGGCGTTCGGGTTGAAGTTCGACTCCGCGAGCAGCTGCGCCGCGAGCAGCGCGGCGGACA
>DATHVJ010000064.1:0-17151 GCA_035461345.1 Solirubrobacterales bacterium | reverse complement strand
GCCGGCTACCGGGCCGGCCCGATCAGGCCGTAGTGGCCGTCGTAGCGCATGTAGATCACGTTGCCGCGGCCGCTCGCGGCATCGGTGAAGTACATGAATCGATGGTTGAGGATGTTCATCTCCGCTACCGCGTCCTCGAGTCTGGTCGGCCCGCTCATCCGGCTCTCCTCGTGGACGATCCCGGCGCTCTCGCCAGACCAGCCGATCCCGGCCGGTCCGATAACGCCGAGTCGGCCGTCATCGCGGTGGTACGCGACGGCGTCGGCGCCGGTCTCGCGCTCGATGAACAGATAGAAGTCGTGATCGAGGAACTCCATCTCCTCGGCGGCCTCGGCGGGGGTGAGCGGGTCGGTGGCGAAGGTCTTGCGGCGGACGATCTCCCGCTCCTCCGGCGCTCGCGGGAAGTAGTCAGGACGGTCGCTGGCGAAGCTGGAATGTCGCCACTCGCCTGCCTCGCGCTCGGTCGGACGGCGGGCCTGGTCGGTGCGACGGTCGACGAAGCTCCGCAGCTGCCGCTCGAGCCGCTGAGTGAGGCTGTTAACCGCTGCGATCGGGTCGAGGTCGGCGACCTTCGCCCGGATCATCGGGCCGTTCAGGTCGATCTCGCCCTCGGCCCGGGCGGAGCGCTCGATCCGCGGGTTCGCTTCCTGGACGAGCACCACTCGAGCACCGAGGAGCGGGATCTCGACGACTCGGTCGAGCGCCCCGACCTTCTCCTCCGCGTGCTCGCGCGCCTCACCCGGGACGTCGCCTCTCATCGTCACGTCTACCTGAATCATCCCTCCGACGACCTCCTTACCTCGGCGCTGCTCAGCCTCGCCAGGATCGAGCCGAGGCTCGGCGGCCGATCGCCGTCACGGGTAGATGGCCGGCCGCTGCTCCTCAGCTTCATCGGTCCCAACTCTACGCCCGAGCCCCGCCGCGGCAGCACAAGTGCTAGCCCAGGCGCTCAAACTGGCTGCACCGCTATCCGCGTCCGTATTCGCCATGCCTCCTTTAGCGTGAATGCGAGAGCCCCTGGCGTTTGACAACCGTTTGACACGGGCCTAACGACAAGCGCGCTCCACTGCGGGAGGGCGCTTGATCAAGCGGCTTGATGAGTAGCGGGGGCCCGTTACGTCTCTCGCTACGACGCACGGATAGTCGAGCGGGCGCGCCTACCGGCCTGATCGCGGACTACCGCTTTTCGTCTCTATGAAGAAGGGCCGGGTGTCAAGTAGCGGTCGGTAGTTCGGAGTCAGCCCACCAATCGCGCTGGCCCTCGACGTCTTCGCGCGGAGCCTCGCCGAGATTGGGCGCGCCGATGACGATGATCTCGAGGCCGTCCGCCCCGGCCTCGTAGCCTCGCCACGTAGCGGGCGGGACGCGCACCGCGTCCCACTGCTTGAGCTCGACGATCTCGTCGTCGAGCTTCATCCGCCCGCTCCCGCGCACGACCACGTACACCTCCTCCTGCCTCCTGTGCGTGTGGCCGTACGGAAAGCGATAGCCGGGCGGGACGCGCTGGTAGCTCAGGCCGGATTGCTCGAGCTCGAGCGCCTCAGTCGCCAAGCGGAACTCCAGGTCCGGCGCGCCATCGAAATTGGACCCGACATCCTCTAGGTCCTCCTTGAGGTTCTTGAGTGTGAACGGCACGGTCGCAATCCTACGGGGTGACGCGCCGGGGTCAGCCAGCACACAACGCTTTCCATGCAAAGGGGGAGTCGTCGCCCTCGGAGCCTCGCACTTGCGCTTTGCGCGACAGGAGCACTGGGCGCGATGGTTTGGTGTCGGCTGCGCCCGAATGGAAAGGCAAGCGGCATGCGACAACCTCCTCAACCCGACATAGTCGCCTCGCGTACCAGGGTCGGCTCCGCCGCCACGATCACCCTGCAGGGCCGCTCCGCGAGCACAGTCCGCAGCGTCCTGCCATACAGCGGCGTGCCGTTGCGGTAGCGCAGTTGCATCACGACGGCCGCGGCCTTGAGCTCACGCGCCTCCTGAACGATGAAGCGGCCAGCTTGCCCGGGCCGGACGCGCTCCACGTGACCGGTCACCCGCATCCCGCAGATCAGCTTCGCCCGCTCGATCTTCGCCTGCGCCTCGCTCTCCTCCTCCACCAGCGGCGCGTCGAGCGGGAGGTGGGTGGGAACGTCGATCAGCGACAGGACGTGGATCCCGCGCCGCCGCCTCGCCGCCAGCCGGTCGGCGGTCGCCACCATCTCCTCGGAGAACGGGTCCTCCTCGAACGCGACGAGCACGCTCTCGTACTCGACCTCCTGCACCCCCAACGGCTCGAGCCCGGCAACCTTGACCGTCTCGCCCAGCGGCAGCTTCTGGTGCCGCCGGTACAGCAAGTACACGACGCACCCGATCGCCATCCAGCCTGCGCCGAGGAACAGCGTCCGCGTGTCGAGCGCCATGACCACGGTCCACGCCGCGAACGTGCCCAGCCCGCCGACGAGCGCGGTGATCGGGACGGTCGCGCCGCGCAGCCTGACGTTGGCTCGCGGCCGCCACGGGCGGTCGCGGTCGGGGAACCGGGTCCGCAGGCGCACCACGGAGACGTGGGCGATCGTGAATGACAGCATCGCGCCAAACGAGTACATCGTCGCCAGCAGCTCGGTCTCCCCCGGCAGCAGCGTGACCGCCGCGACCGTCGAGAACACCAGGATCGCCACGAACGGCGTCTTGAACCGCGGATGAACCTGGCGCAGCCGCTCGGGAAGCTGCCGGTACTGGCCCATCGAGAACGTCAGTCGCGACAAGCCGATCAGCGCCGCGTTCGTCGCGATCACGAGGATCACGGCGGCAAGGATCCCCACATACACCCGCATCACCTCTGTGATACCGGCGCTCAGACCCAGGTTCTCGACGATCCCCAGCACCGGGTCGTCCGCGAACGTCGTCCCGAGCTCGGTCGTGTATGCGCCCGACGCGTCTTGGGTCACCGGCATCGCCGACAGCGCGATGATCGGCAGCAGCGCGTATATGGCGAGCACGGCGAGAACGGTCAGTCCCGTCCCCTGGGCGACCGTCCGCGACGCGTCCTTGGCCTCCTCGGCCATGTTCGAGATCGTCTCGATCCCGGTGTAGGCGATCATCCCGACCGCGATCCCGAGCGCGAAGTTCCCCCACGAGGGTGCGATCCCCAGCTCGACGTTCTCGACCAGGATCTCCGGGTCGAGGACGAGCGCGACCCCGATCACGACCAGCACGACCTGGGTGGCGAGGTCGCCGACGGCCAGCACCAGGTTCAGCCGCGCCGACTCCTGCGTCCCCTTGACGTTCAGCGCCGCCAGCAGCGCGATGAGGACGATCCCGCCAATGACGTCGCCCGGGCCGGCCCCGAGCGGCTCCCAGAAGACGGCCAGGTAGTGCGGCACAAAGAACGCCGAGATCGCGACCGTGATGATGTAGTTGAGCATCTGGCCCCACCCGGCGACGAAGCTGGCGAGCTCGTTGAACGCGTGGCGGGCGAAGTTCGACGACCCCCCCGCCTCGGGGTACATCACGGTCGCCTCGACGTAGGTGGCGGCCGTGCACACGAAGATCACCCCCGAGATCAGGAACGCGACCGGCGTCAGCCCGAGCGCGAACGCCGCGGTGACGCCGAGGGCGTAGTACGGCGTCGAGCCGACGTTTCCGTACGCGGTCGAGAACAGCGCCGGCGTACCGTGTACGCGGCGCAGGGTCTCCTCTCTCGGATGTCGTTCCGCCACCTCTGGAACTGGTCAGGAGGGGCGCGTCACCCTGCGCGAGCGTCCTCGCGCGTGACGGCTCGGGACAACGCCAAGCGAACGGCCTCGTCGCCTGAGGTGTCTTCGGCCGGAGCCTGGCTCTCGGCGACCATGAGACAAGCTTCAAGTGCCGGTATGAAGACGCTGTCTGAAACCTCGCCCCGCGCATCAAGATCTCGTCAAGATCCGCTTGGGCTTCCCCGACGCTCGTCGCTCACGGCGTAATCTCGGCTCATGGCGAGATTCGCAGGAGAACGCGCGGTGGGGCGTTCCATCGTTGGGGTTGTTGCGGCCGCGCTCGGCGTCGTCCTCACGACGCTCGTGCTGTATCCGCTGCGCGAGGTGGCGCCGGCCGTCTCGTTGGGTGTCGTGTACCTGCTCGGGGTCCTGCTCGTTGCCTCGATCTGGGGGGTCTGGCTCGGCATCCTGACGGCGATAGCGGGCGCGGCCGCCTTCAACTTCTTCCACATCCCTTCCACTGGCCGGTTCACGATCACCGACGCCGAGAACTGGGTGGCGCTCGCGGTGTTCTTCCTAGCCGCCGTCTTTGTCGCCGAACTCGCCCAGCGCGCACGACGCCGGGCCGAGGAGGCCGAGCAGAGGCGCCGCGAGGCGGATCTGGCCGCCGAGATGGCGCGGCTGCTACTGCGTGGAAACGCGCTAAGTGACTCCCTCGCGACCGTGGGAGAGCGAGTCTCGCGGGCCCTGGACCTCCCGTCGGTGTCGATCGAGCTCGGGCTCAAGGAGGCCGGGGAGGGCCAAGTCGCGTTCCCGCTTCTCGAGGGTCCGCGCCAGCTCGCCATGTTGGTGATCCCGAAGGCCACGCCCGAGCCAGCGCTTCGACGTCTCGAGGACCGGGTCATTCCCGCCCTCGAGGCGCTGCTCGCCGCGGCGGTCGAGCGCGAGGAGCTGCTCAGTGACCGGGTCGAGGCGGTGGCGCTCAGGCGAACGGATGTATTGAAGACCGCGCTCCTGCGGGCGGTCTCTCACGATCTGCGCTCCCCTCTGACCGCGATTCGCGTCGCAGCGGAGCCCCTTCGCAACGGGGGCCTCGATCAAGCGGGGCGTGCCGAGATGGCGTCGGTGGTAATCGAGGAGGCACAGCGCCTCTCGCGACTGATCGACAACCTGCTGGACCTCTCGCGGTTGGAGGCGGGCGCTGCCGAGCCGCGGCTCTCGCCGTGCGACATCGCCGAGGTGATCCACGGCGCGGTTGACGAGCTCCGTCTTCCAGCCTCCGCGTTTCGCCTTCAGATCTCGGACGACATTCCCGAGATCGAGGCGGACCCGATCCAGCTACAGCGCGCCTTGGCCAATCTGTTCGAGAACGCTCACCACCACTCATCCGGACATCCCGTGATGGTGCGCGCCTCGGGGCTGCACAACCGTGTCCTGATCCGGGTCGTGGACCGCGGGCCCGGGATTCCCTCGGAGGAGCGAAAGCGCGTCTTCGAACCATTTGTCCGCGGGGGGAGCGCCGACACTGACCATCGCGGCTCGGGCCTCGGTCTCGCAATCGCGCGTGGGTTTGTCGAGGGCAACGGCGGACGAATCTGGGTGGAGGCGCCCCCGGGGCAGGGAACGAGCTTCGTGCTCGAGTTCCCACTCGATCCATCGAGCCCCCACCGCGCCGCCCTCCCGCCCGATCCTCGCGCAGCCCCGGCGTGAGCGAGACCCGCCGCCGGGTGCTCGTGTGCGACGACGAAGCGCAGATATTGCGGGCGCTTCGGGTCATCCTGCGCGATGCCGGCTTCGAGGTGCTCCCGGCGACGACCGCACAGGAGGCCCTGGACGCAGCCGCGCTGCACGCTCCCGATGCGGCGATCATCGACCTCGTCTTGCCCGACGGAGACGGCGTCAGTGTGGCGTGCAGCCTGCGCGAGTGGTCGCGCATGCCGATCATCGTCCTCTCAGCCCTCGGAGAGGAGGAGCAGAAGGTGCGTGCCCTGGAAGCGGGGGCCGACGACTACGTGACAAAGCCCTTCGGTCCTCGAGAACTGGTCGCGCGGCTCGAGGCGGGCCTGCGCCGCGCTCAGCCGGGCGATGAAGGCCCGGTCCTGCGAGCCGGGGAGCTCGAGCTCGATCTCGCCGCCCACCTCGTCACCCTGGGCGGCCGCGAGATCCATCTGACCAAGACCGAGTTCAGCCTGCTGAGAACGTTGATGGGCAGCACCGGCCGGCTGATGACCCATGCCGCGCTACTGCGCGAGGTCTGGGGTCCTGCGTACGAGGATGACGTGCCGACGCTTCGCACGCATATCGCGAACCTTCGGCGCAAGGTCGAGCCGCCCGGCGCCCCCCGCCACATCAGAACCGAACCCGGTATCGGCTACCGGTTCACGGATGGCTAGGAGGATCGCGTCAGCGTGTGTCCGCCGACGATCATGACTCGACGCAATGCAACCGTTCGGTTATCGCGGATCGAGCCAGCGGCGCCTAGGACGGTGCCTAAGACCGCTGCTCCATTGCGCGAGGGGAGCGAACCTAATGCCACTGCTCAGCGGCGACTGGGAACGCGCCCGCCACACAGACCACGCCGCCCGAGATATGTCTCCGAGGCCACGGGAGCGCTTCCCGTGATTCCTCGATGTCTCTGAACACCCGAGTAGCCGAGGTGATTCTTTGAACCGCGGGAACGCCGCGGTGAGCTCAGATCCGTGCACGACCTACCGCGACGAGGGCCTTCAACTTGACCGCTCGCTCCTCTCGTTCGGCCATGATCCCTCGGCTGGCCAGAAGATCGCGAGCGCCCCGGAGGGCCCATCGGCGGTCAGCGGAAGCGCACTGACCTCGATGTCGTGCTGCTCGCCGGTGGCGCTGTGGATGCGGAAGGAGCTATGCACGGGTCGGCACTCGCGCAGCGCGATCATCAGCGGCAGCTCGTGGACGGGGATTCGCTCCCCGCCGCTGTCGAAGGGGCCAAACCGGGTTCCCCACTCGTCGGGGTCCATGCGCCCGGCGTCCTCGAAGGCGATTCCCAGCAGCGCCCCGGCGGCCTCGTTGTAGAACACCAGCGCCCCGCTGTGGTCGACCAGGAAGGCCGGGATCGAGATGTTGGTCAGCAGGTTGCGCGCCAGGATCAACTCGAGCGGTCTCTGCGTGCGCGCCGCCACCCGATCATTCTTCCAGGGGAGGCGTTCAAACTACGGATCGACTATGACAAGGTCGAGCGGCGGATCGAGATCTCGACCACGGTCTCGGAGGCTGTCGCCGAGGCCCGGAGACCGAGAAGACCCTCCTCTCGGAGGGCCTTCAAGTCACCGTCAGGGACATAGCGGGGGCCCGATATGTCTCTCGCGGTGACGCGCGGATAGTCGAGCGAGCCCGGCTTGCTGGGTGACCACCGGCCGAGGAGGGTTGGTCGCTCAAGGTGCCGCGGGGGTGCTTGGATCGGCCCCAAGAGCTCGCTTGACCGGACGAGCGACCTAACAGGCTGCCTTTACCTGCTTCTTGGCCTGCTTGAACCTCCTCTTCGACTGCTTGAGCCTCCTCTTCGACTTCTTGAGCTTCTGCTTGGCCTTCTCGGTCTTCGCCTTCTTGAACTTCCTCTCGGCCTTGTTGAACTTCCTCTTGGTCTTCTTGAACTTCCTCTCGGCCTTTGCGAGTGCGGCCTCATCCTCCTCGCACGTTCCGATGATGTTGACGCTTGAGATCGCCTCTGTCATCTCCGCCAGCCCGTGCAGCATCGGATCGTCGGCGAGCCGGCCATAGACGCCCGGAATGTTGGGACGCGCGCACCCGATTCCGAAGCTTGTGTCCCCGACGAGCCGGAAGCCGCCGGCGTCGATCGGCACCACCAGCGGGCCGCCGCTGTCGCCGTCGCACGCGTCCCTGCCGCCAGCGAGCTCGCCGGCGCAAACCATAAGCGCTCGGTCGAACAGGGAGCCGAACACATCCGCGCACGTGCTATCAGCGATCATCCGGAGCTGAACCTGCTGCAGATCGTCCGGGAAAACCTGCGGAGGGCCCTCGTTGAGCGCGCCCCAGCCGGTGGCAAAGGCGATTCGGCCGGGGGCCCACGCGGCTTCCTCATTCGGCCCGGCGAGCTTGATCGTCGGCGAGGTCGAGTTCGACGACAACTCGATGACGATCGCGTCCCATCTTGGAAACACGTTCCCGCCGATAAGCGGGTTGCCCTGCGCGTCGGTGAAGTAGAAGTAGCTGCTCACGCCGATCTCCTGACCCTGGTTCGAGGAGAGCACGGTGCGGCCCGTGACCACGTCGAAGAAGATGGGATCGAATGCCCCGTCGCGGTTGACGACGTCGAACGCGCAATGTGCCGCGCTGATGACGATATTCGGCGCGACGAGGCTGCCACCGCAGAACTGACGCTGAAAGCCGTCCTCAGGCACGATCCTCGAGTCGAAGAGAAGCGCCGCCTGCCACGGCCACTCTGAGATCGTGGTCGGGCTTCCGCCGACGATTCTTGCCGACGGACCCGAGCGCTGCTTTGACTCCAGTACGCGCTTGGGCTCGGAGCGGCCTCGCACCACGTCGGCCCCCGTCGCCGGGGCGGAGACCCTGCTAATGAACACGCCCGGCGCGACCTTTGCCACCGGCTTCGCCTCCTGGGCACGCGCGCTCGCGGCGAGCAACGCGAGCACAAGCGAAACCGTCACCACGAAGGCCGCGTATTGCGTGCGCCGGAGCGGCTTGATCCAACGCTTCGTGCTCGCTATGTCTTCCTCCCGTACGCAGCTGAGCCGATAGATCGGCCGGGCCGGACCCAGCCTGCCACGACCCAGCGGCACTCTACAGGGCAGGTCGCTCGAACCCAACGCTGGGAGCGCGACTGGCGGCACGCCGGCAACGCACGCTTGCATCTAAGTGAGCGGAGGGTTTCGTTAGTAGCCGAGCCCGATATGTCTCTCGCTACGACGCACGGATAGTCGAGCGAGCACGTCTCGCTGCGTGACGAGGGTCTCGCGTTGACGCGATTGCGAGAGGCAGCCAGGGACTCGGCGAGACTGCTTCCTGGTCGTCCCTTGCGGGGCGCCTCGGTACCGCGATCGAGACGCTCGCAACTACGCGAAAGCAGCGGGATATAACGCCCGTCGCGAATGCTCCCGCCGTCCGGGACTGGGATCCCGCTCGGACTTCCAGCGCTTCACAGCTTGGGCGATCAGCGACAACCGCCGCTCTGCGCGCGGTCCATGGCGCCCTCGTAGCGCTACAGCTTTGGCCTGTGCAGTGTGAGGGGCGGAGCCGGCACGCGACAGCGCAAGTTCCGTAGTAATCCGCACAGCGGAGTTCGGTTTTCGGCGGCTGCGCGGGCGTCCGAGTTGGCCTAGCCTGGAACTACGGCAGGGGAACAGAGGAGGGGCAGGATGGGACTTCGTATCCCAACGAGGCAGTGTGCCGCGCTGATGGCGATTGGCACGCTCGCGCTCGGTGCCGCCCTGTCCCCGAGCGCCGCCGTGGCGGCCTTTCCGGGCGGGAACGGGGTGATCGCGTACGAGCCCTATCCGTTTCAGGATCCGAATCAGGCAACTGGCATCCTCTCGATCCGCCCCGACGGGTCGGGGCTGCGGCAGTTGACGTCCAGCGACCCGCCGTTCGTCACCGACCGCAGACCGTCGTGGTCCGCCGACGGGCGGCGGCTGGTGTTTTCCCGCGAGTTCTACGGCGACATTGGTGGCTCGTCGGCGGAGCTTCTCACGGTCAACGCCGACGGCAGCCGTGCCACCGAGGTTCACGGGGGTTTTACTTCCTACGACAGTCC
Source organism: Solirubrobacterales bacterium (assembly GCA_035461345.1). Taxonomy (GTDB): domain Bacteria; phylum Actinomycetota; class Thermoleophilia; order Solirubrobacterales; family 70-9; genus DASPWW01. Next base: position 7,710 of record DATHVJ010000064.1, on the reverse strand, counting down.
GTCGTTCTCGCCGAACGGGCGCCGGATCGTCTTTGGGGGGGTCTACACGGTCCGCACCGGCGGCGACAGCGCCAAGCCGGACAAGCTTGTGAGCATGACCGTCGCCGATAGGCCTGAGTATTCCCCCGATGGCAGGCGGATCGTCTTCTCGGGGATAAAGGGGGACCTTCTCGGGGAAGCCCGTTCGGGCATCTGGATCATGCGCCGCGATGGCTCACGGCTGCGCCAGCTCACAAGCGTGGCCCTTGGGTCTACTCCCCACCTTCCTGCCGACACCTTGCCTGACTTCAGCCCCGACGGCAGCCACATCGCCTTTGTTCATTTCGACGAGTCCGATGAGGCCGAGCTCCACATGATGCGAGCGGACGGCTCGGACGAGCACGCCGTTCCGAATACCGACGGCGCCGGCGGGCCCGCCTACGCCCCGGCCGGCGACCGGATAGCGCTGTCGCTTCCCTCGAATGGCGGAGGCGACGCGTGCCGCGACATCTACACGATCTCGCCGACGGGCTCCGACAGGCAGCGCGTGACCGAGGGTTGCGAGGTCGCCTACTCGTATTCGGCTCCGAGCTGGCAGCCGGACCCCCCAAGCACGCTCATCTTCGGCAAGGTGAAGAAGAACAAGAAGCGCGGCACCGCGAAGTTCGCAGTCGAGGTCTTCGGCCCCGGCGAGCTGGAGTTGGCGAAGAACAGGAAGCTGAAGGGCAAGCAGAAGTCCGCCGCGAGCGAGGGCACGGTGAAGCTGCCGATCAAGCCGACGCGCAAGGCGAAGAAGCAGCTGAGGCGGAAGGGAAAGGTGAACGTCAGGGCGAAGGTCACCTATACCCCGGACGGGGGCCCGCCGAACACGCAGAGCAAGAAGGTGGGGCTGAAGAAGAAGCGCTAGCGGAGCCCACTCCGCAACCTGCGGTGAAGGCGCGCAACGGAGTGTGAAATCCTCCACAGCTTCCTCGGGCCAATCGACCGTGCAGCGTTCACGTGTGCTGCCGCTCCTGCCAAGGCACTCGGGTGCGGAGGTCGCTTGCCACTTAGAGGAGGCGTGAGGAAGGAAGGGCAACCCGCATGGGCGCCTCGCTTCGCATGGTTGCGAGCGTCTCGATCGCGGAACCGAGGTGCTCGCTGCGGACGACGGGCAGGCGTCTGCCGGACGCGGCCGTGGCTTCTGGAACTCGCGCGAAGCGGAAGCGTTGTTAGCTACTCGCGGAGCCCGGCGGCTTCGAGAGCCTCCGCATGGGTCAGAAAGTCGCGGATGCGAACGATCTTCCCCGCTCGAAAGTCAAAGACTTCTCCGACTTCCTGACTGAACTCGATGCCGGTCGTCCGGGCGGTCAAGTCCAGGTGACCGAGCGCGAGGACCGACTCGCCGAGGTCGCGGAACTCCTGAGGCCGATTGGTGAGGCGTTCCCATGACTCGCCGCGGTCCTCCCTCCAAATCTTTCGCGCGCCGTCGTGACCTCGGTAGGTAGTTGCCCTTCCCTCGAGGCCCGGCTCAATCGCAGGGTGCCACTCGACGTCGGCATCGAGCTCGGCCAAAAAGGCGTCCAGATCATCGGCATTCCACGCCTCGACGGCGCGTTGGACGGTCTCGACGTTCTCCTGCGACATCGCCCGGGAAGTATCCCGGCGCGAAGCCCAGCCCGCTTACCCCTCCTCGCGCAACGCGGAAGCGGTGCGCGGGTTCGGGACGCCCGCATCCGGTCGGAGCGCGGGAGCTGCGTCCGGTCCGTGGATGCTTCTGACAGGACGAGTCAACGCGGGAACGGCGGCAGCGGTACGGATGGGCGGATACGCTGCGGCCGAGGAAGGAGAAGGCGCATGAACGTCGCACTGTGGATCGCTGCCGGCGTGCTGGCCACCGTCCTGCTGATCAGCACGTCCAAGGCGTTCGTGCCCCGGGAGAAGATCGCCGCCGTGGGCGGCCCCGCCGCGCTATGGGTCGAAGACTTCAGCCCCCGTGCCCTCATGGCCATCGCAACCCTCGAACTCCTGGCTGCGGCGGGCCTGATCCTGCCCGCCGCGCTCGACATCGCCCCCGTACTCGTGCCGCTGGCCGCTACCGGTGTGGCGTTGCTGTTTATCGGCGCGGTAACCATGCGCCTCCGCCGCGGCGAGAGGGGAACGATCGTGCCCGATTTGGTCTATCTCGCCATGGCCGTGTTCGTGGCGTGGGGCCGCTTCGGCCCCGAGTCCTTTACCAGCTGAGCCCGATCGACGCTCCTGGACCAAGCGATGGAGTTTGTCCGCTCGCTGGCCTGTCTGGCGACGCCCGATTACGAACCCCCCGCTTTTCGCGCGAGGGAGGAGCGCCCGGCCGGGGCCGCCCCCGGCCGCACCCATGGAGGTTTCAGCTGAGCTGCTCGGCCAGTCCGATGATGATGCCCTCAGGGCCGCGCAGGAAGCAGAGCCGGTAGATGTTCTCGTACTGCGCGATCTCGCCGACGAGTTCGGCACCGTGGCTTCGCAGGCGGGTAACGACGTCGTCGATGTCGTCGACAGCGAACATGATGCGGCGCAGGCCCAGTGCGTTCGCGGGGGCGCTTTCCGGCTCGGCTCTGACCGCCGGCGGCGTGTGGAACCTCGACAGCTCGACTCGGCCGTGGCCGTCCGGGGTCCGCATCATGGTGATGTCGGCACGGACGTCGTTGAGCCCGACGGTCTGGTCCACCCAAGGCCCCTCGACCGTCGTCTCGCCTTCCAGCTCCATACCGAGTTCGGCGAAGAACGCCTTGGCAGCCTCGAGGTCGTCGACAACGATGAGCACGTTGTCCATCCGCTGAATCATGGTGTCCTCCTGGTGTCGTGGGCCGTGTCTGTCGCGGCCCTTTACTTGGTGAGCGGAGCCCGTCAGAGCTTCTCGACATAGGGTCCTTGATCTGCTGCTGCCTTCGCGTGAGGGGAGCCGTCCGCGGCCGCCTCGGCTAGGTCCCCGCCTTGGACGATCGACAGGTGTCCACGTCCACGGTCGGATGAGCCTGCATCCGCTTGCGGAAGCGGGCGTGTTCCACTCCGACTTCCGCTTCGACTTGGCGATGCGGGCGTTCGGTGACGTGGTGCGTAAACGCCTCCCGCTCGTCCCAATCAGCGACGAGCTTCACCACGAGGGTGGCTGCTGCTCGCCAGGGAGCGCGACACGGTGTTGCGGTCCATGTTCATCCGCCCTGGGGCCGCCCCATCGCGCAGACCGCGGGGACCGGGCGCAGGTCCTCGACCAGCACCCTGTCGACGGAGAATCCGCCCTCGCGTAGCCGGTCGGCCAGCTCGTTCCCCAGGTCCCGGGCTCGCTCCGGCGCGGAGTGGCGCGCGTCCCAGAAGATGTAGACGGCCCCATCCGGGGCGAGGTGCTCGCGGACGGCCCCGAGCGCGACCTCCGGCTGCTGCCAGAAGGGAGCGACGTTGAAGGCGAAGACCTTGTCGAAGCGCCGATTGCCGAGGTCCGCGTCCTCCAGCGCGGTGGCCTCGAGCACAGCCCTGCCCGCGTCGACGTGCTCGCGGTTCCTCCGCGTGGCCATCTCGATCATCTTGCGCGAGCGGTCGATCGCGGTGATCGTTCCCGTCGTCAGCCTCTCGCAGACCAGGGAGACCGCGACGCCGTGGCCGCAGCCGACCTCGAGCAGGCGGTCGGCCGGGCGGACCTCCAGAGTGTCGACCGCCCAGAGGACCCGCTGCGATGCCTTGCCCGCCATGCCCGAGCAATAGCATCACGCGCCCGTGAAGCCCATGCTGATCTACTCGATGAGCGTCTCGGTGGACGGCTTTATCGCCGACCGCGAGGGCGGGTTCGAGTGGACGGCCCCTAGCGAGGAGCTGTTTCGTTTCCACCTCGCGCGGACACGCGAGCTCGGCAGCTATCTGTGCGGCCGCAGGCTTTACGAGACGATGTTGGTGTGGGAGACGGATCCGTCGATGCGCGACAACGAGCTCAGGGCCGCTTTCGCCGACGTCTGGTGCGCGATCCCGAAGATCGTCTTCAGCCGCACGCTCGACAGCGTCCAGGGCAACGCCCGGCTCGCCGAGGCGTCGGTGGCCGAGGAGGCCGCTGCGGCGCTCGACGCGACTGAAAAGGACGTGGGGATCGGCGGCGCCCGCCTGGCCGCGGCGGCGATCGAGCTCGGCCTCGTCGACGAGCTGCGCATGTTCCGCTATCCGGTCGTCGTCGGTGGCGGCACGCCGTTCCTACCGCCGGTCACCGCAGACATCGCGCTGGAGCTGATCGAGACCAGAACGTTCGGTTCACGGGTGATCTACGAGCGCTACGGGCGCGCGCGATGAGTCGGACTGATACCGCCGTCCGAGTCATCAGCGCTCGCCGGACCGGGTGCTCGCCGCGCTGACCGACCCCGGCGCGCTTGCGGGCCCGCTTACAAACGGGACACCGGTCGCCGCTTCCGCTCAGATACACAATGCGAGCGCCCGGCTCGCCGCCCGTCGCGCGCCTGGTTTGGACGACCAGCAATCGTCTCAACGCGCGTCAACGTCACGCCCGCTCTTCGCGCAAAGGGGAGAAGCGCGGCAGGCAGCCACGCGGCGCGCAATCCGGTCGCCTATCGAGCCGCGGCGCCGTCTACACCCGACGCCCGGACTCCCGCCCGACGCAGTAGATGCCCGCCAGGACTACGAGGGTTGGGCGAAACGATTGGCGAACTCGCTCGTGCTAGTCGATTCGGAGTACGCTTGTTTGAGCTGGCCCTGCGGCCAACAATCCCGGCCACAGAGCAGAGTACGCCGACACGCGAACAACGCGACGAGGCCCTCGCTCTGAGGCGAACAGGATCGACTGCGGGGCCAGTGGCTTGCGGAGCGGCCTATGCGGCCAGCCGCTCCCGCCCGCGCCACGTTCGCGTGAACGCGGTTGCCCAGGCGCTTCGCTTCTCGCGCAAGGGAGGAGGCGCGAGACTGTCCCCCTCGGCTGCTCCTCCTCGCCCCGCGGTCGCGCCTGTGGCCGTGGCTCGTGCAGATGGGCGCGACGCGCGGGCTGGTAGAGCTGGGACCGCCTCTACGCTCCGGCGCCGGCGCCACGGTGGAGAGACGTAATCGTTTTGTAATGCCGGCGGAGCATCCTCTTTCGCAGGGAACGGTTACGACGTCCTTTCGCGTGAGGAGGTTCAGATGCTGAAACGAATCGTGGCGCTGTGCGTGGTCTGTGGCGCCTTTTTCGCCTTCGCGGCCCCCGCGGGGGCCTTCACTGTGGTGAATCCCGTGAGCGGTGAGTGCCGCCAGGTTCTGATCCCCGGCCCCGACACATTCCCGGGCAACTGGGAGGTCGTGAGCGCCACTCCGGCGGCCGGTCCTGGCCCCTGGAACGGCCACGGACACGCGAACGAGAACACTGCGCTCGGGCCCGTCATCTGCCCGTAGGGGGCCCCATCGGCTTCGTCCTTACCCTCGTGCTCGAGTAGCGCCACGCTTCGGCTTCGTGCGATGGGCGCGCGTATCTCGGGGGCCCCGAGACGCCCGTTCCGGACGTAGAGGAGCAGTCGGCCGAAGCCGATCACCCGCTTCTCCCTTCGCGTGATAGCAGGAGTCCGGCCAATGCGAAACTGGCTGCTCGCTCCATCGCGGGTAATCAGCATGCTCAGAGCCATGTTAGGAGCGTCGTTTGGTACCCGCGCGGTACCACGGGACGGCACGGTAAGAGCCCGGGAAGGACGAAACCCCCGCATTTGCGGGGGCTTCGTGAGTAGCGGGGGCGGGATTTGAACCCGCGACCTCCGGGTTATGAGATCGTCCGATCCCGCTCTGTCGGGTGCTCCAAGGCTCTGTCACGCGACCTCTCGTGCTCCGAGATCAGCTGAGGTTCGCTCGGTTTGGTACCACCGCTGGTACCACGACGGAGCTCCGGCAGTGCTCACGCTCCTCGTCCACACCAGGAGCCGGTGAGGCTCGATCGGGCGAAGGCTTTGATTGCTGCTGCCAGGTGAGCTGTCGGACAAACCGCCCGGCTCAGGCGGAGTGCGGGGCGCAGCTACGATCGGGCGGTGCACCACATGCGGATCCTTCGCCCGGCCGCAGGCATCTTCGCTTTCTACGACGGGCGCATCGACGGATACCGCTACGCCGAAGGTCCGAACTGGGTGGACGACGGAGCGCTGTCGCTCGGCATAAGCAGCTACGCCGTCGTCGATGCTGGCGAGGCACTCGTCTACGACACCCATGTCTCAGTTGAGCATGCGCGGTTCATCCGCGACGCACTCGAAGAGCAAGGGGTGCGGGCATTCACAGTCGTTCTCAGCCACTGGCACCTCGATCACGTTGCCGGCACCGCTGCGTTCCCGGGCGCCGAGGTGATTGCGAGCGAGCGCACGGCTGAGCTTCTTGGGCGTCACAAGGCGGCGATCGAGGACGGTTCACACGAGGGACCGCCGGCCATCGATCCGCTGATTCTGCCGACCCGGGTCTTCTCAGAGCGGGAGCAGCTCGACGTCGGCCGCCTCCGCCTCGAGCTGATTCAGGTCGATATTCACAGCGACGATGCGACGGTGATCTGGTTCCCCGAGCAGAGGCTTCTCCTCTGCGGAGACACGATGGAGGACACGATCACCTATGTCGATGAACCGGAGCACTTCGACGCGCACCTCGACGATCTCGACAGGCTTCGGCGGCTCGACCCGGCTCGCATCCTGCCCAGCCATGGTGACCCGGACGTCATTGCCGCGGGTGGGTACTCGAGCGATCTGATCAGCGCGACGCAGCAGTACATCGGCGCGCTCAAGCGGTGCCAAAGCGAGCCGCGGCTACGCAGCGCCAACCTTCAGGAGCTGATCGCCGGGCCGCTCGAGGCCGGGTGGATCCACTACTTCCCGGCATACGAGGCCGTTCACCAGGAGAATCTCGAGAACGTAATGGCCGCGAGGTAGGTCAACCCCTCGCTTCCGCGTTCACGCGAAGGGGAAGCGCTCCGTTCCATGCAAGGCGGCGGTTCGCGGGCGGACCGCGAAGTGCTGCTCCCTCCGCCGATGAGGCCTGCTCGGGAGCCGAAACACCGCTTTCGTAGTCTGAGGACATGTCAACTCAGCCCTCAGCGGTGTCCCAAACCCTGACCCTCGCCAGTACCGAGGTCGCACGGATCGGTGTTGGAACCAATCGGCTCACCTCGACACCGGAGAACCACGTCTTCCTGCGCCAAGCCGTCGAAGCGAGAATCGGCGTGATCGACACCGCACACGTCTACTCGGGCGGCGACAGCGAGCGCGCGATCGGTGAGGCGCTCTCGCCGGCGCCCGACGGGCTCATGGTCGCCACCAAGGGCGGCTATAGCGGCAGCGGTAGCCCTGACGCGCTTCGCGCGCAGATCGAGCAGAGTCTTGAGAGCCTCCGAACCGACACGATCAATCTCTACTACCTGCATCGGGTCGACCCCGAGACGCCGCTCGAGAAGAGCCTGGGAGCGATCGCCGAGTACCGCGAGGTGGGGAAGATCAAGGAGATCGGGGTTTCCGCCGTCGATGTCGAGCAGATCGAGGCCGCCCGCAAGCTCGTCCCGATCGCAGCCGTGCAGAACCACTACAACGTCGCGGAGCGAACCTCGGAAGACGTCGTTGACTACTGCGAGGAGAACGGCATCGTTTTCGTTCCGTACTACCCGCTCGGGGGCGACATACCGCCGACCCTCGGGGAGATCGCGGCGCGCCACGAGGCGTCGCCGGAGCAGATCGCGCTCGCCTGGCTACTTCGCCGCTCGCCGGTGATGCTGCCGATCCCGGGCACTCTCTC
>DATHVJ010000063.1:0-7186 GCA_035461345.1 Solirubrobacterales bacterium | reverse complement strand
GTGGCCGATCCGAAGCCCGACGACGCGTTCAGCGACGGCGACCTGTGGGCCGACGCCCTGCGGCGCCTGGGCGGTCAGTACGAGCTGCTGGCGCGGATGCCGGTCGATCCGTCCGTGAACTAGCGCTCGGGGACGGCGGTGTGCTGCAGGTGGCGGATGCGGGCGCCCACCCCGCCGCTGGTCTCGAGGTCCTCCTCGGGATCGGGCTCAACATCGGTGGCGCCATCGGGGCACTTGATCGTGTACACGGTGCGGGCGGGCTGCTCGGGTCTGGTGTCCGAGTGCGACCACGACAGGTGCAAGTGGTCGCCGCGGCCGTGCCCCGAGTCGCCGCTGTACCCGACCCAGCGGAACGGCGCCCGCGGGCGGCCCTGTCTCGGCTCCGCCCACTTCGCGAGCCGCGACACCTTGCGCCATTTCCTCGTCTTCTCGAAGTTGGGAATGATGTCCAGCGCGAGGCCGATCGGGTGCTCGCCATTGCGGGCGTGGACGTCCGAGGTCGAGTAGCCGTCGGTGATGAAGAACTTGTCCTTGTACTTCTCGAGCAGGAACTCGATGTCCGCCAGCAGGCGTCGGTCGATCCTCTCGCCGGGGAAGCCCGGGATCTTGACGAAGCGTCCGCCGCCCTTTGTCTCGCACAGCTTCGGCTCGAGCCGGGTGCTGGTCATCTCGGCGAACGCCACCGCCGCGAGCACGCCGACGACGGCCGCGGCCGCGGCGACGACGAGTAGCGGTGTACGACCAACGCCCATCCCCTGACTCCCTGCATCGGCAGTATTGCGAGATCCTTGATCGGGCGCTAGTCGCGCAAGCGCGGCGTCATCGGCGGGACAATGGCGGAGACGACCGCGGCGAGCGCGAACGCCCCGCAGCAGACCCAGAACCCGGCCCGATAGCCCGACGCGAACGCGTCCGTGACCGCGTCCACCACCGCGCTCCCGAGGTCGCGCGCGGCGACCGCTGTGGCGTCCTCGTCGGCGAGCACGAGCCGATCGACGGCGGCCGCCTGGGCGTCGTCGAGATGATGCGGGGCGAGCAGCTCGTCGAGGCGAGACTCGCGGACCGCGTCGAGGACCGCCCCGAACGCGACCGTGCCGGCGGTCGCGCCGACCCAGCGGGCGGTGTTGAGGACGCCCGCCGCGGCGCCCCGCTGGCGCTCGGGTGCGGCCGAGCTGCCGGCGGTGATCACGGCGGCGAACGCGATCGGGATCCCGACGCCGAACAGGACGAGGCCCGGGACGAGGATCCCGTACTCCTGCTCGGTCGCGAACAGGGCCAGCCACGCGGAACCTGCCGCCGCGAGCACGCTGCCCGCGATCGCCAACCCGCGCGTGCCGATCCGGTCCGCGAGTCCGCCCGCTATCGGCGATAGTGCCGGCGAAAGGCCATCGCGGCGAGCATCGCCACGCCGGTGGCGAGCGGGTCGAGCCGCACGATCGTTAACAGGTAGATCGGGACGAAGATCGCCACCCCGCTCGTCCCCATCTGGGTCAGGAACAGCGCCGCGGCGGAGCCCCCGATGGTGCGGTCGCGCACCAGCGCCAGGTCCACGAGCGGCTGCCGGGAGCCCGCCTCGCGCGTCACGAACCCGACCAGCAGTACTACCCCGGCCACGAGCACGGCGATCGTCGCCGGAGCCGTCCATCCCCACGCCGTCGCCTCGACGGCACCGCCGAGGATCAGTGCCAGGGACGCGATCGCGATCACGGCCGCGCCGGTATCGACCCGCTCGTCTCGCCGGTGCTCCGCGGGCAGCCCGAGTGCGCCCACGCCGAGGACCGCGAGGGTGAGGACGAGCGCGAGCCAGAACGTCAGCCGCCATTCGCCCGCATCGATGAGGGCGCCCGCGGCCAGCGGCGCGATCGGCAGCGCCAACACCCCGAGGCCGACGTAGACGCCGACCGCTTGCCCGCGGTGATCGGGCGGGTACGCGCCGGTCACGATCGCGACCGTTCCGGCGATCGCGACCCCGGCGCCCGCCCCCTGGACCGCGAGGCTGGCGATCAGCGCTCCGAACTCCGGCGCGAGCGCCGCCCCCGCTGCTCCGAGAGCCATCACGGCGAGTCCGGCGAGGATCCCTCGCCGGGGGCCGGCGACGTCGGCCAGGCGCCCCCCGAGCGGCACGAAGGCGGCCAGCCCGAGCATGAACGCGTTCACGACCCACAGCGCCTCGTCGTGATCGAGCCCGAGGTCCGACTGGATCTCGGGCTGCACCACCCCGAGCACCACCTGGCCGAAGTAGACGAGGAAGAAGCCGCCCGCCCCGAAGGCCAGCGCGGTCGTCGTGCGGCTCGTGAACATCGCGGCGAGCCTATCCGCCGCTACGATGGTCGGCGGACCGTGCTAGGCGGGGAATTAGCGGTGCCCTGAACCCGCAATCCGCTCTAGCGGGGCCGAATACCCGTCCGAGGGGCCGCGGCCTTCGGGGCCCGGACCGTCGCGGGCGGCGTTGACGGCCAGGTCCCGCGCAATGTGGGCTCGCGAACCAGGTCAGGTCCGGAAGGAAGCAGCCTTAAGCGGTGTCCCGCATGTGATGCGGATCAGCCTGGCCCGAGCTCGCCACGACGGCAGCGCCCGGGGACCGCTCTCGACGGCGGGTTGCACGGTCCGTTTGCTCTCAGCAGCTCGAGTACAGCTCCCAGGAGGGGTTGCGGGCCAGCTCCCGGAAGCCGGGGGGGACGCCACCCCGACGCACTCCGGGGTCGTTCGGGTCGAGTCGGAATTCCTCCTCCACTTCGGGCGAGGAGGGCTCGACGAAGTAGCCGGTCGTGTCGGCGATCGAGACGATCTCCGACGGGCGGCGGTCTAGCCACAGGGCGAGCATCGGAACCGGGCGGGTGTTGGGAACCGACACGGGTGCGCAATCCTCGTCGAAGGCGCCCGAGTCCGCAAGCTCGCGGAGATCCGCCTGGATCCGGTCTTGGTCGGCGATCTTCTCCTGGAGGTCGTCGAGGCGGTTCGCCTGCGCCGGGGCGAAGGCGAGCAGCAGCACCCCGACGACCGCGGCGGCCACCATCCACCTGGCCCGCCACGGGTCGCTGCGACCGAGGACCAGCCAGCCGAACACGGCGACGGCGCAGAAGATCGAGACGATCACCCCGACCAGGAGCAGGTAGCGGGTGATCACCGCCAGGCCGCCGAGCGCCAGCAGGGAGAAGGCGCCCACCGCTAATGCTCCGAAGGCCAGCGCGAGTGCGGCGCGCTGGCGCAGCAGCGCAAACGCCAGCACGACCCCGACCGCGCCCCCGAGCAACACCGGCTCGCGCACGACCTCGCCGAGCCGCTGCGGCGCCTCGCCGACGAGTCCGCCGATGCCGGTCTCGCGATCGAGGGTGTCGACGGTGTCCTGGGTGCCGGTGAGCGAGTACAGAGCGTCGCCAGCGAACGCGAGGTCGCTGAGCGCCCACACCACGGGCGCCGAGGCCGCCAGCGCGGTCATCGCCGCGGCCCAGCCGCGCGGGCGAGCCCGGGCCGTGTAGAGCAGGTACGCGAGATACGCGGCGGAGAACAGCCACGCCTCGGGACGCAGCAGTCCGGCGACGGCCAGGATCGCCAGCACGGGCCATCCGGCCCGCGGCCGCTTCGTCTCGGTGAGCAGCGCCGCCAACACGAGCGCGATGTACGGGATGTCGACGTACGCCCGGACCCCGAAGTCGAGCATCGGCACCCGGGTGAGGACGATCGCCGCCGCCAGCACGCCGACCGCCCGGTTGAACCACTCGGATCCCAGCCGGTAGGTCAGGTAGCCGACGGCGGCGAGCGACAGGAACGCGATCGCGACGACCGCGTCCTCGGCGCCGTCGCCGAGCGGCGAAAGCACGATCCCGGCGAGCGTGGCGAGAGGGTGCGGGGTGGGGGGCAGGACGACGTCGAGGTCGGGGCTCTCCCCGTGGGCGATCTCGTCGCCCCACACCAGCGCGTAGAAGGTGTCGTAGTTCGCGAACCCGTGCCGGAACGCGAGCCACTGCGCCAGCGCGAGCGCGGCGATCCAGGCAAGGGGGGCCAAGGCGGTGGCCCTCGAGAGGCGCATCGGCCGGGGACAGTAGCCTGCGGCGTCGCCGGATCCGGCGTCCACGGCGGTCAAGCAAGCCGCGAGCCGCGCCGATACAACACATCAGGCCGAGAAAAGAGAGCCGGGATCGGTCGTGGAGGACGATACGTAAGACGGGGTGCCATCGCGTCGGGGGCGCGCCGGCGCGCTCTTTGCCCTCGCCCACGCCGCGGTGATCCTCGCCCTGTCGGTCCCTGTCCCGGCCAAGTCCCCGAAGCCTCGCGCGCTCGCCGTCAAGCTGCAGCCGGGCGGCCACGTGACCGCGTACATCACGGCGTTCTCCGAGCCGTTCGACCCCGTTTCGCTGCCGATCGAGACTCCCCAAGGGCGGCTGAGTGGAATCCGGCCGCTCCGGGGCGGCGGGTAGACTGGCCGTGCGTGGCCGAAACCTCCCTCTACCGCCGCCATCGCCCCCAGGCCTTCGACGAGGTGGTGGGCCAGGAGCACGTGGTCCGCACGCTCCGCAACGCCGTTGAGCAGGATCGCGTTCACCACGCGTACCTGTTCGTCGGCTCGCGCGGCACCGGCAAGACCTCGATGGCGAAGATCCTCGCCCGGTGCCTGAACTGCGAGCGGGGCGGCCCCACGACGCAGCCGTGCGGGGAGTGCGAGTCGTGCCGGGCGATCGCCGCCGGCACCTCGCTCGACGTGATCGAGATGGACGCCGCCTCGAACCGCTCCGTCGACGACATCCGCGAGCTGCGTGAGCGCGTCGGATATGTGCCCGCGGCGGGCCGGTGGAAGGTCTACATCATCGACGAGGCGCACATGCTCACCCGCGAGGCATGGAACGCGTTCCTGAAGACACTCGAGGAGCCGCCGCCGAACACCGTGTTCGTGCTCGCCACGACCGAGGCCCACAAGGTGATGCCGACGATCGTCGACCGCTGCCAACGGTTCGACTTCCAGCGCCCGTCGGCTGCCCAGATCGCCGAGGTGCTGGAGCGGGCGGCGGGCAGCGAGGGGATCGAGGTCGAGCCGGGCGCGATCTCGGCGATTGCCCGGTCCGCGAACGGCAGCTTCCGCGACGCGCTCGGCACCCTCGACCAGCTCGTCGCCTACGGCGGCAGCCCCGTGAAGACCGACGACGTCCTCGCCGTGCTCGGCGTCGCCGACGCCGAGCTGATCTTCGGCGCCGCCGACGCGGTCGCCGACGGAGACGGGAGGGCGGTCCTGGAGACGGTCGAGCGACTGGCGCGGTCGGGGCGCGAGAGCTCGCAGTTCATCCGCGACCTGATCGCACACCTGCGCCAGCTGCTGGTCATCCGCACCGCCGGCACGGTCCCCGACGCGTTCACCGTCACTCCGGCGCAGGACGAGCGCCTGCGCGAGCAGGCCGAGCGGATCGGGGACATCGCCGCCGTCCGCGCCATCGACGCTCTGTCCGCCGCCCAGAGCGCGATCCGGGAGTGGGGAGACGACCCCCGCGCCGCCCTCGAGCTGGCGCTGCTGAAGGCCGCCCGCCCGGACGTCGACCCCTCGCGCGAGGCGCTCGCGCAGCGCATCGAGCGACTCGAGCGTGGAGCGTCGGGGCCGATCCGAGTCACCGAGGAGAGGCAGGACGCGCCGGGTGCGGGCACCGAAGCCGAGAGGGCCGCGCCCGCCCAAAGCGAGGAGGCCGCCGACGCCGAAACGCCGAAGGCCGACGCGGGCGGCGGCGCCGCGATCAGGGCCGCCGCCACAAGCGGCGCCGCGACCGCCGAGGCGATCGACCTCGAGCGGGTCGCGGGGCTGTGGCCCGCGGTTCTCGACCAGGTGCGCCAGTCGGGCTCCGAGCTGCTGTCGGCTGTGTTCGCCGCCGCGCGGCCGCTCGCCGTCGATGCCGAGCGAGCAGTGCTGGAGGTCGGTTTCCCGCCCAGCGCGGCGTTCAACAAGCGCAAGGCCGAGGCGGAGGGCAATCGCGAGCGGCTGACCGAGGCCGTGCGGATGATCGTCGGCGAGCGCCTGCGCCCCGTCTACGTGCTGCTCGACGGCGAGGATGCGGGGGCTGCGAACGGCGCCGAGCCCGCGATGGGCGAGGATGAGCTGATCGAGCGGATCAAGGCCGAGTTCGACGCCGAGGAGTTCGAGCCCGAGGAGGACTCGGCATGACCAGGGGGCCGGGAGGGATGGACCTCAACCAGCTCATGAAGCAGGCCCAGCAGATGCAGGCCGAGATGATGAAGGCGCAGGAGAAGCTCGCCGAAGAGGTCGTGGACGCAAGCGCTGGCGGCGGGATGGTCAAGGTGAAGATGAGCGGGGACCTGCGACTGCTCGAGCTCACGATCGACCCGGAGGCGGTCGATCCCGACGACGCGGAGGTGCTCGCCGACATGGTCACCGCGGCCGTCAACGAGGCGCTGCGCGCCGCCCAGCAGCTCGCCGGAGAGCGAATGGGCGGGATCGGCGGTCTCGGCGGGCAGGGGGGCGGCCCCGGACTGCCCGGGCTCCCGGGCTCGTAGCCGGGCAGCGGCCAGGCGATCGGATGCAGCCGGGGCCGATCAACCGCCTGATCGCCGAGCTGACCAAGTTGCCGGGGGTGGGTCAGCGGACGGCGCAGCGGCTGGCGTTCCACCTGCTGCGCGCCGACGAGCAGGAGGCGCTCGGGCTCGCGGACGCGATCCGCGAGGTGAAGGAGAAGGTCACGCTGTGCGAGCGGTGCTTCAACCTCGCCGAGGGCCCGCTGTGCAGGATCTGCGCCGACAAGGGCCGCGACCGATCGGTGATCTGCGTCGTCGAGGAGCCCGCGGACGTGATCCCGATCGAGCGCACGCACGAGTACCGGGGCCTGTACCACGTCCTCGGCGGGGCGCTGTCGCCGATCGACGGGATCGACCCCGAGGACCTGCGAATCGACGAGCTGCTGCAGCGGGTTCGCGAGGGCGAGGTGGGCGAGGTGGTGCTGGCGACCAACCCAACCACCACCGGCGAGGCGACTGCCCTGCACATCGCCGAGCTGCTGCGCGGACAGGCTCGGGTGACCAGGCTGGCCAGCGGTCTCCCGGTGGGAGCGGATCTCGAGCACGCCGACGAGGTCACGCTCGGCCGCGCGCTCGCCGGTCGGCGAGCTCTCGAGGGCTGACGGCTAGCGAAGTCGCCGCGTCGGGTCGTCGGGACCGGGCGGGGGCGGCTGCTGGTAGTACTCGTCGCGGCGGC
>DATHVJ010000062.1:0-2096 GCA_035461345.1 Solirubrobacterales bacterium | reverse complement strand
GCCCGAGGTGCTGTTCGTGTGCGTCCAGAACGCCGGCCGTAGCCAGATGGCGGCGGGGCTGACGGACAAGCTCGGCGGCGGGCGCGTCCACGTGCGCTCGGCCGGCAGCGAGCCCGCGGACCAGATCAACCCCGCCGTTCGCGAGGCGATGGCGGAGGTCGGCGTCGACCTCGAGCAGGAGTTCCCGAAGCCGCTCACCGACGAGGTCGTCAGAGCGGCGGACGCGGTGATCACGATGGGTTGCGGCGACGCGTGCCCGATCTACCCCGGCAAGCGCTACGAGGACTGGGTGCTCGACGACCCGGCCGATCTCGACCTCGACGGCGTCCGCCGCGTGCGCGACGAGATCCGGGCGAAGGTCGAGGCGCTGCTCGTCGAGGTGGCGCCGGCGAAAGAGGATTGACCCAGCACCCGACTGCACAGCGGGTGCGACTGGGTGCGGCCGACGTCTGCGACCTTGCAGGTCCAACGGAGGGCGGGTGATCGACGCCGACGAGGCGCTCCGGATCGGGCTCGTCAACGAGGTCGTGCCGTCGGGGACCTGCGTCGAGCGGGCCGTTCGAGCTGGCCGGCGAGATAGCAGAGCTGCCGCAGCCCGCGATCCGGACCGACAAGGAGGCCGCGGTTCGCGGATTCGGCCGCCCGCTGGACGAGGGATTGCGGATCGAGGCGCCAAGCTTCAACCGCCTGCTCGGCGAGCCGGAGACGCTCGAGGGGGGTGCGGCGCTTCAACGAGCGCGACGACCCCGATCGCCGCGCCGGCGCGGCGGCGAGCACCCCCGGCCTGGTCCGGCCCGCAGGCGGCTGACCCCGTCGTCCGTCAGCGGTGCCGCGTGGCGTCGAGCGTCGTCGCCGGCGTCGGGGCGCGCTCGAGCGGGACAGCGTTCCAGTGCGCGATCACGGGGCGACCGTGCTCGGTCGCCATCACCGACAGCGACGCTGTCCCGAGCGTGAGCGCCCTCCCCGCCATCCCCCCGAGCTCGAGCCAGCTTCCGGCCAGCACCCGGAAGCAGTGCGCGTGGCCGAACAGCACCACGCGGCGCTCGCCGTCGGCGCGCAGCTCGTCGAGCAGCGGCTCGAGCCGCCGTGCCACGTCCTCGGCCTGCTCGCCGCCGGGGCAGCCGTCGCGCCACAGGTCCCAGCCCGGTCGCTCGCGCTGGATGTCGGCGGTGGTGCGCCCCTCGTACTCGCCGTAATTCCACTCCATCAACCGCTCGTCCGGGACCGGATCCAGGCCCACGAGCCGCGCGGTCTCCTCGGCACGCTGCATCGGGCTCGACAGGACGAGGTCGAAGTCGATCCCCTCGAAGCTCGGCTCCAGCGCCCGCGCCTGCGCCCGCCCACGCTCCGTCAGCGGGATGTCGGTCGTCCCGGTGTGCTGGCGCATCTGCGTCCATTCGGTCTCGCCGTGACGGGCGAGCCACAGCTCGGGGAAGGCGGGCGTCTCAGGCGTCACCGGGGATCCGGGCGGGCAGGGCGTCACGCCTCATCGATGGCGAGGGCCGGAATCGAACCGGCGACACCACGATTTTTCAGTCGTCCCCGACCTTTGCGGGCCTCGCTGGATGTTCAGCATTATCCCTGCTACGCGGCGGTGTCGGAAGTTGCCGTCGCCCTGTCAGTTGCGGCTATTTCCGGACGCTGTGCTGACCCGGTGTTGACCCGGACGTCCGCATCGAAGAAGTCGGCGTCGCCGACGCCAGCGTCCATCACGTGGACGTACGTTCGCAGGGTGAAGGCCGGATCCGTGTGGCCGAGCCAAGCCGGTACCTGCTTCACATCGCGGCCGGCCTCGAACAGCGGGTGACGCGCAGGCGTGCCGGAAGGTGCGGAAGCTGATCCACGTCCGCCACCTGCCGTCGTCGTCCCGGCGGTCGCTCGGCGCAGAGGTTCCACCGCTCGACCCTCCTCCCCCCTCGCGGGATACTGAGCGGGCGATGTCGCAGGAGAACGTTGAGCTGGCCGCTCGCTTTTACGAGCCTGCTACGAGCAAGGCGGGGCTGTTGACCGCGATGCCGCGGACGATGGAGTTCTGCCATCCGGAGGTGGAGTGGACCGCCCGCGAGGAGGGAGCGATCTACCGAGGGCGCGAGGGC
>DATHVJ010000061.1:0-16277 GCA_035461345.1 Solirubrobacterales bacterium | reverse complement strand
AGGCGACCGCCTTCGCTACTGGTGTTCTTCCAGATATCTACGCATTCCACCGCTACACCTGGAATTCCATCACCCTCTCCCATACTCAAGAACCGCAGTATTAAAAGCAGACCACGGGTTGAGCCCATGTATTAAACTTCTAACTTACGATCCCGCCTACGCTCTCTTTACGCCCAGTGATTCCGAACAACGCTTGCACCCTACGTATTACCGCGGCTGCTGGCACGTAGTTAGCCGGAGCTTCTTGTGGAGGTACCGTCAATCCACACGGCTATTCACCGGTGAACCTTCGTCCCTCCTGAAAGGGGTTTACAACCCGAAGGCCGTCTTCCCCCACGCGGCGTTGCTGCGTCACGCTTTCGCGCATTGCGCAAGATTCCCCACTGCTGCCTCCCGTAGGAGTCTGGGCCGTGTCTCAGTCCCAGTGTGGCTGATCGTCCTCTCAGACCAGCTACCCATCGTCGCCTTGGTGAGCCGTTACCTCACCAACTAGCTAATGGGCCGCGGGCCCCTCCCGAAGCGGAGGCCGAAGCTTCCTTTACTCACGCCGGCCTGAGCCGGCGGAGCACATCCGGTATTAGCCCGAGTTTCCTCGGGTTGTCCCGGTCATCGGGGCAGGTTGCCCACGTGTTACTCACCCGTTCGCGGCTTAGCCCCAGGCCGAAGCCTGGTTCGTCGCTCCACTTGCATGTGTTAGGCACGCCGCCAGCGTTCGTCCTGAGCCAGGATCAAACTCTCCATAAAAAATCGACTGAGGGGTTTCAATCCGATCGCCGTGTCACCGGCGGCCGGCTCCTCTGTCTCAGAGAGTTGCCATGCTCGGATGGCGCCGCGTACACAGAGCGGCGCCAGCATGACGGGTCATGTTGTGCCCGCCGTCCGCGCGAGCGCGGCGACGGGTCGGGCTTGAACGCGAGTCCTGGGCCGAAGCCCGGACCGCGTTGCGCTGCTCAGTTTTCAAAGACCGCGTCGTTTCCGCCGAGGTGCCTCCTCGGTCAGGCACGAACCGCCTCAAAGGGCGACCACCAAGTATATCTCGCTGATCGAGACCCCTGCCCGGCGCAATCGCCGGCCCGGCAAGAACCCGGGAACTGCCACAAGGTTACAAGGCCGCGGCGCTACCGTACGCGCACGCGCCTGAACCGCCGCTTCCCGACCTGGACGACCTCGCCGTCGAGCTCCGCCGCCGGCAGGTCGAGCTCCTCCCCCTCGACAACGCGCCCTCCGACCCTGACCCCTCCCTGCTGGATCAGGCGGCGGCCCTCGCTGCGGCTGAGGCCGAAGTGGTCGGCGAGCAGGGCCGGCAGGTGCACCGTGCCGTCGCCGTCGAGCGTCACCTCCTCGATGTCCTCGGGCGGGCGCTGCTCGACGTGGATGCGATCGAACCGCTGCTCCGCCGCCGCGGCGGCCTCGGCCCCGTGGAACCGCGCCACGATCCGCCGCGCGAGGTCGCGCTTTACGTCGACCGGCCGTTCTCCGGCGTCCGGCGCGTCCTCGCCTAGAAGCAGGCGCCAGTACTCCCCCATCACGTCGTCGGGGATGCTCATCAGCTTTCCGAATGCCTCCTCCGGGGGCTCGGCGACGCCGACGTAGTTGCCGAGCGACTTGCTCATCCTCCGCACGCCGTCGGTTCCGGGCAGGATCGGCATCGTGAGGATCGACTGCGGCGGCTCGCCTAGGGCCTCCTGCACGTCGCGCGCGAACAGCAGGTTGAACTTCTGGTCGGTCCCGCCGAGCTCGACGTCGGACCGAACAGCGACCGAGTCATAGCCCTGGAGCACCGGATAGAGCAGCTCGAGCACCGAGATCGGCTGCTCCGCCGCCATCCTGCGCTGGAAGTCGTCCCGCTCAAGCAGGCGCGCGATCGTGAACCGCCTCAAGAGCGCGAACAGCTCCTCCGCGCCCATGTCGAGCCACTCCCCGTTGCGGCGCACCTCGGTGCGGTCGCGATCGAGCACCTTAAAGGCCTGGTCCTGGAACGTGGCCGAGTTCGTGTCTATCTCCTGCAGCGACAGCAGCGGCCGCTCGGCGGCCTGCCCGCTCGGGTCCCCCACACGGGCGGTGAAGTCGCCGATGATCAGCACGACGGTGTGACCTGCGTCCTGGAACTCGCGCAGCTTCTCCAGCACGACCACGTGACCGAGGTGGATGTCGGGGGCGGTCGGGTCGATCCCCAGCTTCACCCGCAGCGGGCGCCCCGACTCGAGCTGCTCACGAAGCCTGCCCTCCGGCAGCGCCTCGACCGCCGTCGCCGTCAGCCTGGCCGCCTGTGCCTGTGAGTCCATCACGGGGCCAATGCTAGACTCACCGGCTGCGCTCGGGGGGGGCAAGGATGCCCCAGCGATGCCTGGGAAGGAACGGGTCGTGCCCCGTTATCTCGAGCCCCTCGGGCGACATCGTGTCGCATCCGAGGCGGGACTCGTCCACACGCACCGTCTCCACGACTCCCACACCGGAATCACGCACAAGGCAAATGTCAACACGGCGTAAGGAGATCGGCCGCGAGCTCCTCGACGCCCTGCGCGGCGCAAACGGCGCCGACGGGAGCGAGGGCGCACGCCCCGGCAACGGAGACGCGCCGGAGGGGCCGTCCCGAGCCCGCGCGCGATCGCGCCAGGGCGACGTCCCCGCGGCCCCGGCGGGCGGCAACGGCCCCTCGGTGTTCCAGGACATCCGCGCTCGGGCGCGAGACGCGATGCGCGGTCTTCGCGAAGGCGGCTACTCGGCCGGGAACGGGGTTAGCGCCCTGCGCGAGCGCACCGGCGGCGCCGCCGGCACCCGCGCGCTGCGCGAGGGCGACGGCGGTGACGCCCCGCCCTGGCGCGAGGCCCCCTCCCTTCCGCCCCCTCCGGGCCCACCTCCGCCGCGAAGCGGCCGGCCACGGCTGAAGAAGCTCCGGCTCGCCCTCGTCCTCGCCGGGCTCGTCCTCCTGGCACTGGTGTCGTGGTTCTTCGGGATCATGATGTCGGTCGCCCAGGACCTGCCCGCGCTCGAGAACCGCGAGCAGTACAAGAACGCGAGGAACTCGATCGTCGTCGACCGCGACGGCGATAAGGTCGCCACCCTGACCGGGAACGAGCGCCGCATCCTGCTCCCCTCCGAGGAGATCTCACAGACCGTCAAGCAGGCCGTCGTCGCGATCGAGGACCAGCGCTTCTACGAGCACCGCGGGATCGACTTCCAGGGCATCGGGCGCGCCATCGTCCAGGACGTCCTGCAGCAGAGCACCGTCCAGGGCGGCTCGACGATCACGCAGCAGTTCGTGAAGAACGCGCTCCGTGCCCAGAACAGCCGCACCGTGTTCCAGAAGCTGCGCGAGGCGGGGCTCGCCTACCACCTCGAGCGGCGATGGTCGAAGGACAAGATTCTGACCGAGTACCTGAACTCGATCTACTTCGGCGAGGGCGCGTACGGGATCGAGTCCGCGGCGCAGACCTACTTCGGCTGGAACCACCCCGGATGCGGCGCCGGGGGCGACCGATGCGCCTCGGAGCTGCTGCCCGAGGAGGCCGCGCTGCTCGCCGGGATGATCTCCTCGCCCACTGCCTACTCCCCGCGGACCAACCCCGAGGCGGCGACCGAGCGGCGCGATTTCGTGCTGCAGAAGATGGTCGAGCAGGGTGTGCTGTCGCCCGAGCAGTACGAGCAGTCGGCGGCGGCCGACGTCCCGAAGCCGTCCCAGATCGAGACACCCGACGAGGACTCGCTGTCGCCCTACTTCACGTCATGGCTCCGGCAGCAGGTCGTCGACCGCTACGGCGCCGGCGAGGCGTTCGGGGGCGGCCTCGAGGTCCAGTCGACGATCGACCTCGAGTTCCAGCAGCAGGTCGAGGAGATCGCCTACTCGACGCTGTCCGGGATCGAGCCGACGGCGTCGATCGTCGTCATCGACAACAAGACCGGGGGCGTGCTGGCACTGGTCGGCGGCACCGACTTCGAGAAGGAGCCGTTCAACCTCGCCACCAACGGCCACCGTCAGCCGGGGTCGGCGTTCAAGCCGTTCACGCTCGCGAGCGCGCTCGAGCAGGATGTCTCGCCCGACCGGGTGTTCGCGTCGCAGCCGAAGACGTTCAGGTTCAAGTCCCCCGGCAGCAACAGGCCGGAGCTGTTCGAGGTCGAGAACTACGACGACAACTACCTCGGGTCGGCGTCGCTCGCGACCGCGACCACGTACTCGGACAACTCCGTGTACGCCGAGCTCGGGCTCGAGGTTGGGACCGACAAGATCGCCAAGACAGCGGAGAAGATGGGCGTCGAGACGAAGCTCTCCACCAACCCCGCGATGACGCTGGGCGGGCTGGAGACCGGCGTCAGCCCGCTCGACATGGCGTACGCGTACTCGACGCTAGGGCGCAGCGGGGTGCGGGTGGGCGGCACGATGGACAGCGTTCCCGGCCCGCAGCTCGGTCCAGTCGCGATCTCGAACGTGACCGTGATCGGCGACGAGGACGGTGAGCCTGTCGAGGACAAGGCCGGGGCCTCGGGCGAGAACGAGATCCAGACCGAGCAGGTGCTCGACGAGTCCGCCTCCGACACCGCTGTCGGGATGCTCGAGAGCGTGGTCTCGTCGGGGACCGGCAAGGCCGCCGCGACGGGCGACTTCGCGTGGGGCAAGACCGGGACCACCGACGACAACGGCGACGCGTGGTTCGTCGGCGGCACCGAGGACATCACCGCCGCGGTCTGGGTCGGGCACGCCGACGGCAACACGCCGATGGAGACCGAGTACGGCGGCCAGCCGGTCGACGGCGGCACCTTCCCGGCCGAGATCTGGCGCGACGTCGTGCTCGCCTACGAGTCGACTATCGGGTCGTCCGACAACAAGCGCAATAGCGAGGACACGGACGCGGAGTCGACCGCAACGACGCCAACCTACACGCCGCCCACCGAGTCCGTGGCGCCGGAGCAGCCGGTCGCGCCGGCCCCCGAGGAGCCGGCGCCGGAGGCTCCCCAGGAGCAGTCAGCACCCGCCCCCGCCCCGGCGCCCGCCCCGGCGCCGCAGGGCGACACCGGTGGCGGCACCGGCGCGACGGGCGCCTCCCGGTAGCGCCCCTGCACCTACCGGGGCTGCGGCAGCGGTCGGGAGAGGAAGCGGCTCCCAGCGGCGCAGAAGCGCCACGGGTACTCGACCCCGCGCGAGATCCCGATCCGGGGCGCTGTGACGACCTCGATCGCATCGGCGTCGGGTCTCGGCGCGGTGAGCTCGAACGGGGGCTCGAGGAGGCTGCTTCCGTTGTCCACGAGCTCGATTCCGAGCGCCTCGGTCAGCTTGCCGGGGCCGGAGCACAGCTCGCGCGGGTCGGCGCGCCGCCGGCGGCGGCGCATCGCGTCGAGGCTCCAGCGCGGCTCGAGCGCGCGGATCAGGACCGCAGCCGCCCCTCCCACGGGCTCGCAGACCGCGTTGAGCAGGTTGTGGATCCCGTACGAGAAGTACACGTAGGCGAGCCCGGGGCGACCGAAGAGGACGGCGTTGCGCTGCGTGCGGCCGATGTAGGCATGGCATGCCGGATCGTCGGCGTGGTAGCTCTCGACCTCGACGATCACCCCGCCCGCCCCTCGGTACCGCAGCCCGCAGCCGATCAGATCGCGGGCGACGTCGTGCACCGAGCGGGCGAAGAACGCCTCGCCGAGCGGCTCTCCGGAGCCAGCCGTCGCCGCGCGCCCCGAGTCCGTCGCCGCTTGGCTCGAGCTCAAGCGCCCTCCGTGAGCTCGCGCAGCGCGGCGCGCGCCGCGTCGAGCTGCTCCCGCACCCGCGCGGACGCCGTCCCGCCCGGCGACAGCTTCGACTCCAGGGAACGATCCAGGCGCAGCACCTCGTAGTACTCGTCGTCGAGCAGCTCCGAGAACTCCCCCAGCTCGTCGGCGGGCAGCTCCGACAGCGCCACCCCGCGCTCGAGCGCGCTCCGCACCAGGCGCCCGACCACCCCGTGCGCCTCCCGGAACGGCATCCCTTTCCGCACCAGCAGGTCCGCGACGTCGGTCGCGTACAGCATCTCGTCGGCGGCGGCTGCCGCGAGGCGCTCGCGGTCGAACCGGATCCCGGCCAGCAGCCCGCGAGCCGCCGCCAGGCACAGCTCGAGGTTGTCGGCGGCGTCGAAGAGCGGCTCCTTGTCCTCCTGCATGTCCTTCGAGTAGCCGAGCGGCAATCCGCGCAGCACGCCGAGCAGGCGCTCCCCGTCGCTCGCGATCCGGGACGCCTTAGCTCGCAGCAACTCGGCGGCGTCGGGGTTCTTCTTCTGCGGCATGATGCTCGACCCGGACGAGAACTCCTCCGCGGGCTCGCAGAAGCCGAACTCCTCGCCCGACCACAGCACGATCTCGGCCGCGACCCGCGACAGGTGGACGCCGCACACCGCGGCGGCGCTCAGGTAGTCGAGCACGTAGTCGCGGTTCGAGACCGCGTCG
Source organism: Solirubrobacterales bacterium (assembly GCA_035461345.1). Taxonomy (GTDB): domain Bacteria; phylum Actinomycetota; class Thermoleophilia; order Solirubrobacterales; family 70-9; genus DASPWW01. The sequence goes on along the minus strand of DATHVJ010000061.1, from coordinate 9,872 downwards.
ATCGAGTTCGGCGCCACCGAGGCGAACCCCAGCCGGGCCGCGGTAGCGGAGCGGTCGAGCTCCCAGTTGAGCCCCGCGATCGCGCCGGAGCCGAGCGGGAGCTCGCCGGCCGAGGAGCGGGCGAACCGGAACCGGCGCGCGTCGCGGCTCAGCATCCAGAAGTACGCGAGCAGGTGGTGGCCCAGGTACACGGGCTGCGCCCGCTGCAGGTGCGTGTAGCCGGGCATCGGCCAGTCGGCGTGTCGCTCCGCGAGCTCGACTACCGTTCCCATCAGCGCCGCCACTCCGCGCAGCGCCGCGTCGCTTCGCTCGCGCACGTACAGCGCCGTGTCGGTGGCCACTTGGTCGTTGCGCGAGCGCCCGGTGTGCAGCTTGCCGCCGACCGGCCCGGCAAGCTCCGTCAGCCGCCGCTCGATCGCCATGTGGATGTCCTCGTCGCCGGGCTCGAAGCGGAAGCTCCCCTCGTCGAGCTCACGCTCGACGGCGGCGAGGCCGCCGGTGATTCGCTCGAGCTCGGCGTCGTCGAGCACGCCCGCGTCGCGGAGCGCGCCGGCGTGGGCGCGCGAGCCCTCAATGTCCTGCGGGGCGAGACGGCGATCGAACTCGATCGACGCGTTGAGGCGGTTGAACACCGGGTCCGGCGGCTCTCGGAAGCGGCCCATGGAGGCGCCAGTGTACGGCTGGCTGTTGCGCAAATCAGGCCGAACCGGCCGCGAGGCGAAGAATTCGAACGGAATTGGTGGGATACGCTGCCCCGCATGCGAGTGCTCGTCACCGGGGGGACCGGCAAGCTCGGGAACGCGGTCGCGCGTCAGCTCGCCGAGCGCGGCGACGACGTCGTTGCGCTCGTCCGCGACGAGCGCAAGGCGAGGGAGGCGCTCCCGCCCGAGGTCGAGCCGGCGCGCGGCGACGCCACCGACCCCGCGTCCGTGCGCCGCGCGACCGATGGGGCCGAGGCGGTCGTCAACTGCATGGGGATCTTCGAGCAGTGGGTGCCCCGGGCGACGATGTTCGAGGAGGTGAACTCGATCGGCGCGCTCAACGTTGTCGCGGCGTCGCGGCAGGCGGGCGTGCGCCGCGCCGTCCACACCTCGACCTTCGACGTGTTCCATGCCGAGCGCGGCGGAACCGTGCGCGAGGACCGGCTCGCGACCTACCCCAAGGGCACCGCCTATGAGCGCTCGAAGCAGCGCGCCGAAGAGCTGGTCCTGCGAGAGGCCCGCCACGGGATCGAGGTCGTGATCGTGAACCCGTCGACCGTGTACGGCCCCGGGCCGTGGCACGGCACGGGCGTCGACGGGGTGCTTCGCGACGCCATCCGGGGCCGGCTCCCGGCGCTTCCGCCGGGCGGGATGACACTCGCCTTCGTGGACGACCTCGCGCGCGCCCACGTCGCCGCCGTCGACCGGGGCCGCCCGGGGGAGCGCTACCTGCTCGCCAACGGGTTCGCAACCACGCGCGAGATTTGCCAGGCGGCCGTCGGCGCGGCGGGCCGCGGGCGCGTCCCCCCCACCCTGCCGGTCCCGGTGGCCAAGGGCCTGGCGGCGGTTGGAGCCGCGGTGTCGGCCGTGATCCGGCGTCCACCGCTGCTCAGCCGCGGCCAGCTCCACTTCCTCCTGTGGCAGGCGAGGGCCGACTCGTCGAAGGCTCGCGAGGAGCTCGGATGGGACCCGATCCCCTGGAGCGAGGGCATCCCCCGCACCGTGCGCTGGATGCTGGAGACGGGCCGCGTCTAGCGGCTGGCGGCCGGTTGGCCGAGGGCGGCGGTCAGGGCGCCCGCGACGCGGTCCACCTGCTCCTCGGTCATCGCAGCGAAGAACGGCAGGCCCAGCGCCCGGCGCGCGAACCGCTCCGCGACCGGGAACGCCCCCTCGGCGAACCCGAACCGCTCACGGTAGAACCGAAGCAGGTGTATGCAGGGGAGGTAGGGCTTGGTGGCGATGCCGCGCCCGGCGAGGTCGGCGATCACGGCGTCGCGGTCGACGGCCTCGGGGAGTTGGACGACGTAAACGAACCAGCTCCGGCGCTCGCCGCCGCGGTCCTCGCACGGCAGGACCAGCCCCTCGACTCCAGCCAGCCGCTCCCGGTACAGGCGCGCGACCGCGCCCCGCCGCGCGAGCAGCTCGTCGGCGCCCTCGAGCTGGGCGACCCCGATCGCGGCGCCGAGGTCGGTGAGCCGGTAGTTGAAGCCGAGCCGGTCGTGCTCGATCCGCCCCATGTCGGGCGCGCGGCCCTGGTTGCGCTCGCTGCGCACCCGCCGCGCAACCTCGGCGCTCGGCGGTACCAGCGCACCACCCTCGCCGGTCGTCAGCTGCTTGTTGGCGTAGAAGGCGAACGCGCACGCGTGCCCCCTGGCGCCCACGCGAACGCCTTCGCCGTCGACGGCGCCGAGCGCCTGGCAGCCGTCCTCGAGCACACCGAGGCCGCGCTCCGCCGCCAGCGCGGTGAGCTCGCCGAGCGCGGCCGGATAGCCGAAGATGTCGACGGGGAGCAAGCCCGCCGTGCGCTCCCCGACCGCCGCCCGGGCGGCGTCGACGTCGAGGTTCAGGGTCACGGCGTCGACGTCGCAGAAGACCGGTGTCGCGCTCTCGTACAGCAGGCAGTTGGACGACGCGACGAAGCTCAACGGGGTCGTGATCACCTCGTCGCCTTGGCCCCAGCCCTGCGCCCGCACACCGAGATGCAAGGCGGCCGTCCCGCTCGACACGGCGACGGCGTCCTCGACGCCGAGCCACGCCGCCAGCTCGCGCTCGAACCGCTCCAGCATCGGGCCCAGCGAGAGCCGCCCGGAGCGCAGCACCTCGAGCACCAACTCCTCCTCCCGACCCCCCAGCTCGGGACGAGCGAGCGGGATGACATCAAATTCCGGCCGAATCCTCCGCTCCCGTTCGCTCACGATCGATCAACTGGCTATCACGCTCGCTCACTCTCGCATCCGGTTCGGCCGGGTGGTCGCGTCTCGGTTGGAAGGCGTATTCCAAGGAGTCGACGAGCGCCTCCCATGACGCCTCGATGATGTTCTCCGAGACGCCGATCGACCCCCACTCATCGGTCCCGTCGGAGGAGTCGAGCAGCACCCGGGTCACGGCGCCCGTGCCGTGGCGCTCGTCGAGGATCCGCACCTTGTAGTTGGTGAGCTCGATGTCGGCGAGATGCGGATGGAGCTCGGTGATCGCGTCGCGCAGCGCGCGATCGAGCGCGTTCACAGGGCCGTTGCCCTCGGCCGTGCGCAGGAGGCGCTGGCCGTCGACCCAGATCTTGACCGTCGCCTCGGTCTCGACCGCCCCGTTGGCGCGCTTCTCGGTCACGACGCGAAAGCTCTCGAGCCTGAACAGGGACTCGTACTCGCCGGACTCGCGGCGCAGCAGCAGCTCGAACGACGCGTCGGCCGCCTCGTACTGGTATCCGGCGTGCTCACGCTCCTTGAGCCGCTCGACCGCACGCGCCGCCGCCTCGTCGTCGAGCCGGATCCCCGCCCGCTCCGCGTGGCTCAGCACCGAGCCCTTCCCGGCCAGCTCCGAGATCAAGACCTCGCGGCTGTTGCCGACGAGCGCCGGGTCGACGTGCTCGAAGGTGCGCGCGTCGGCCTGTACGCCGGCGGCGTGCATCCCCGCCTTGTGGGCGAACGCGTTGCGGCCCACGTACGGCTGGTCGGGGTCCGGCGCCACGTTGCAGATCTCGTCGATCAGGTGAGCCGTCTCGGTCAGCCGCGTGAGCTGTTCGTCGGAGACGCACTCGTAGCCGAGCTTGAGCTGGAGCGCCGGGAGGATCGAGAACAGGTTCGCGTTCCCGCACCGCTCGCCGTAGCCGTTCGCCGTCCCCTGCACGAGTCGCGCCCCCGCCCCGACCGCGGCGAGCGAGTTCGCGACCGCGCAGTCGGCGTCGTTGTGGGTGTGGATCCCGACCGCGACCACCTCGCCGAGCGCGTCGAGGACCGCGGCCGTCGCCTCCGCCACGGCCGCGGGGAGGGTCGCCCCGTTGGTGTCGCACAGGCTCACGTTCTCCGCCCCGCCCGCGACGGCCGCCCGCAGGCACTCGAGGGCGTACTCGCTGTCGTCGGCCCACCCGTCGAAGAAGTGCTCGGCGTCGTAGATCGCGCGCTTGCCCTCGTCGACGAGGAACGCGAGCGAGTCGCGGATCATCGCCAGGTTCTCGTCGCGCGTCACCCGGGTCACCTTGTCGAGGTGCAGCGCCCAGGTCTTGCCCACCAGGGTGCAGACCGGCGCGAAGCCGGAGGCGAGCACGGCGAGTCCCGGATCGCTGGCGGCGCTTGCGTCGCGCCGCCTCGTCATCCCGAAAGCGCAGATCGCGGCCTGGTCGAGCTCCACGTCGGCGAGCAGCTCGAACAGCTCCGCCTCCTTCGGGTTCGAGGCCGGGAACCCCGCCTCGATGAAGTGCACCCCGAGCCGATCGAGCGTCTGGACGACGCGCAGCTTCTCGGCGGCGGACAGCGACATGCCGTGGCCGCCCATGCCGTCGCGCAAGGTTGTGTCGTAGAGGTGGACCTGTGTCACTGGAGTCCTTTCGCTTTCGCTTCCCTAGGAGCCGGAGGGCGGGGGTGCTCGCCGTGCGCCCGTGCTCGCGGGCGCCGCGTGTCGTTCCGCAGCCGCGCTACGCGGTCACGGAGCTGATAATTCGCCCAGTTTCCAGGGGAAGTGCGGGCCCCATCACGATGTGACCTTACTCGCTCGGTCCCCGCTCGGCTGCTCGACGAGGTCAAGCCACTCGCGATACTCCTCGGCGCGCCCGTGCAACGCGTCCTCGAACTTCGCCTGGATGTGGCGGGTGATCTCGCCGGGCTCCCCGATCGGATGGTCGTCGATCTCGCGCACCGGAACGAGCTCGGCCGCGGTGCCGGTCAGGAACACCTCCTCGGCGAGGTACAGCTCGGCACGCGCGATCGCACGCTCCTCGACCGCGTAGCCCAGGTCGCGCGCGATCTGGATCACCGACGCCCTCGTGATCCCGTCGAGGATCGAGGAAGTGTGACCGGGGGTGCAGATCACGTCGTCGCGGATCACGAAGATGTTCTCTCCCGAGCCCTCGGAGACGCAGCCGAGATCGTCGAGCAGGATCGCCTCGTCGTACCCGGCGCGCATCGACTCCTCCTTGGCGAGAACCGAGTTCAGGTACTGGCCGGAGGCCTTGGCGTGCGGGATCAGGCTCTCGGACGACAGCGCCCGCCACGACGACACCTTGGCCCGGATCCCGCTGCGCTTGCCCTCCTCGCCGAGGTACGCGCCCCACGGCCACACCGCGATCATGACCTCGATCGGGGCGCTCGACGCGTGCAGGCCCATCTCGCCGTAGCCCCGCCACGCGAGAGGGCGGATGTAGCAGCTGCGAAGCCCGTTGCGGCGAAGCAGCTCGTGCGTCGCTTCCCGCAGCTCCTCGTACGAGTACGGCAGATCGAGGTAGTACAGCCCGGCGGACTTCTGCAGCCGCTCGAGGTGCTCGCGATGGCGGAAGATCGCCGGGCCGTCGTCGGTCTCGTACGCCCGGATCCCCTCGAACACGCCGGTGCCGTAATGGAGGCCGTGGTTGAGGACGTGCAACTTGGCGTCGTCCCATGGAACGAACTCGCCGTTCATCCAGATCAGGTCGACCTTCTCCACTGCGCTCCTCCGTGCGTCGGAACCGAGAGTCCGGCCAAGTATGCCCGATGGCCCGCCCGCCGTCAGGCTTGTAGCTCGTCCAGCACGGCGTCGGTCATCTCCTGGGTGCCGACCTCGACCTCGGCCGGCAGGTCGGCCATCGGCGGCTGCTCGGGCTCGACCCACGCCAGGTCGGGCGTTCGCAAGCCACGCTCCAGCGCCGCCTCCACCGCCGCCTCGACGCGGCGGGCGTCGTTCGCCCGCTCGAGCCCATAGCGCAGCATCATCGCGATCGAGAGGAAGGTGGCGAGTGGGTTCGCGGTCCCGGAGCCCGTGATGTCGGGCGCCGAGCCGTGGACCGGCTCGAACAGGCCCGGCCCGTCCCCGCCGACGCTGGCGGACGGAAGCATCCCCAGCGATCCCGTCAGCATCGCCGCCTCGTCGCTGAGGATGTCGCCGAACATGTTCTCGGTCAGGATCACGTCGAACCGCGACGGCGCCGAGACGAGCTGCATGGCGGCGTTGTCGACCAGCATGTGATCGAGCTCGACGTCGTCGTACCCCGATGCGATCCCATTCACGACTTCCCGCCACAGGCGCGAGGTCTCGAGCACGTTCGCCTTGTCGACCGAGGTCACGCGAGGGGCCGCGTCCCGACCCTCGGCCCGTGCCCGCGCCGCCTCGAACCCGCGACGCGCGATCCGCTCCACCTCTTCGGTCGTGTACTCGCACGTGTCGTGGGCGCCATCGTCGTGGCGGCCGCTGTCGCCGAAGTAGATCCCGCCGGTCAGCTCGCGGACCACCAGCAGGTCGGTGTCGCGGATCCGCTCCTCGCGCAGGGGGCTGGCGTGGACGAGCGCGGGGCTGGGTCGCACCGGCCGCAGGTTCGCGTACAGGCCGAGCCCCTTGCGAAGGCCGAGCAGGCCCTGCTCCGGCCGCGGGGCGTCGGGGTCGGTGGTGTCCCACTTGGGGCCCCCGACCGCGCCGAGGAGCACCGCGTCGGCGGACCGGCACGCCTCCAGCACCTCGTCGGTGAGCGCGGTGCCGTGCGCGTCGATCGACGCTCCTCCGACGACATGCTCGGTGACATCGCACTCGCCCAGGGCGTCCAACAGACGCCGCGCCGCGCCGATGATCTCAGGACCGATCCCGTCGCCGGGCAGGGCGACGATGCGGGCGCTCACTGGGGCTCGTCCCCCGCTTCGGGCCGGCGGGCCTGGATGTTGGTCCGGATCAGGTGCACCCGCTTGGGGTCGGCGATCCCCGTGAGCACGGTATCCAGGAACGGATCGCGAAGCTCGTCCGGCAGGCGATCGAGGTGGACGGCGAGGCCGACCGTGCGCTGAAACTCGCGCGGGTCCTCGAACTCGAACGCTCGATCCTCGCGCCCGCAGCGAACCTCCACGAACCCCGCCCGCTCGAGCCGTTCGGCCTCGTCCTCCGGGGAGGGGAACATCCACGGGTGCTCGGCGCCGCGCAGGTGCTCGGCGAACGGCTCCCGGCGCGAGGCGGCCACGATCGCGTCGACGACCGCCCGCACATTCCCCTTGCCGCCGAACTGCGCCGCGAGCAGCCCTCCGGGTCGCAGCCAGCCGTGGATCGTCCGGAACAGCCGGTCGTGGTCGAGGATCCAGTGGAACGTCGCGGTCGAGAACACGAGGTCGACGGGCTCGGACGGCTCGAACTCGAGCAGGTCAGCAACGGCCAGCTCGACCTGCCCGCCGAGGTTCTCGCGCGCCTGCTCGATCATCGACGGCGAGGCGTCGACGCCGATGACCCGCCCCTCCGGGAGCCTCTCCAGCAGCAGCCGGGTTACCCGGCCGGTCCCGCATCCGGCGTCGATCGCGGTCTCGTCCCCCCGCAGCGGCAGCCGCGCGAGGAAGTCGCGTCCCGACTCGAGCTGCATGTCCGAAATCCGGTCGTACGACCGTGCGTCCCAATCCGGCGTGGTCATCTCGGGGGCCGACGCGCGAGGATGTTCAGGCGGACGTACTCGAGCGTCAGCGGCGTCCCGAGCCGATCCACGACCGCTTCGGCGAACGCGTGCGCGTCGGAGTCGGGCAGCAGCGCCGTGATCGGGCCGAGCGCCGACGTCGTCACGTAGTCGAACGGGTCCTCGGGAGTGACCGGCTTGCGCTCGAGCCAGCACTCGACGTCGGTGAACCCCGCCGTCCGCAGGCGGCGTTCTGCCTCCCCGGCCGAGGAGAAGTTCCAGATCGGCTCGAACCCCTCCAGATGCCGCGCGAACGGCTCGCGCGCGCTCACCTCGGCGATCGCCGCCGCGACCGAGGCGACGTTGCCCTCCCCGCCGCACTGGGCGACCAGCCTGCCGCCGGGCTTCAGGGCGCGGTACAGGCGCGCGAACAGCGCATCGTGGTCCGCGACCCAGTGGAACACCGCGTTCGAGAACGCCACGTCGACCTCGTCCGCGAGCTCGATCTCGGTCAGGTTCCCGACGCGTAGGTCGACGGCGTCCCCGAGCGCGTCACGCGCCTTGGCGATCATCGATTCCGAAGCGTCGATCCCGATCACGCGGCCGTCCGGCACCCGCTCGGCGAGCAGCGCGGTCACCCGGCCGGAGCCGCAGCCAGCGTCGAGGACGACCTCGTCGCCGCGGAGGTCGAGTCGCGCCAAGACCTCCTTCGCCCACTCGAACTGCGGATCCGAAACGCGGTGATAGACCTCGGCGTCCCAGTCGCGCGGCCCGACATGGGATGCGCGCAACTCGCTCACAAGGCGGTCGTGGCGGGTCCGCGGTCCACCCCGCCGGCACGCTCGTAGGCGTCGATCTCGTCCGCGCGCTGAAGCGTGATCCCGATCTCGTCGAGGCCGTGGAGCAGCCGGTGCTTGACCTCCTCGTCGATCTCGAACCGGACCACCCCGCCGGCGAAGTCCACTGTCTGCTCGTCGACGTCGATCCTCGCCTCCCCCGCCGCGGCGACCGCCCGGCACTGCTCCTCGTCGAGGATCACCGGGAGGAGGCCGTTCTTCGTGCAGTTGACGTAGAAGATGTCCGCGAACGAAGGCGCGATCACCGCCTCGAACCCGAAGTCGCTCAGCGCCCACACCGCGTGCTCGCGCGACGAGCCGGAGCCGAAGTTGCGTCCCGCGACGAGGATCGGGTTCGGCTCGAAGTCGAGCTCGCCGGATCGGCGCCAGTCCCAGAACAGGAACTCCCCGTACCCGGTTCGCTCGATCCGCTTCAGGAACTGCTTCGGGATGATCTGGTCGGTGTCGACGTCGGCGCGCTCGAGCACCGACACCTTCCCCTCGATCACGTCGACGGCTTCCATCAGGCCGCCCATTCCCTGATGTCGACGAAATGCCCCTCGACGGCCGCAGCCGCCGCCATCCGCGGGCTGACGAGGTGTGTGCGCCCGCCCTTGCCCTGGCGGCCCTCGAAGTTGCGGTTGGAGGTGGACGCGCAGCGCTCCCCCGGTTCCAGCTGGTCCGGGTTCATGCCCAGGCACATGGAGCAGCCGGCGAAGCGCCATTCGGCCCCGAAGTCCTTGAAGACCTTGTCCAGGCCCTCGGCCTCGGCCTCAAGGCGGACGCGGGCGGAGCCGGGAACCACGAGCATCCGGATGTTGGGGTCCTTGGTGCGGCCGCGGATGATGTCCGCGGCAGCGCGGAGGTCCTCCATCCGGGAGTTGGTGCAGGAGCCCAGGAAGACTGTGTCCACCCGGATGTCCTTCATCGGGGTGCCGGCTTCCAGCCCCATGTACTGCAGCGCACGTTCCGCCGCGGCCTTGGCGTTCTCATCGCCGAAGTCCTCGGGCGAAGGCACCTTGGCGGACAGGGAGACGCCCTGGCCGGGGTTGGTCCCCCAGGTCACGAACGGTTCCAGTGTGTCGGCGTCGAGGTCAACCTCGACGTCGAACGTCGCGTCGTCCTCGGTGCGCAGGGTGTTCCAGTACTCGACGGCTGCATCCCAGTCGGCGCCCTCCGGCGCGTGCGGGCGGCCGGACATGTAGTCGTAGGTGGTCTGGTCCGGGGCGACGAGTCCGGCCCGGGCGCCGGCTTCGATGGACATGTTGCAGATGGTCATCCGGGCTTCCATGGACAGCGCCCGGATCGCGGAGCCGCGGTACTCGAGCACGTAGCCCTGCCCGCCGCCGGTCCCGATCTTGGCGATCACGGCCAGGATGACGTCCTTCGACGTGACGCCGGGACGCAGCGTGCCCTCGACGTTGATGGCCATGGTCCGGAACGGGGCCAGCGGCAGCGTCTGGGTGGCCATCACGTGCTCGACCTCGGAGGTGCCGATGCCGAAGGCCA
>DATHVJ010000060.1:0-4981 GCA_035461345.1 Solirubrobacterales bacterium | reverse complement strand
GGAGCGAACCCCGGGTCGACGGGGGGCGAGCCCCCGTCATCCTCGAGCCGCTCGCCGCCGCTCGGCCGGCAGTCGAAGTTGGGGAAGATGCCGGCGCTGGCGGCGAGCGGGCTGTTGAGCGCGCCGGGCTGCAGGTAGCCGTTGCCGCGGTTCTGGGGAACCCGCTGTTGGTAGACGGAGATGTTCTGGGCAACGAGGTAGCTCATCTCACGCAGCATGTGCATGGGGGCGGGCGGATCGGCCCCCGGGGCGAACTCCGGGTTGCTCGTCGGCAGGCTGCCCGCCAGCGCCGCCGGCGGCCCCGCCAGGAAGTCGGTGACCGTGTATCGCTGGGCCTTCAGGTAGCGGACCATCGGGTTCAGGTTCGCCAGCGAGGGGTCGAGCGCCGCAAGCACCGGGCGCAGCCCGTCGATCGTCCGCCGCAAGGCCGGAAAGCCGCGTTGGGACGCCCTGATGAGCACGTCCAGCCCGCGAAGGAAACGTGTCAGGCTGGGGGACAGCCGGCGCACGCTGCGCAAGGTCGGCGAGATGTCCCGGGCCGGGGGGGTCAGGTCGCGCACCAAGGGATGCGTGTCGGCCTGGAAGCGGTCCAGACGGGTCAGCGTGGCGCGCAGCTCGCGCTGGAACGTCGGCAGCACCTGGAAGCTGTCGGCAAGCGCACGCTCCTGCTCGGCGAGCGCCCCGAAGGTCGCGTTCGATCCGGTTATCACCCCGGCGAGCTCGCGGTCGCGCTCGGTGAGGGCGTCGAACACCTCGCCCGTGTCATGCACGAGGCCGCGCAGCGAGGTGCGCTGTCGGCGCAGGATCTCGACCACGTCGGCGCCGCGGTCGATGAACGGCCCCAGGTTCCCGAGCGCGTCGTTGACGTCGAGGGCTCGACCGCGGATCGCCACCGCGGCCCCCTCCTGCCAGCGCTGGAAGCGCGACCTGGTCTCTTCGTCCAGGGCGTTGAAGACCTCGTCGATCTGCGTCGCGTCCTCGACCTGGGTCGACTCCAGGTGGCCTCCCTCGGGGACCTGGTCGACGACGTCGAGCTGGGCGTCGGTGGCCCCGCCCTGGGCGCCGAGGCTGACCGGCACGGATTCCCCGCCGTCGAGCTGGGAGCCCGGAGACAGCTCCACGTACGTCTCGCCGAGCAGCGACTTCTGGCGCAGGATCGCGCGCGCGTCCTCGGCGATCGGCGCGAACTCGGGCTCGATCTCGATCGTCGCCTGGGTGGCGTTGCCCTCCGGTGCGAGCTCCAGCTGCGTGACCCGTCCCACGTTCACTCCGCTGACCCGCACGTCGGCCTCCTCCGCCAGCGTCGTCGCCTCTGAGAAGTCGGCCGTGAACCGGTAGCCGGTCGCGCCGAGGGGCGTGGGGCCGCCAAAGGCGATCCACAGGAACATCAGCAGGCCGAAGCACGACAGCGCGAAGGCAAGCGCGATACCGACCCGCAGCATGGAGGGAGGCCTCGTTTGCACTACTGCCTCACCTCCTCTTTCGACGGCCTCAGCATGGGCCCCCCGGTCCGACCAGCTGGCCCAGCCCGGTGAAGACCGGCGCGATTGGGTTGAGGCCCACGAGGATGCGCAGGTTGCGGCAGCTCAGGGTCAGGTACCCACGGCGGTAAGCGCCGGACGCATCCTGGACCGAGAAAACGCTGGAGCTGTTGTGCCCGAGCCACGCGCCCCAGAACAGGTATCCCTCGTCGCGGCCCTCGGTGCCGGGCGGCTCGGCGCCGCGAGGGTTGAAGGCGACCATGTTGCCGAGCCGGTTGAGCCTGTGGCCGGTCGCCTCGAGGGCGGGTGTGGCGCGCGCCAGGCGGCGCGCGGCGGGACGCAGGTCCCTGGCCCGGGGGCGCGCCTCGCGCGCGAAGGGCCGGATCCGCTCCCGGATCACGGAGGTGTTGCGCTCCGCCAGCCGCCGCACCGAGGCGTTCATCTCCTCGAGGTTGCCGGCGAAGGGACGCAGCTCCTCGGTCGCGGGCCCCAGCTCCGCCGCGAAGGTGGACACGTCCTCGAGCGTGCGTCGCGACTCGCGTAGCGTGCCGGGGAGCAGCGACACCGCCCGCTGCACGTTGGTGTCCTGCTCCGCGATCGCTCCCAGGGCGGAGTTGGACGCCCCGACGAGCCGCGTGAGGTCGTCGTCCTGGCGGCCGACCGCACCGGTGAGCCGGTTGAGGTTCGTGACCAGGCGCGCCAGGTTGGTCCGGCGCGTCGCCACCCGGCGGTTGAGGCGATCGAGCTGACGGTTGATCGGCCCCAGGCTCCCGAGCACCTTCCCCAGCTCGCGGCCGCGGCCGTCCAGGCCCTTTCCGGCACCGACGAGCAGCAGCCGCAGGTACGCCTGGGTGTCCCGGTCAAGCGCCTCGAGGATCTCGTCGAGGTTCACGTCGGGGGCGCTGTTGGCGACGGGAAGGGTCTCCCCCTCGCTCACCTCGCCGCCTGCCGGCGTGCCGGGGTCCATCTCGAAGAACATGTCCTTGAGCTGGGTCCGGGGGCGCAGCATGAGCGTGGCGTTCCGGTAGATCGGCAAGAACTCGCGCTCGATCCCGAACGTGACCACGGCGACGCCGTCCTCGAGCTCGACCGAGTCGACGTCGCCCACCCGCACGCCCGCGACCCGCAGCGTCTGTCCCTGACCGGGGTCGACCGCCTGGGCCGTCTCGATCTCCGCCTTGAGCTCGAACGGGCGCTCCTGAAGCACCGGGACTCGCAGGCCCTGCTCCTGGAGGATGAACCAGGTGGTGACGAGGCCGGCCGCGATCAGCACCGCGATCGCGATCACGTCCCGCAGGTGGGCGCGTAGGAAGCGCATCAGCCTGCCCCCATCGCCCTGATCCGCTTCTGGAACCGCGGGAAGTCCTCGCGCAGGAAGCGTCCGTAGCGTCGGTCGAAGCGGCGCTGGAGCTGGTCGGGCGACTCGCCCTCGGCCTCGCTGCGCCCCTGCACGTCCTCGATCACGCCCCGCAGCTCGTCGACCATCTTCCCGATCGGGCCGGACGCCGCGCTCGGGTCCGCGGACGCCGTGGTCGCCGGTTCCGGCCCCGGTCCCAGCTGACCGCGCAGGTCGGGCGGTTCCTGGTTCTCGCACGGCTTGCCGGGACGGAAGGGCGTCTTCCGGGACGAGGCCAGGCCCGGCATCCCTCCGAGGATGGGGAACGGGGCGACGCCGAAGAACGTCTCATCTGCATTGTCGGGCTTGAAGGTGACCGGGTTCGTGCCGCCGCCGAAGTTGAGCCGGATGTACTGCCCGTTGGCGTCCCCGGAGCGGCTCTCCCCCGCGACCCCGGCCAGCCCGTAGCCCGTCTCCTCGAAGACGCGGCCGAACGCCGGATGCGGATATCCCGGCCCCCCGTCCACCCGGTCGTTGGCCCACGGGATGACCACGGTGTTGAAGCAGCTCGCCAGGGCGCGGCCCTCCTCGAGGAGGTCCGCTCCGGAGCGGCTCAGCCGCGCCAGCGAGGGGACGGTGCGCCGCAGCTCCGCCGACGTCCCCTGGAGCTCCGCGGGCCGGGCGAGGAGCCTGAGCTGGCGCAGGAAGGGGGTGGCGGCGACCACGGTCGGGGAGAGATCGCGGACACCCGGCACGGCCTCGCGGGCGAACGCGCGCAGCGGCGGGAATGCCCGGTTCAGGTTCGCGAACGCCGGGCGCCCGGCCTCCAGCGCCCGCGGCAGCTCGGCGATCGCCTCGGACAGGGCTGCATCCTCGGCGGCGAACGACCCCGAGACGATCCGCAGGTTGGTGACGAGGTCCTTGAGCTGCTCCTCGTTCTCCGTCAGGGCCCCGGCGACTCGCCCCAGGTTGCGGATCAGGCCCGAGAGATCGCCCGGTCGCTGCCCGAGCAGCGCCTCGTTGACCTGGGACGTGAACCTGTACGCGCCGGGCGAGGAGCGGTAGGCGCGCTGCAGCCCCTCCGCCCCGCCGTGGTCGTCGAGCGCCGCCCCGAACTCCTCCAGGAAGACCTGCAGGTCGGCACGGACATCGGACTTCAGGGCGCCGAGCACGTCGAACAGCTGCACCGAGACCGATGTCTGACGCACCGGGAACGTGTAGCCGTCTCCCGCCTCGGGAGCCGACGGGGAACCGGGCTTCACGTCCACGAACATGTTTCCCTCGAGGAACAGCCGCGGGCGAAGCTCGAAGGTGGCGTCCTGCGCTATTGGCCTGCCCTGGTCGTCGATTCGCATCGTCACGACGGCGGCGTCCTGGCCCTCCGGCCCGGTGTCGGCGTCCTCCCCGGTGTCGTCCGTCGAGCCGGCGGTCGCGTAGTGGTCGACGTCCACCACCTCGCCCACGTCCACGCCCGCGATTCGGACCGGGGAGTCCTCTCGAATCCCCTGGGACGTGGTGAAGACCGCCTGCACCTCGTAGCCACCCGCCCACGGGAGTCGCTTGGTGAACGCGAGCACGGTGCCGATCACCACCAGCGCCACCGCCACGACGCCGATCACGACACTCGGAACCTGTCGTCGCCGCGCGTGCCTCATCGGTTCGGGAACCTCCCCGGGACCCGCGTGTCGACCAAGGTGCGGTTCCTGTTGCGGTCGTAGAACAGCGTCGTCGGACCCCGTGAGCCGGGATAGTCCGAGGCGATCAGCGCGGGGTTGTCGCGCGGCTGGCCCGGGACCCGCAGGTCGCCCAGCGGGTATCCGAGCTGGCCGGACTGACAGTCGGCGCGGCGCTGGCCGGTGGGCACGTACACCGGCGCGTGCAGGATCGGAAGCTCGTACGGGCGGAACTCCCCGCCGTCGGGCGGATCGAGCGCCGGCCCCGCCTTGCCGTTCGCCTGCAGTCCCGAGTAGCCACCGACCGGCGTGCGGACCTGGCCGGGGAGCGTGGCGATCGTCGGCGGCAGGTTCGGGTCCGACTGGGTGTCCACGGTCAGGTCGCCCGACGGGAACCTGATCACCTGGGCGCGCTCGCTGAAGCCGAGGGCGTCACCTTCCGAGAGGTGCTCGGGCAGGAAGGTGAACCAGTAGTTGAAGTAGTTGCACAC
>DATHVJ010000059.1:0-6700 GCA_035461345.1 Solirubrobacterales bacterium | reverse complement strand
CTCGCGGCTCGAGCCGGTAGCCATCGGGCGACGCGACGACGACGTCCACGCCCGCGGTCCGGCCCAGGGTCGCCAGCGAGCGCGCGACGTTGTTGCCGTCGCCGACGTACGCGACCCGCAGCCCGCGCAGCCCCCCGAACCGCTCGCGCAGCGTCAGCAGGTCCGCGAGCGCTTGGCATGGATGGTGGGCCGGGGTCAGCCCGTTGACCACCGGAACCGACGCCCCTCGTGCCAGCTCGGCGACGTTGCCGTCGGACACCGACCGGATCACGATTGCGTCGAGGTACCGCGACAGCACCCGCGCCGTGTCGCCGATCGACTCCCCGCGCGCGAGCTGGAGCTCGTCGCCGCGCAGGACGACGGGCGTCGCCCCGAGCTCCGCTACCCCGACCTCGAACGAGACCCGGGTCCGCGTCGATGGCTTCTCGAACACGAGCGCGACCGACCTGCGCGCAAGCGCATCTCCCCCCACCCCGTCGCGCCTTCCCGCCTTCAGCTCCAGCGCGCGGTCGAGCAGCGCCGCCAGCTCGTCGGCCGACAGCTCCTCGCCGGTCACGAAGTGGCGCGGAGGCGTCATCGAAGCCGCCGATACTACGCCGCATCGAGATCCGGGCCCTGAACTGGAACCTGTTCCACGGCCGCGACGGGCCGCCCGACCCGGCGCTGTACACGCTGCGCTCGAAGCTGCTGCGGATCACGGAGCGCAACGGCACGCACGTGCAGGTCAACCGCGACCTGTTCGACGCGTTCGCGGCGCTGCTCGCGGAAGCCGAGTGGGATCTCGCCCTGCTCCA
This sequence comes from Solirubrobacterales bacterium, assembly GCA_035461345.1. Classification (GTDB taxonomy): domain Bacteria; phylum Actinomycetota; class Thermoleophilia; order Solirubrobacterales; family 70-9; genus DASPWW01. The sequence goes on along the minus strand of DATHVJ010000059.1, from coordinate 5,906 downwards.
AGAGTGCCCGCCGAGATGGGCGGAGCCGCTCGCCCGCGCGTCCGGCGCCGAGGCCCAGCGCGTGCTCACCTCGCGCAACTATGTCCCCGCCCTCCAGGGTCTTCTGCACCGGCTGAACCCCGACCTGCCCGGCTCGTGGGAGGGTGGGTCGAACACGACGCTCGTCCGCGGCGCACGGATCGCCGAGCCGCGCGAGCTCGTCATCCGCCCCGGGGACCCCGAGCGCCGGACGATGGCGTTCTCACGGCTCGACAACGGCCTCTGCGTCGCGAACTTCCACGCCAGCAACGACAACTACGCACTCGCCGAGGAGGAGGTCCGCCTCGCCGCGGAGACCGCGAGCGGGTGGTCGACCGACGCGCCGCTGATCTTCGGCGGCGACTTCAACCTCCGCCCCGAACGCTCACCTCTGTTCGACGAGCTCGCCGACCGCTTCGGGCTGGGTGCGCCGACCTCACCCGACGCGATCGACCACATCCTCGTCCGCGGGCTCGAGGTCCGCGAGCCGCCCCGCCAGTGGCCCGCCGAGGCGCGGGAGATCCCGTGGGACGGTCTCGCGCTGCGACTCTCCGACCACGCGCCAGTCGAGGCGCTGTTTGCCGCGCGCGGCTAGCTCTTCCTGACCAGGTTGACGCGCTTGCTCGCCGTGTTGGGCCCGCCCCCGCGGTCACCCGTGACCGTGGAATCGCTCACCTGCGGTTAGGCTTGGGACGTGGCCGAGCGATCACGCAAGCGCAGCCCGGGCGAGGCCGAGGAGGGGCGAGCCGACAAGAGCGTCCAGGCGTTTCGCGAGGCGCTCGAGAAGAGCGTCACGCTTCCACGCGACCGACTTCAAGAGGTCTTCGACGACGCCGTGGCCCACGGGCGGATGACCCGTGACGACGCCAACGAGCTGGTCAGCCGGCTGATCAGCCGCGGGCGTAAGCAGACGGAGTCGATGCTGCGCGACCTCGAGCGCGTCCTCGGGCAGGCGCAGAAGCGTCTCCGCTAACCCGGCCTTCTCAGGACTTCGACGAGCCTCTGCCGCTCGACTTCTTGCCGCTCGACTTCTTGCCGCTCGACCTCGTGCCGCCCGCAGGGCGAGCTCAGCTCATCCGTTCGCTGCCGGGGCGAACTCGGCCTCCAGCACGCTCAGATCGAGCTCTTCGCCGAGCGTGTCCGAGAGCAGCTCGGCCGCGTCCAGCCGCTGACCCTGGGACCACAGCTCGCGCAGCCATGCGCCGGCGGCCGCGACCTCGAACCACCCTTGCCCGAAGCGATCCCGCAGCGCCCGCCGCCACGCCGTCTCCAGCGCCCACGCCCGCAGATAGCACGCGGCGTAGAACCCCTGGTCGACGTCGGCGAGCCAGCTTGCCTCGGGCCACGCGACCCGGGTGTCGCCGCCGAGCAGCTCGGCGTACCGGGACGGCATCGCGTCGAGGTCCGGGTCGGCGTCGTGGAGCTCGAGCTCGTACGCGATCTTCGCCGCGTAGCGGCGCAGCATCACGAGCTTGACCGCCCGCGCGTAGACGAGGATCGGCTCCGGCTCGGCGACCCCGAGCCGAGCCCGCAGCCACGCCGGGTCCTCGGTCAGGTGCTGGAACAGGAACGCGAAGGACTCCGTGACGGAGTTGTCGCCGAGGTGACGGTGCTCGAACGCGAGCTCGGGGTCGACGTGGGCGTAGTGCTCGACGTGCCCTCCCTCGTGGAACAGCGACTCGTAGTCGTCCCGACCACCGGCGGGAGCGATCACCAGGTGGATCTCCCCGGGCACCCTCGGCGTGGCGCAGAAGGCGCGCGAGGTCTTGCTGGGCCGCGCCTCGGTGTCGAGGTGGACGTTGCGCTGCGCCTCGAGGTCGATCCCGATGCCGGCCAGGGTGTCGCCGAACGTCGGCACCAGCCGCTCCGCCGGGAAGCGGGCGTCCAGTCCCGGCGCCCGGAAGAAGCGCGGCAGGTCGGACCGGCGAAGCTCGCCGAGCGGCGGAAGAGCGACGGAGGCGAGCTGCGGGTCGACGAGCCGCGGGTAGGCGGCGTCCGTCGCCCGCACGAACCGCCGCGCCTGGGCCGCGAGCGCGTCGAGGTCGATCCCGCGCACCTCGGCGCAGGCGGCCCGGTAGCTGTCCCAGCCGAGCTCGCGCGCGAACTGGTGCGCGCGCTGCAGGGAGACGAGGTGGATCGGGTTGAGGCGGGTGGTCAGGAGCTCGTCGCGGGCGGTCTCGATCGCCGAGCGCCGCCCCGAGTCGGGCTCGTTGGCGACCGCAACCGGCACGGCGCGATACGGGATCTGCGTCGAGTCGACGCGAACCTCGAGCGACGCCTCGAGCTGCGCCAGCTCCGCCGCCTCGCGCTTCGTCGCCTGCCCCAGATGGCCTTCGAACGCGAACGCGAGCAGGCCGCGCAGCCGCCGCTCGCGCTCGCCGTCGGCGCCCCCGGCCGACTCGCGCAGCCCATCGACGGCCCCGCGCGAGAACAGCTCGGCGTGGCGCTCGTAGATCGGCTCGATCTCGAACTCGCGCTTGCGGCCCGAGAGGTGGAGGTAATACTCGCGGTCGATCTGCTCGGAGAACGCCTCCGCGTCGGCTCGGTAGTCATCAAGCGCGCGATCTGCAAGCGGATCGCGCGATCGTTGCCGGGCTGCCATGGCGCTGCAACGATAGGTGGATGGAGGCTTCGCGGCGCCCGCGCAGGGGAGACGAGCTCGAGCTCGACGTCGAGGGCCTGGCCTTCGGCGGCCGCGGAGTCGCGCGCTCGGACGGCTACGTCGTGTTCGTCGCCGGCGCGCTGCCGGGCGACCGCGTGCGGGCGGCCCTGACCAAGACGAAGCGCGGCTACGCGGAGGCCCGCGCCGTCGAGCTCGTTCGGCCGAGCGCCGAGCGCGTCCCCGACAGCTGCCTGCACGGCGGCGAGCCGTGCCCCGGCGCGCCGTGGCAGGGGCTCCCGTACGAGCGCCAGCTCGAGCACAAGCAGGAGCAGGTCGCGGATGCGCTGACCCGGATCGGCGGGCTCGAAGGATTCGAGCTCGAGCCGATCGAGCCCGCCGCCGAGGTGTGGCGCTATCGCAACAAGCTCGAGTACTCGTTCGGCGTCGGCCCCGCCGGCCCCGCGCTCGGATTCCACGCCCGCGGCCGCTGGGACGTCGTCGTCGACGTCGACGACTGCAAGCTCGCCTCGGAGCGCAACAACGCCGCCCGCAACGAGCTGCGGGAGTGGGCGCGAGCGGAGGGGATCCCTCCGTACGACAGGCGGGCTCGCGACGGCGTGCTGCGCAACCTCGTCGTCCGCGAGGGCCGGCGCACGGGCCAGCTTCAGACCCGCCTCGTGACCTCCCCCGCCTCCTTCTCCCGCCCGCCGGTCGACCTCCACACCGTGGTCGAGGGTCCCTCGGGCGGCACCGAGGGGCCGACGGGGGTGCTCGGCGAGGAGCACCTCGCCGAGGTGGTGTCCGGCCTGCGGCTGCGGATCTCGCCGCACGCCTTCTTCCAGACGAACACGGAGATGGCCGAGCGGCTGTACGCGATCGCCTCCGAGTACGCGGCGCTTCGCGGGAGCGAGCGCGTCTTCGATCTCTACTGCGGGATCGGGACGATCGGCCTCGCGCTCGCGCCGGAGGCCGGAGAGGTGTGGGGCCTCGAGGTCGTCGAGTCGGCGATCGCGGACGCGGAGCACAACGCGCGCGCGAACGGGATCGCCAACGCCAGCTTCGTCGTCGCCGACGCGCGGCTCGGAGTCCGCCCCATGATCGAGCGCGCCGGACTGCCGGACGTCGTCGTCGTCGATCCGCCACGGGCCGGCCTGTCGAAGAAGGTCGTCCGGAGGGTGATCGAGTGCGGGGCGCGACGGATCGTGTACGTGTCGTGCAACCCGACGACGCTGGCGCCGAACGCGGCCCAGCTCGGCTCGGCCGGCTATAGGCTGCGGCGCGTGCGCCCGGTCGACATGTTCCCTCAGACCCCGCACATCGAGTGCGTGGCCGTCCTGGAGCGGGTGTGAGCCGCGCGTTCGGTGTCACCGCCGGCCTCGACCCCGCGGTCGCGGAGCCGCTCGCGGCACGCTGCGCGATGCTCGGCTACGAGTCGATGTGGTCCAACGACCACCCCGCGGCGGGCGGGCTCGACACGCTCGCCAGCTTCGCCCGCTCGGTCCCGGGAATCGACCTCGGCGTCGCCGTGCTGGCGCTCGACCGCCACTCCCCCGCGGACATCGCGCGGCGCATCGAGGAGCTCGGGCTCCCCCGCGACCGCCTGTGGGTCGGCGTCGGGGCCGGGTTCTCGGAGCGCCCGCTGACCCGGATGCGCGAAGCGCTGCCCGAGCTTCGCGAGCTCCTTCCCGACGTCCGCATCGTGCTCGCCGCTATGGGGCCGAAGATGTGCGCGCTGGCCGGCGCGGCGTACGACGGCGCCTTCCTCAACTGGATGACGCCGGAGTTCGCGCGCGGCGCTCGGGAGCAGGTCCACGCCGGCGCCCGCGAAGCCGGCCGCCGCCCGCCCCCGGTGCTCGGCTACGTCCGAACCGCAGTCGGCGCCGACGCCGCCGAGCGGCTCGTCAAGGACGAGTCGTTCTACCGCGACCTGCACGACGGCTACCGCAGCCACTTCGCCCGCCTCGGGGCCGAGCCCGGGTCGGTAGGGGTCGCGGTCGAGAGCCCATACGTCGCCCAGGACGAACTCGCCCGCTACGACGAGCCGCTCGACGTCGTCGTCGTCCGCGCGCTGGCCAGCGCCACCGTCGATGCGATGACCGGGCTCGCCGAGGCCGTCGCTCCGGGGGGCTCGGAGGCGCGGGTCACGTGAGGATGCGGCGCGCGACGCTCGCCGCCGCTCTCACCCTCGCAGTCGGCCTCCACGCGGAGGCGGCGCAGTCCCCGGCGTCCCCGAAGCCGTCGCTCGGCCACGAGGGACGGTGGATCACGGACGCCAAGGGCCGGGTCGTGATCCTGCACGGGTTCAACATGGTCTACAAGGTCGGCTCCTACCGTCCCGAAGACGCCGGGTTCGGCCGCGACGACGCGCGCTTCCTGCACCGCCACGGCTTCAACACCGTGCGGCTCGGGATCATCTACAAGGGCCTCGAGCCGGAGCCGCCGGGCGCCGACGGCAGCCCCGACTACCGCCGCGGTTACCTGGGCAGCATCGCGCGGACCGAGCGCGTGCTCGCGAAGCGCAAGATCTTCACCCTGCTGGACTTCCACCAGGACCTCTACAACGAGCGCTTCGAGGGCGAGGGATGGCCCGACTGGCAGACGCTCGACGACGGGCTTCCCGCCGAGCCGAAGACCGGGTTCCCGGGCAACTACCTGGCGATGCCCGCCCTGCAACGGGCCTTCGACCACTTCTGGGCCAACGACCCCGCGCAGGGGGTCCCGCTCCAGGAGGCGTACGCGGCCGCGTGGCGCAAGGTCGCGCGGCGCTTCAAGCGGCGACCCCGCGTGGCGGGGTATGACCTGCTGAACGAGCCGTGGCCCGGGTCGGCGTTCCCGACCTGCCTCAACCCGGCGGGGTGCCCAAAATTCGACTCCGGCTCGCTGACCCCGTTCTCGAGGCGGACGATCGCCGCGATCCGCGACGTCGATCGTCGCAAGCTCGCCTTCTACGAGCCAAATGTGCTGTTCGACTACGGCGCGCGGACCTCGCACGGCGACACGGGCGACCGTCACGCCGGATTCAGCTTCCACCCGTATTGCCTGGAGGGAGGAGGTGGGGTCGCAACGACCTCATGCGAAGCCAATCTGCGTTCGGTGTTCCGAAACGCCGACGACCACGTCGATCGAACCGGCGACGCGCCGCTCGTGACCGAGTTCGGGGCCAGCGACGACCTCGTCGACACGCAACGGGTGATCGACCTCGCAGACGAGCACATGGTCGGGTGGCAGTACTGGCACTACTGCGACTGCGACGACCCGACCACGGTCGGCCCCGGCGTGCAGTCGG